>NZ_JBSFJW010000002.1:0-482016 GCF_053598255.1 Streptomyces sp. NPDC001157
GAGGAATACCTCGACTCGGAGAAGTACCAGCTGCGCCCACGCGACTGGGAGACGGCCGAACGCGAAGGCCGCACCATCACCCCCCTCATCACCCGACTCAACACCATCCGGCGGCGTCATCCGGCTCTGCAGCGCCTGAGGAACCTACGCTTCCACCACACCGACAACGACATGGTCATCGCCTACAGCAAGACCACGGGCCGGGACACGGTCCTCGTCGTCGTCAACCTCGATCCGCACCACACCCAGGAGGCCACGGTCTCGTTGGACATGCCGCAACTCGGTCTGGAGTGGCACGCATTCGTGTCCGCGCACGACGAACTGACGGGTGAGACCTATCACTGGGGCAGAACCAACTATGTGCGCCTGGATCCCGGGCGGGCCCCGGCACACGTGTTTCACGTCCAGCAGTCGTCCGCGTAGCCACGATCGGAGATTCAGAGCGACATGACCGTCAACCAGCCCGTCCCGGACACCTTCGAGGACACTCCCGCCAAGGACCGGGACCCGGAGTGGTTCAAGCGTGCCGTCTTCTACGAGGTCCTCGTCCGCTCCTTCCAGGACAGCAACGGCGACGGCATCGGCGACCTCAAGGGCATCACCGCCAAACTCGACTATCTGCAGTGGCTGGGCGTCGACTGCCTGTGGCTGCCGCCCTTCTTCAAGTCACCACTCCGCGACGGCGGCTACGACGTCTCCGACTACACCTCGGTCCTGCCCGAATTCGGTGACCTCGCCGACTTCGTCGAATTCGTGGACGCCGCCCACCAGCGGGGCATGCGGGTCATCATCGACTTCGTCATGAACCACACCAGCGACCAGCACCCGTGGTTCCAGGAATCGAGAAAGAACCCCGACGGCCCGTACGGCGACTATTACATGTGGGCCGACGACGACAAGCAGTATGCCGACGCGCGGATCATCTTCGTCGACACCGAGGTCTCCAACTGGACCTTCGATCCGGTGCGGGGGCAGTACTTCTTCCACCGCTTCTTCTCCCACCAGCCGGACCTCAACTACGAGAACCCGGCGGTGCAGGAGGAGATCCTCGCCGCCCTGCGCTTCTGGCTGGACCTGGGCATCGACGGCTTCCGCCTCGACGCCGTGCCCTATCTGTACGCGGCCGAGGGCACCAACTGCGAGAACCTGCCCGCCACCCATGCGTTCCTGCGGCGCGTCCGCCGCGAGATCGACGCGATGTATCCCGACACCGTGCTGCTGGCCGAGGCCAACCAGTGGCCGGAGGACGTCGTCGACTACTTCGGCGACTACCAGAACGGCGGCGACGAATGCCACATGGCATTCCACTTCCCCGTCATGCCACGCATCTTCATGGCGGTACGGCGGGAATCCCGCTACCCCGTCTCGGAAATCCTCGCCAAGACCCCGGCCATCCCCGCCGGCTGTCAGTGGGGCATCTTCCTGCGCAACCACGACGAGCTGACCCTGGAAATGGTCACCGACGAGGAACGCGACTACATGTGGGCGGAATACGCGAAAGACCCGCGTATGCGCGCCAACATCGGCATCCGCCGCAGGCTCGCCCCGCTCCTCGACAACGACGAGAACCAGATCGAGCTGTTCACCGCCCTGCTGCTGTCGCTCCCGGGCTCGCCGATCCTCTACTACGGCGACGAGATCGGCATGGGCGACAACATCTGGCTCGGCGACCGCGACGCCGTACGCACCCCGATGCAGTGGACACCCGACCGGAACTCGGGCTTCTCGTCCTGCGATCCGGGACGGCTGTTCCTGCCCACGATCATGGACCCGGTCTACGGCTACCAGGTGACCAACGTCGAGGCGTCGATGTCCGACCCGTCCTCGCTGTTGCACTGGACCCGCCGGATGATCGAGATCCGCAAGCAGAACCCGGCCTTCGGCCTCGGGTCCTTCACGGAACTCCCCTCCTCCAACCCGGCGGTGCTGGCCTTCCTGCGGGAGTACGGCGACGACCTGGTGCTGTGCGTGAACAACTTCTCCCGGTTCGCGCAGCCCACCGAGCTCGACCTGCGGGCCTACGACGGGCGCCACCCCGTGGAGCTCATCGGCGGCGTGCGCTTCCCTGCCATCGGTGAGCTGCCGTATCTGCTGACCCTCGCCGGGCACGGCTTCTACTGGTTCCGGCTCACCCGGGTCGCATCCCGCATCGGCCGCCGCCCCCGAGCGTGAGGCGAGGAAAGGACGCGTCATGGCGAAGACCGCATCGCTCCGCCCCAGACCCAGCGTCGCCGCCGGGCCCATGGCCTCGCTCGCCGGGCTGCTGCGCGAGTGGCTGCCGCGGCAACGCTGGTTCGCGGGCAAGGACCGGCCCGTCACGGACCTCGGCCTGCTGTCCATGACGGAGCTGTTCCCCGGTTGTCTGCATCTGCTGGTGCACACCGGCCAGAGCGGCCTGCCCGCGCCCAGCGGCGCCACGCCGGCCGGTGACTGCTACCAGCTGCTGCTCGGCGTGCGCCGGCACCCCTCGCCGAGGCTCGGACGGGCCCTGATCGGCAGGGCGGAGGAGGGTCCGCTGGCCGGTCTGACGGTGTACGACGCGCTGCAGGATCCCCGTTCGGCGCAGCTGCTCCTGGAGCGGCTGCGGCAGCCCGGTGCGGCGGGCCCGCTGCGCTTCGAGACCGATCCGTCCGTGCATGTGCCCGCCGGGCTGGTGCCGCGGGTGCTGGAGGCCGAGCAGTCCAACTCCTCCCTGGTGTACGGCGACGAGTTCATCCTGAAGGTGTTCCGGCGCGTGCAGCCCGGCGTCAACCCCGACCTGGAGGTGCCCGGTGCGCTCGCCGGGCAGGGCTGCGGCCGGGTGCCGGCGCCGGTGGCCTGGTTCCGTACGACGCATCCGCAGGAGGCGACCCTCGGGGTGCTGCAGCCGTTTCTGCCCGACGCCTCCGACGGCTGGGCGCTGGCCCTGCAGGCACTCGCCGCCGGCGACGAGTTCACCGTGCAGGCCCGCGAGTTGGGCCGGGCCACCGCGGAGGTGCACCTCGCGCTGGCGGCCGCCTTCCCGGCCGGGGCTCACGACGAGAGCGTGCGGACGGCCGCGGCCATGACCGAGCGCCTGGACGCGGCGGCCCACTGCGTACCGGCGCTGCGCCCGTACGTGCCCCGGCTGCGCACCGCCTTCGGTGCGCTCGTCGCCTGCGATCCGGGGCCGCCCGCCCAGCGCATCCACGGCGATCTGCACCTGGGTCAGGTGCTGCGGGCGGGCCGGGACTGGTTCGTCATCGACTTCGAGGGCGAGCCGTCCCGCCCGCTCGCCGAGCGGCGCAGCACCCAGTCCCCGGTGCGGGACATCGCGGGCATGCTGCGCTCCTTCGACTACGCCGCCCGGCAGCGCCGCCCCTGGCGCCCGGAGTGGGCGCGCCGCTGCCGCGAGGCCTACTGCGCGGGCTATGCCGAGCGGGCCGGCTGGGACCCGCGCAAGAAGCACGGACTGCTGCGTGCCTATGAGACCGATCGAGCCGTGTACGAGGTCCTGTACGAAGCCCGGCACCGCCCGGACTGGCTCCCCGTACCGATGGCGGCGATCGAGCGTCTCGCCGTAAGAGGAGGCTGAACCCGTGGCCCTGCGTGACACCTCGCTCCCCGAGCCGTCCGGACCGCTCACCGCCGAATGCGCGAGCGCGCCTGCCCTGGATCCCGGCGAACGCGAACGCCTGCTCACCGGCCGGCACCACGACCCGCACGCGCTGCTGGGCGCCCACCCGGTCCCCGGCGGCATCGTCTTCCGGGCGCTGCGGCCGTACGCCCGCGCGGTGAGCGTCGTCGTCGACGGACGGCGGCACCTGCTGACCTCGGAGGGCGACGGCCTGTTCTCCGGGGTGCTGCCCCTCGACGCGATCCCCGAGTACACCCTGGTCGTGCGGTACGCGGACGGTGAGCACGAGACGGCCGACCCGTACCGTTTTCTGCCCGCTCTCGGTGAGCTCGACCTCCATCTGATCCACGAGGGCCGGCACGAGCAGCTGTGGAAGGCGCTCGGTGCCGAGCCGATGACCCATCAGGGCGTGCGCGGCACCCGGTTCACCGTGTGGGCGCCGAACGCCCAGGGGGTGCGGGTCACCGGGGAGTTCACCTGCTGGGACGGGACGGCGCTGCCGATGCGGTCCCTGGGGTCGTCCGGGGTGTGGGAGCTGTTCGTGCCCGGCATCGGCGAGGGCGCGTGCTACAAGTTCGAGATCACCTCCCGGTACGGCGGCCGTTTCCTCAAGGCCGACCCGATGGCGCGGTACGCGCAGGTCCCACCGGACACGGCGTCGATCGTGCACGCCTCGCACTACGAGTGGACAGACGCCGAGTGGATGGCGCACCGGGGTGACGTCCCCGTCCACGAGGCACCCTTCTCGGTCTACGAGGTCCATCTCCCCTCCTGGCGCCCCGGGCTGACGTACCGTCAACTCGCCGAGGAACTCCCGTCGTACGTCAACGGCCTGGGATTCACCCATGTCGAGTTCATGCCGGTCACCCAGCACCCGTTCGCCGGTTCCTGGGGCTACCAGGTCACCGGCTTCTACGCGCCCATGTCGCGGCTGGGTACGCCCGACGACTTCAAGTACCTGGTGGACGCCCTGCACCGGGCCGGCATCGGCGTGATCATGGACTGGGTGCCTGCCCACTTCCCCAAGGACGACTGGGCGCTGGCGCGGTTCGACGGGGATCCGCTGTACGAACCGGGGGACTCTCGGCGGGCCGAGCACCCGGACTGGGGAACCTATGAGTTCGACTTCGGTCGCATCGAGGTGCGCAACTTCCTTGTGGCGAACGCCGTCTACTGGTGCGAGGAGTTCCACATCGACGGTCTGCGGGTGGACGCCGTGGCCTCCATGCTCTACCTGGACTACTCGCGCGACTCGGGCCAGTGGACGCCGAACGTGCACGGCGGGCGCGAGGACCTGGACGCGGTGGCGTTCCTGCAGGAGATGAACGCGACCGTGTACCGCAGGGCGCCCGGAGTGGTGACCATCGCGGAGGAGTCGACGGCGTGGGACGGGGTCACCCGCCCCACCGACAGCGGCGGCCTGGGCTTCGGCCTGAAGTGGAACATGGGCTGGATGCACGACTCCCTCGGCTACATGGAGCACGAGCCGGTGCACCGCAAGTACCACCACAACGAGATGACGTTCTCGATGGTGTACGCCTACAGCGAGAACTACGTCCTGCCCATCTCGCACGACGAAGTGGTGCACGGCAAGCAGGCGCTGGTGTCGAAGATGCCGGGCGACTGGTGGCAGCGGCGCGCCAACCACCGGGCGTATCTGGGGTTCATGTGGGCCCACCCGGGAAAGCAGCTCCTGTTCATGGGGCAGGAGTTCGCCCAGGGTTCCGAATGGTCCCAGGAGCACGGCCCGGAATGGTGGCTGGTCGATCCCGGCTACGGCGCCGAGCCCGATCACCGCGGGGTCAGGGACCTGGTGCGCGACCTGAACGCCGTCTACCGCCGCACCCCTGCGCTGTGGCAGCAGGACACCCGGCCCTGCGGCTTCCAGTGGGTGATGGGTGACGCCGCCGAGGACAACGTCTTCGCGTTCCTGCGGTTCGCCTCCGACGGCAGCCCGCTGCTCTCGGTCTCCAACTTCTCCCCCGTCGTGCGTCACGGCTACCGTCTGTGGGCGCCCGACGAGGTGCCCGCCTGGCGGGAGATCCTCAACACCGACGATTCCCGCTACGGCGGCAGCGACGTCACCAACCCCGACGACGTGAAGGTGGAGGAGGGAAGGATCACGCTCACCCTGCCGCCGCTCGCCACGGTCTGGCTGACCCCGTTGTTGTGACCGGTCGGCGGGGTACCCGGTGCTCGTCGTAGCCGCAGCCCGGCCACAGAAAGGCGGCCTCAGGTGCGCACTGTCGGAGTGGAGGAGGAGCTCCTCCTAGTGCACCCGGAGAGCGGGGAGCCGAAGGCGCTGGCCGCCGCGGTGCTCGCCCGTGCGGCGCGGGACAACACGTGCGAGGGCGTGTTCGAGAAAGAGCTGTACAACCAGATGCTGGAGTTCAACACGCATCCCCAGGCCGACATGGCGGACCTGAACGCGGAGATCGTGCGCTGTCGCCGGGAGGCCGCCCGGCACGCCGGGGAGATCGGGTGCACGGTGGCCGCGCTCGCCACTTCACCCCTGCCCGTCAGCCCGTCCGTCACCAAGGGAAGCCGCTATCAGTGGATGGAGGAGCAGTACGGCATCGCCGTACAGCAGCAGCTCGTGCTCGGCTGTCACGTCCATGTCTCCGTCGACTCCGACGAGGAGGGCGTCGCGGTCCTCGACCGCATCCGGCCCTGGCTGTCGGTGATCTCCGCGCTCAGCGCCAACTCCCCGTTCTGGCAGGGCAGGGACACCCGCTACGACAGCTATCGCAGCCGGGTGTGGCAGCGCTGGCCGTCGGCCGGACCCACCGAGGTCTTCGGGTCGGCCGAGCGCTATCACGGCCGGGTGGCGGACATGGTCGGCAGCGGGGTGATCCTCGACGAGGGGATGATCTACTTCGACGCACGTCTGTCCCGGCAGTACCCGACCGTCGAGGTCCGGGTCGCCGACGTGTGCCTGCACGCCGACACGGCCGCCCTCGTCGCCACGCTGACCCGTGGGCTCGTGGAGACCGCCGCGCGGGAGTGGTGGGCCGGACACCCGCCCCTCGACCACAGCGTCAGCCTGCTGCGGCTGGGCGCCTGGCAGGCCGCGCGCTCCGGTCTCACCGACGAACTGCTGCACCCCGTGACCATGCGGCGGCTGCCCGCCGAGAGCGTGGTGCGGGCGCTGCTGGAACACATCGGCGGCGCGCTCGCCGACACCGGCGATCTCGAGCGCGCCCAGGAGACCTGCGTCCGGCTGCTCAAAGACGGCACCGGCGCACAGATTCAGCGTGAACTCCTGGCGCGCAACCGCAACCTGCGGGAGGTCGTCACGGCCTGCGTGCGCCACACCCAGGCCTGATCATCACGGATCCGCAACTTCACAGGTTCCGGTCACCATCCGCACCCACCTGGGCTAGATTCGACCACCGTCGACAACGGAACTCGTCGGCATGGTCACCCTCCGTACAGCTCAGGAGCAGCGCATGCGCGACTTCGCCCTCGCTCCCCCCACCGTCTCGCCCCTGACCGGCGGACTGGCCGACAGCATCTTCGACACGGCAGCCCTCGATCCCACCCGGCCGATGCTCGCGCGCCGCCCCACCCCGTCCTCCACCACGTGGGAGGAGCTGACCGCCGTGGAGGTGCGGGACGAGGTGGTGGATCTCGCCAAGGGACTGGTCGCTTCCGGGATTTCGCCGGGCCACCGCGTCGCGATCATGGCACGCACCCGGTACGAGTGGACGGTGCTCAGCCACGCCCTGTGGGCGCTCGGTGCCGAGGTCGTGCCGATCTACCCCACCTCCTCGCGCGATCAGGTGGAGTGGGTCCTGCGGGACGCCGACTGCGTGGCCGTGGTGGTGGAGGACGAGCAGGCGGTGATGACGGTCGGCTCCGTGTGCGGGGCGCTGCCGCAGCTGCGCCACGTCTGGCAGTTGGACGCGGGGGCGCTGGGCGACCTGCGGGAACGCGGGAGGTTCATCCCGCTCGCCACGGTCGACTCGCTGCGCCGCATCGTGATGCCGGACTCCACGGCGGCCATCAGCTACACCTCCGGCACCACGGGCCGGGCGCTGGGCTGTGCGCTCAGCCACCGCAACCTGGCGAGCGCCTGCGACACGCTGCTGACGGGCTGGGGCCACACCGTGATCCCCCCGGGCGAGCAGCAGGCCTCGGTGCTGGCCTTCCTGCCCTTCTCGCACGTCTACGGCCTTCTCGTCCAAACCCTGTGCATTCGCGGCAACATGGTGATGGCGCACGAGCCCGACATGAGCGAGGACGCGCTCTCGGCGTCCCTGCTCTCCTTCCGCCCCACCTATCTCTGTGCGGTTCCCTCGCTCCTCGAGAAGATCTACAAGAACTTCCTGCGGGTCGCCCAGGAGGCCGGCCGCGGGGCGCTGTTCGAGCGGGCCGCGGACACGGCACGGGACTTCGCAGCGGCGCTGGAGCGGCAGCGACTGGGCGGCGGTTCGGGGCCCGGTTTCGATCTGCGGCTGCAACACGCCCTGTTCGAGCGGACGGTGTACCGCAAGCTGCGCGCCGCGGTCGGCGGCCGCGTGATGCGGGCATCGTCCGGCGGCTCGCCTCTCAGCCGTGAACTCACCCTCTTCTACGAGGGCATCGGCATCTATGTGAACGACGGGTACGGCCTGACGGAGGCCGCCGGCGGCGTCACCGCGCAGCCGCTGGGCCGGGAGCTGTCGGGAACCGTCGGTCAGGCACTGCCGGGCAACGAGATCGCCGTGGCCGAGGACGGCGAGATCCTGGTCCGAGGTCCCTCGGTGTTCCAGGGCTACATCAACGCCGAGGCGGCGACGCGGACCGTTCTGAGGGGCGGGTGGCTGGCCACCGGCGACCTGGGGCGGATCGACGCGCAGGGCTATCTGACGATCACCGGCCGCAAGAAGGACATCATCGTCACCAGCAGCGGCAAGAACGTCGCCCCTGCCGCCCTGGAACAACGGCTGAGAATGCATCCGCTGATCCACCAGGCGGTCGTCGTCGGCGACAACCGGCCCTGTGTGGGGGCGCTGATCACCCTGGATCCGAAGTTCCTGGCGTACTGGCGCGGTTCCCTGTCCCTGCAGAGCGACATGCCGAGCCGGGAGGCCCGTGAGGAGAATGCGCTGCGGGAGGAGATCGGCCGGGCCGTGGCCGCGGCCAACAGCGCCGTGTCGCGCTCGGAGTCGATCCGGGTCTTCCGGGTGCTGCCGGAGCAGTTCGACATGTCCAACGGGCTGATGACGCCGTCCATGAAGCTGCGCCGGGACGCGATCGTGCGGCACTACGCGTTCGAGATCGACGCGATGTACCAGGCACGCACCCGCGCTCCGCGGCAGACCGTGCCGGACGAGCTGTCGAGCTGGGACGAGGCCGACAACGTGTTCCGCTGACCACACCGAACACAATCCCGCCACTTCCTGTGCAGCCCGTGATCCAAAAGGTTCACTCCTGACCGGTGCGTTTCCGCACGCGGACGGGCATGGTGGTGCTCGACGCGTTCGTCTGCCTGCCGCACCCAGCTGGCGGAACGGCTGGGGCCACGGTGGGATCGATGTGGTGCAAGCAGCGATCCAGGGCATGCGAAGGGCGTTGGATGCAGACCGCCTGGAGCCGCAGAGAGGGATGAACACCGTGACACGACCCAGGATCCTGGTGGTTGGCGCAGGTTTCGCCGGCGTGGAGTGCGTACGCCGGCTGGAGCGGAAACTCGCGCCCGACGAAGCGGACGTCACCTTGGTGACGCCGTTCGCCTACCAGCTCTATCTGCCGCTGCTGCCCCAGGTCGCCTCCGGCGTGCTGACGCCCCAGTCGATCGCCGTCTCGCTGCGGCGCAGCAAGAAGTACCGCACCCGGATCATTCCGGGCGGAGCCATCGGCGTCGACCTGAAGGCCAAGGTCTGCGTCATCCGCACCATCACCGACCGGATCGTCAACGAGCCGTACGACTACATCGTGCTGGCCACCGGCAGCGTCACCCGCACCTTCGACATCCCGGGTCTGACCGAGCACGCCTTCGGTATGAAGACCCTCGCCGAGGCCGCGTACATCCGCGATCACGTCATCTCCCAGCTCGACCTGGCCGACGCCAGCGACGATCCGGCGGAGCGGGCCTCGCGGCTGCAGTTCGTGGTGGTCGGCGGCGGCTACGCCGGCACCGAGACCGCCGCCTGTCTGCAGAAGCTCACGCACGCCGCGGTCAAGCGCTACCCGCGCATCGATCCGGCGCTGATCAAGTGGCATCTGATCGACATCGCCCCGAAGCTGATGCCCGAACTGGGCGACAAGCTCGGCCGCAGCGCCCAGGAGATCCTCAAGCGGCGCGGCATCGACGTCTCGCTGGGTGTCTCCATCGCCAAGGCGGGCCCCGAGGAGGTCACCTTCACCGACGGCCGGGTGATCCCCACCCGCACCCTGATCTGGACCGCCGGTGTCGTCGCGAGCCCGCTCATCGCCACGCTCGACGCGGAGACGGTACGGGGACGGCTCGCCGTCAACGCCGAGATGAACCTGCCCGGCCACGACGGAGTGTTCGCGCTGGGCGACTCCGGCGCGGTGCCGGACAAGGCCAAGGACGACGAGTCGGCGATCTGCCCGCCGACCGCGCAGCACGCCATGCGGCAGGGCAAGCACGTCGCGGACAACGTCATCGCTACCCTGCGGGGCAAGCCTTTGACACCGTACGTCCACAAGGACCTCGGCCTGGTGGTCGACCTCGGCGGCAGGGACGCCGTCTCCAAGCCGCTCGGCATCGAACTGCGCGGTCTGCCCGCCCAGGTGGCCGCCCGCGGCTACCACTGGATGGCTCTGCGCACCAACGTCGCCAAGGTCCGCGTGGCGACGAACTGGACGCTCAACGCCCTGGCCGGCGACGACTTCGTCCGCACCGGCTTCCAGGCCCGCAAGGCCGCCACACTGAAGGACTTCGAGTTCACCAACGCCTATCTGACGCCCGAACAGGTGCGGGCGCATGTCGAGGAGACGGACCGGAAGGAGACCTGAGCCGGTGCGCAAGCTCCGGTCACGTCGTGCGATGCTGAGAGGCGGATCATGACGTGAAGCGGGAGTGAGTACGGCGGCGTGAGGGCAGCGGGAGGGTCGGTCCGGGGACGGCTGCGCGATCTCGTGGCGGCGTCCGATCCCGGGTTGCTGCGTCTGGCCGCGGGCCTGAGAACGGTCGGCGCCATCGCCCTCACGCTGGCCGTGCTCTCCCTGCTGGGCGCCGACGTGCGCCATCTGGTGGCGGGCGCCATCGCGGCGATGGTCTCCACCTTCGCCATCCGGGAGAAGCAGCGCGGCCAACAGGCCGTCACTCTCGCGCTGGGCATGGTGGTGGCGCTGGCCTCCGTGTCACTGGGAGCGGTCCTGCACTCCCGGGTGGTGGGCGGCGACCTCTTCTTCGTCGCCCTCATCTTCTGCGCCGTCTACGCCCGCCGCTTCGGCGACCGCGGCACCACGCTCGGGCTGATCGGCTTCCAGGTCTACTTCATGTCCCTGTTCGTCGGCGCCACGCTGTCGGGGCTGCCGCAGTTGTGGGGCGTCGTGGCCGTCGCCGTCGCCTCCAGCGCCGCGGTGCGCTTCGCGCTCGTGCCCGAGACGCCCGCGGGCATCCTGCAGCGGCTGCGGGAGGCTTTCCGCGCCCGGCTGGCGCAACTGGTCACCGCACAGATCGCCCTCCTCGACGCCGGGCCGGACGAGATCGACAAGGCGCTTCAGGACGTACGCGACGGCACCGCCCGCCTGAACGAGACAGCCATGATGATCCAGGGGCGGCTGGAGGAGGGCACCGCCGACGAGGCCGTGGCCCGGCTCCTGCAGCGCCGCATCGCGGACGCCGAGATCGCCGCCGAACGCCTCGGACTGCTGCTGCTGACCGCCCGCAGCACCGAGCGGGCGGACACACTGACCCTGCACCTGCCGGGCGCGCCCGTCCCGCCGGGCGGCCGGCTGCCCGTGCAGGACGAGTCGACCGCGATCCTGCGCCGCGACCTGGAGGCGTTGCGCCTGCTGGTGCTGCGGCCCGTCTCCGAGGACCTGGGAACCGGCCTGGCCCAGCTGCGCAACCGGCTCCTCGGCTACCGCGACGAGGAGAACCTGCCGAAGGCCTCACCCGCCGTCCAGGACGTCTTCCGCGGCATCGGTGAGGCCGCACGAGCGGTGCTGGGGCTGCGGATCGCGCTCGGCGACCCGCAGGACGACGCCGACGACACACCGTCGACAGCCCGCTCACGCGAGGAACTGGACGCGGAGGACGCGGCGATCGACGCCGGAGAGGAGGCCGCCGAGGAGGCGGCGACGGGGCTGCAGCGTCCCACCACGCGTGCTGCCGTGCAGGTCGCGGTGGGATCGGCGCTGGCCATCGTCGGCGGCGAGTTCCTGTCCAGCCAGCGCTGGTACTGGGCGGTGCTGACCTGCTGGATCGTGTTCATCAACACCGCCTCGACCGGCGAGATCCTGGTCAAGGGGTACCGGCGGCTGCTGGGCACGGTGCTCGGTGTGGTGGCGGGTCTGCTGCTCGCGGGGCTGGTCGGACACCACACCTGGACGGCGTTCGCGCTGGTGCTGCTGTGCGTGTTCGCGATGTTCTACACCGCACCGCTGTCCTACACGCTGATGTCCTTCTTCGTCACCGCCGCGCTGGGCGTGCTCTACACCCTGCTGCACACCTACAGCCTGTCGGTGCTGGTGCTGCGGGTGGAGGAGACGGCGCTCGGCGCGGCCTGCGGGATCATCGCGGCGGCGTTCGTCCTGCCGGTGCACACCGACCGCCGTACCAACGACCTCCTCGTCACGGCCCTGGACCGGCTCGCCGACGTCACCGAGGGCGCCCTCGACCAGCTCAGCGGCGGGGAGCCGGCCGAGCTCCTCGACAAGGCACGCGACCTGGACCAGGCGCTGGCCGATCTGCGCACCGCCACCCAGCCACTCACTCACCCGGTGACTCCGCTGCGAGCCCGGCGCAACACCGCCCGCTATGTCGTCGCGCTGCTGGAGACCTGCGCGTACCACGCGCGTTCGCTGGCCGCGATGGCCGAGCTGCTGCCCACGCATCCCTCGATCGCGGCGGATCCGCGGCTGCGGCGCGCCGGGAAGCGCATCCTCGGCAACATCGGGACGATCGCCGCGCGCGTCGCGGACGAGCGGGCCGCCGTCGAGGTCGAGACGGGAGCGAGCATCGCCTCCCTCCTGGAGTCCGATCTGCCCGGCGGCTCGCGCTACGGCCGCATCACCGACCGGGTGCTACGGCATCTGCAGCGCCTCGACGAGGCAGTGGTGGGCCTCGCCCGGCCGCTGAAGGTGCCGGTGGCGGCACCCAAGCGCTGAGCGACCTCAGAGGTCCGTGGGCAGGCCGCTCACCTCGGCGATACCGCGCAGTTCCTCGTCCTGGCGGTGCCGTTCGCGGATGTAGTCGGCGATCTCACCCAGCCGGACCGGGTCCGCGGCGGTGTCCGCATCGGTGATCACTCTGATCGGCCCGGTCCCCTCGAGGTCGATCTCGACCACCTCGTTGTCCAGCCGCCCGGTGACGGCGGCCGCGATGACCAGGGCGGCCTCGTCGCGGACCTCCTGGGACAGCCCCTCGCCGCGGTCCTCGCCGAGCGCGAAGTCCACGGAAGGCATGCGCTCTTCCTCGATCGCCCGCAGGACCGGTTCGACCACGCCGAGCAGCTGCCGAAAGTCCTCCGTGTCCATCCGGGCGCGCAGGAGACCGAGGTAGAGGTCGACGGGCCGGTGCTCCGGTGGAAACTCGGATTCGTTCATCCAGTCCGTGTTCCCCGTGTGGCGCGTGTCAGACCCTGCGCCAGCGAGCCATCGCGAACGAGAACAACCCGAACAGTGCGAGCCCGGCCGCCACACAGGCGAGCAGCGAGGGGCCGAGCGGCGTGTGGGCGAACGAGCGCAGGGTGTCGTCGAGCCCCTTGGTCCGCTGCGGGTCGTAGTCGACCGCGGCGCGCACGGCGAAGGTTCCCGCCGCGGCGAAGACCAGGCCGCGCGCGGTACCGCCGGCCACGCCGGTGACGTCCACCAGCCGTCGGGCCCACAGGGACATCTCACCGAGCTTGAGCTCGTCGCGGTAGTCGCGCCGCACCGCGCATGCGGCGATCCACACGCCCGCCACGACCACACCCACCCCGGCCGCCCCCACGAGCCACTGCCCGGCGGGCAGGTCCAGCACCCTGGCCGTGACGTCGCGGGACTGCACGTCACTCGATCGGCCGCCGCCGTCGCGGGGGCCCGCGGCGAACGTGAGCACCGAGTAGGCGACCACCGCGTAGAAGACACAACGGGCGATCGCGAGCAGCCGCATTCGTGGCGTACGGCCGTCCGGGCCGACCGAGCCGAAGACGGCCTCCGACAGCCGCCACACCGCCATGCCGGCCAGCCCGAGGCCGAGCGCCCACAGCAGCACGGCGCCGAACGGCTGCCCCGCCAGCGTGGCGAGGGCGCCGCCGCGGTCCGCCTGCCGACTGCCGTGGCCGAAGGCGATCTGCAGCGCGAGAACGCCGACCAGCAGATAGATGGCGCCGCAGGCGGCGAGCCCCGCCCGGGCGGCGCCCTCGGTCACCGAGCCGCGCGCCGCCCGCTCGGCCCCGAGCCTGCCCGTGCGCGCCATGGAACTGGAGTTCACTGACGCCTCCCGAGGTCCGTATGGCGGGTGTGCTTCCCGATGACCGGGCCGTGCGCCGCCCGGTCATCGGGAACCTGGACGTCGGCCATGTCCGGTGTCACCGGATGCCGATCTCCGGCGTCTCCGGGCGGGCCGGGGGTGAAGCCGCGAGCAGCCGGTGTGCCGCTTCCAGGGCCCGCCCCACGTTCCGTGTGCCCGTCGACACGCACAGGGTGTAGGCCAGGTCCTGAAGCCGTGGGCTCGCCGGGCCGCAGCGCTCGTCCTCCTCGGCCAGCGCGGCCTCGTACTCGTGGACAAGCCTGCGCAGAACGGCCGGATGAGGGATCAGCATCGGTCTCCTCCTCGCTCCGGGCCGCTCAAGCCGCGGCCGCCCGCCCGTCGGCGCCCTGCTGCCCCAGCGCCTCGGCGCGCACCCGGGCGCAGCTGCGGCTGATGAGGCGCGAGACATGCATCTGGGAGATGCCGAACCGGTCGGCGATCCGGCTCTGTGTCATGTCCTCGAAGTAGCGCAGATAGAGGATGGCCCGGTCGCGTTCGGGCAGGCGGCGCAGGCCCTCCTTGGCGGCCTCGCGGTCGATCACGACGTCGTACGCCGAGTCCGCCGCGCCGAGGGTGTCGGCGAGGCTGTAGCCGTCCTCGTCGCCCGAGAGTTCGGCGTCCAGCGACAGGGTGCTGAAGCTTTCGAGGGCTTCCAGGCCGGAATTGACCTCGTCCTCGGTGAGCCCGGTGTGGGCGGCGATGTCGGCGGCGGAGGGTTCGGGGCTGCCCGGGGTCTGCGTCAGCTCGCGGCGGGCGACCCGTACCTTGTTGCGCAGTTCCTGGATCCGGCGGGGCACCCTGAGGGCCCACATGCGGTCGCGGAAGTGGCGCTTGACCTCGCCCGTGATGGTGGGCACGGCATAGCTCTCGAAGGCTCCCCGCTCGGGGGCATACCGGTCGATCGCCTTGACCAGGCCGAGTGCCGCGACCTGGCGGAGGTCCTCGACGGACTCGCCGCGGTCGCGGAACCGGCCGGCGATCCGGTGGGCCATGGGCAGCCAGGCCGTGACGAGTTCGTCGCGGACCGCCTCCCGCTCGGGGCCGTCCTCCAAGGTCGCGAGGCGGGCGAAGAGGTCCGCCGTGTCGGGGGCGTCGTCGTGCCGCCGGGCGCGGGCGGTCGTCCGGGTCTGCGTGCCGGAAGTGCTTGTGGACATGTCGATGAGCATGCGGATTCGCTCCTGAATGAGGGTTTCAGGGACTTACCGCGGGAAGGCCGACGCCCGGACCGACTGGAGGGCCCGGGGCAGCCATGCCGCTCCCGCTGGCGCGCCTCCGGTCCGAAGCACGAACATCCGTATGCCCTGCCCGCGTGGGAACAAACCGCCACGTCGGGGAGGGCGCTCAGCGGAAGGGGACCACGGCGGTGATGCACTTGCCGCCGGCGGGCAGTTCGGACACCCGCACGTCACGGGCCAGCCGGCAGACGATGGGCCAGCCGTGGCCGCCGACGCGCTGCCGCCGCCGCGGATCCGAGGTCTGCCTGGTCACGGGCAGTCGGTCGCTGCGGTCGCTCACCGAGACGCGCACACCCGTCCCCAGCACGTCGACACGGAAGTCCGTGACACCGCCGCCGTGCAGGATCGCGTTGGTCGTCAGCTCGCTGGCGACGAGCAGGGCGTCCCCAAGGGCCTCCTCGTCGCAGTGGGTGTGCGTGGCCCTGCAGCTGTCGGTGACCGCCCGCTCGACCGCCCTGCGCGCCTCTGCGGGTTGACACGAGCGCGGCGGTCCGGTTCGCTGCGCGCCCAGTCGCCCGAGGGCGGATGCGGTCCCGTGCTCCTCGCACATCGCCTGACTCCCTGATCGGTGAAGAACCGGCCTCCTCGTGCGGGGGCAGGAAAGCCGGACCCTGCCACACCCGCGGCCGCCGCCGTCCGGGCAAACGCCTCTCGGACACGGCTGATCCCCCGCCCGTTCGCAGCGACTGCGCCTCCCGCTGCGCGAGCACCGCAGGTCTCCTTGTTCGGCTCACCCGCGCAGGGCCCGCCAAACCTCCGGGCCAAAAGTACGTGCCTCTGCCATCGGGGGGTACGCGGATGTCATGACCGATGTCGTGGACTCAGACGAACTGCTGCGGCGCATCCAGCGCGCGCGGGCATACGCGCAGCAGGAGAAGCGCCGGTGGCGGGCGCAGGACGAGGGACTGCGGGCGGAGGAGCCGGAGGCGGCGCGCGAGGCCGCCGTACGGACACTCGCCTACGAAGCCGTCCTCGGGGTGCTGGACGAGATCCTGACCCCGGGCAAAACCGGCTGACAGGGCTCACGGACGGAGCGGGCGTCCGCTCCGACCGCTCGGTGTGCGCCCGGTTCGCGGTGGCCGATGCCGGGAACCCGGGTGCGCATGACAGTCGATCACAGCCGAGCGCCCGTGCTGGAAGCCCTCGTCGAATATCGCCGCCGCGGGCGGCTGGGGTTCACCCCGCCGGGGCACAAGCAGGCCCGCGGCGCCGACCCCGCCGTACGGGAGGTGCTGGGTGATGCGGTGTTCCTCGGTGACGTTTTGGCATCGGGCGGGCTGGACGACCGGCTCACCCGGGGGCGGGTGCTGGTCCGTGCCGAGGAGCTGATGGCCGATGCCGTGCACGCCGAGCACACGTTCTTCACCACGTGCGGCAGTTCGCTGTCCGTCAAGGCGGCCATGCTGGCCGTCGCGGGACCGCACGAGAAGCTGCTGATCGGCCGGGACGCCCACAAGTCGGTCGTGGCGGGGCTGATCCTGTCGGGCATCGAGCCCGTCTGGGTCGATCCGCGCTGGGACGCGCAGCGCCATCTCGCGCATCCGCCGTCCGCGGACGGCTTCGAGGCGGCCTTCGAAGCTCATCCCGACGCGAAGGGTGCGCTGGTCACCAGCCCGACGCCGTACGGCAGTTGCGCAGAACTGCAAGCGATCGCCGAGGTCTGCCACCTGCGCTCCGTCCCCCTGGTCGTGGACGAGGCCTGGGGCGCCCATCTGCCGTTCCATCCCGACCTGCCGACATGGGCGATGGACGCGGGCGCGGACATCTGTGTGACGAGCATCCACAAGATGGGCAGCGGGCTGGAGCAGGGCTCCGTCTTCCACCTGCGCGGCGACCTCGTCCCGCCGGAACTGCTGAAGATGCGGGCCGATCTGCTGGGCAGCACCAGCCCCTCGGTTCTGATCTACGCCGGACTCGACGGCTGGCGCCGCCAGATGGCCCTGCACGGCAGGGAGCTGATGGGTGGTGCGCTGGACCTCGCGGCCGAGGTCCGTGCCGCGGTCGAGGAGATCGACGGGATGCACGTCAATGACCGGCAGGACTTCTGCGGTCCCGGCCTGGCCGACGACTTCGATCCGCTGCCGGTGATCATCGACATCGGCGGGTTGGGCATCACGGGGTTCAGGGCCGCCGACTGGCTGCGGGACCAGCGGGCCGTGGACGCCCATCTGGTGGACCACCGCCGCATCGGCGCGCAGATCACCCACGGCGACGACCGGCAGACGACCGGGGAGCTGCTCGCCGCACTCAAGGACCTGGCCCGCGCCGCACCGGGACTCGGACCGGGCCCGCGGGTGGACGTGCCGTCGCCGTCCGAGCTGCGCATGCCGCAGGCCGGGCTGCCCCGGGACGCCTTCTTCGGCCCCGCGGAGAACGTGCCCACCCGGGATGCCGCAGGCCGCGTCGCAGCGGAGATGATCACGCCGTATCCGCCCGGCATCCCGGCCGTACTGCCGGGTGAGCGGCTCACCGAGCCCGTGCTGCGCTACCTGCGCACCGGTCTGGAGGCGGGGATGTATCTGCCGGACCCGAGCGATCCGGAGCTCCAGACGATCAGGGTCGTGGCGGCCGGTGAAGAGGCCACGGAGTGAAACCGGTCACGTGACCCGGTTGTGAGTGAGCAAAACGCCCGCAGATGGTTTACGGTTCATCCATACGTGGTGCCGGAGTCGACCGTACCGTCCTCTGACGCCACCGCTTACGGCCCTGGCTGGCCTCCCCCGTCCAGCCAGGGCTTTTTCATGTCTTGGGGGTTCTCGGCGAGAACTGCCGTCCGCCGAGGTGCTCGGGGCGCCGGCAGCGGCTGAAATGGGCGTAGGGAAAGCACCGGAACCGATCCTCGGCGAGGAGCCCCGCGTCATGACCAAAGCGATAAAACTGCTGACCGCCCTCCCCCCGCCCCAGCGGCAGAGCCTGATGACGCTCGCGCAGGAGGTCTCCTTCCCGGAGGACACCCGGATCTTCGAGGCGGGCGGCAGGGCCGACCGCTTCTGGGTCATCCGCTCGGGCGCCGTCTCGCTCGACCAGCGGGTCAACTCGCTGCACCGGGTGACCGTGGCGAGCCTCGGCTCGGGCGATCTGCTCGGCTGGTCCTGGCTGTTCCCGCCGCACGAATGGGACTTCGGCGCGGAGGCCTTCAGTCCGGTGCGCGCCTACGAGTTCGACGCGGCGGCGGTGCTGCGGCTGTGCGAGGAGGACACCCAGCTCGGGCTCGCGCTGGTGCGCAGCGTCGCGGAGATCCTCGCGCACCGGCTGGAGATGACCCGGGGCAAGCTCATGGAACAGCACGCCAGCCGCGGGCGCAGCGCGCTCTAGGCCTGTCGTTCGGATCAGCTCGGCGTCGCGGGGTCTGGCACGCACTCCCCCACTCTGCACGCCCGCGGCCGCAAGGCGCAGTTCCCTGCGGCCGGCCTGATCCGAACGACAGGGACCGGCCCGGCTCCGGGCTCAGATGCGGTAGCGGCGCAGTGCCGGGATCGCCGCGGCCAGCGTCAGCATCACGGCGACGACCAGGAGGCCACCGCCCGCCACGGCCGTGCGCGGGCCGAAGGCCGAGCCCGCGGTGCCGTGCAGGACGTCGGCCAGGCGCGGGCCGCCCGCGACGACCACCGTGAAGACGCCCTGCATACGGCCGCGCATCTCGTCGGTGGCGGCGGACAGCAGGATCGCCCCGCGGAAGACCATCGAGACCATGTCGGCGACGCCGGCCAGGGCCAGGAACGCGGCCGCGATCCACAGGTTGCCGCTCAGCCCGAAGCCGGTGATCGCCGCGCCCCAGGCGACGACCGCGCCGATCACCATCCAGCCGTGCCGGCGGGCCCGGGAGAACGTGCCCGAGAACAGTCCCCCGAGCACCGCGCCGATGGGGATCGCCGCGAACAGCAGGCCGAGGGCGAGCCCTTCGCCGTAGGAGCTGTAGGTCTGGGCGGCGAGCTGCGGGAACAGGGCGCGGGGCATGCCGAGGACCATCGCGATGATGTCGGCGAGGAAGGACAGCAGCAGCACCTTGTGCAGGGATATGTAGCGGAAGCCCTCCGCGATCTCCCGCACGCCCGCGCGTCGCTTCTCCGCGCCCGCCAAGGGCGGCAGGGAGGGCAGCTTGTAGACCGCCCACACCGTGACGCAGAGGGCGAGCGCGTCGATCAGATACAGCTCGGGCAGGCCGATGACCGGGATGAGGGCGCCCGCGAGCAGCGGTCCGACCACCTGTCCGGTCTGCATGACCGTCGAGCCCAGAGCGTTGGCAGCGGGGAGCTGCCCCTCGGGGACCAAGCGGGCTATGGAGGCGTTGCGGGCGGGGGCGTTCAGGCCCCAGAACGCCTGCTGCATCGCGAGCAGCACCATCAGGGCGGCCACGGACTCGAGCCCCGTGAAGGCCTGGAGCCAGAACAGCAGCGAGGTGACGGCGATGCCGCTGTTGGTGATGAGGAGCAGTTTGCGGCGGTCCATGCTGTCGGCGACCGCGCCGCCCCACAGCGCGAACACGATCAGCGGCAGCAGCCCGGCGAGGCTCGCCGCGCCGACCCACGCGGAGGAGCCGGTGATGTCGTAGATCTGCTTGGGCACGGCGACCGCGGTGAGCTGGCTGCCGACGGCCGTGACGATCGTCGAGGACCACAGTCTGCGGTAGGCCGGAATGCGCAGCGGGCGGGTGTCCATGGCCCAGCGGCGCCAGCCGCGCCGAGGCGGGTCGACCGCGACCGGGTCCGGTGTCTGCGGTTCGGTGCTGCTCTCGCTGGTGTCCACGGGCGTCCTGGTTGCTCGATACATCTTTCGGGTCCGGCGTTCACTATCCCAGCACCGCAAGACAGTTCGGGCGCGCCATCTCAGCCTGTGGACTTCAGGCTCTGGCAACGAGCAGGCCGCCGAGCGTGATCATCGTCGCGGCGACCAGTCCGTCCAGGACCCGCCAGGCGGCCGGTTTCGCCAGGAAGCGGCCCAGCGCCCGTCCGCCGAAACCGAGCGCGGCGAACCAGCACAGGCTGGCGAGAGCGGCGCCGAGGCCGAACGTCCAGCGCAGTGGGCCGCGGTGGGCGGCGATCGAGCCGAGCAGGAACACGGTGTCGAGGTAGACGTGCGGGTTGAGCCATGTCAGCGCCAGACAGGTCAGCACGGCCCGCCTGCGCGAGACCGTCGTCTCCCCCTCGGTCCGCAGGGCGCCGCCCGGCCTCAGTACCCGGCGGGCGGCGAGGGCACCGTAGCAGAGCAGGAAGGCGCCGCCGATCCAGCCGACCGCCGTGAGCGCCTCCGGGTACGCGACCACCACGGCGCCCACGCCGCCGACGCCGAGCGCGATGAGGGCGGCGTCGGACAGGGCGCAGATGCCGACGACGGCGAGGACCGCGTCGCGGCGGATCCCCTGGCGCAGGACGAAGGCGTTCTGGGCGCCGATGGCGACGATGAGCGAGAGGCCGGTGCCGAAGCCTGCGGCCGCGGCGGTCAGAGCGTTGGTCATGGCATCGACGCTACGGAGACGATCACTGATCGTACAGCTAAAGATTCTTACGTATCATTAGTAGATGTGAAGACGGAGCTGACGGAGCTGCCCCTCGACCAGGTACGGACGCTGCTGGCCGTCGTGGACGAGGGCACGTTCGACGCGGCGGCCGCGGCGATGCATGTGACGCCTTCTGCCATCAGCCAGCGGGTGAAGGCGCTGGAGCAGCGCACCGGCCGGGTGCTGCTGATGCGCACCAAACCGGTGAGGCCGACCGAGTCGGGCGAGGTCGTGGTGCGGTTCGCCCGCCAGTTGGCACGGCTGGAGCGCGATGCGCGCGCGGAGCTCGGTATGAGCGGGGCCGGGGAGCCGACCCGGGTCTCCATCGCGGTCAACGCCGACTCGCTGGCCACCTGGTTCCTCCCGGCGCTGACGCGGGTGCGGCACGAGCCCCGGCTCTGTTTCGAGCTGCGCCGCGAGGACGAGACGCGTACGGCTTCGCTGCTGCGGGAGGGGCTGGTGATGGCGGCGGTGACGTCGTCCGCCGAGCCCGTCGCGGGCTGCAGCGTGCGCGCGCTGGGACGGATGCGTTACGTGCCGGTGGCCAGTCCGGACTTCGCGCGGGAGCACTGCGGCGGACCGCTGCGGGAGGCGCTCGCGGTGGCGCCGACGGTGGCCTTCGACCGCAGCGACGACCTGCAGGACGCCTTCGTACGCCGGCTGCGGCACGGCCGGGGCGGTGCCAGTCCGGTACGGCATTTCGTGCCCACCTCGGAGGGGTTCGCGGAGTCCGTCGCGGTGGGCCTGGGGTGGGGTCTGGTGCCCGAAGTGCACGCCGAACCGCTGCTGCGGGCCGGGCGCCTGATCCGCATCGCGGATCAGTCCCTTGACGTCCCGCTGTACTGGCAGCAGTGGAAGCTGGACTCCCCGGCGCTCGCGGCGGTGGCCGAGGCGGTGACGGAGGCGGCCGCCGGGGCACTGCGGGGCGCTGCCGCCCGCCGCCACTGACTTGCGTGATGCAATCGACGTACGATGGGGCCGTGCTTCCTCGTACGTACGAAGGTCAGGTCTGCTCGATCGCGCGGTCGCTCGAAGTGGTGGGTGAGCGCTGGACGTTGCTGATCGTGCGTGACGCGCTGCGCGGCACGCGGAGGTTCGAGGACTTCCGCGGCAGTCTCGGCATCGCGCACAACGTGCTGTCCGACCGGCTGGGCAAGCTCTGCGAGGCCGGGATTCTGGAGCGGCGGCTCTATCAGACCAGGCCGGAGCGGTACGAGTACGTGGTGACGCCCGCGGGCCTGGACCTGTGGCCGGTGATCATGTCCTTGCTGCTGTGGGGGGACCGGCACCGGGCCCCGGAAGGGCCGCCGCTGGTGGTCCTGCACCGCGGCTGCGGCGGCCGACTGCAGTCAGGGCTCACCTGCTCCGTCTGCGGGAAGCCACTGGGGCCGTACGACTGCGACATGGAGCCCGGGCCCGGTGCTCAGCCAGCGGGTGACACGGTCAGCCCCGCGAGCCCCGCATAGTAGGCGAACCTGAACGGGCTGAAGAGCTGGTGCCGCTCCACGAGGGCGTGCAGGATCCGTCCGCGCAGTTCGGCGAGCGACGCGTCGTCCGGGTGGCTGAGCAGGGCGCTGTCGACGATCCTGAGTGCCGCGGCCGGTTCCCCGCGCGTCAGCAGTTCCTCCCCCGCCGCGGCGAACGCCTCCGCCCGGCCGCCTGCCAGCAGGTCCAGCGCCGCGGCCCACTGCGCCGGGCCGATGGGGTCGACGCCGTCCCCGTCAGCCTTCCAGTAACCGGTCCGCTGGTCGTGGACGCGCTGGATGAAGCCGTCGCGCATGACCAGGTACGGGAGGATCGCGGCCGGATGCCCGCGCAGGAGCTCGGGAAGGTGGTCGCGGTCCAGCACGTCGGTCAGCGAGCGGCCCGCGACGATGTCCTCCGCGACGACGGCGTGCAGGTTGCGCAGGGCGGCGAGCAGGCCGGGGAACGCCTCGACGGTGAAGTTCTCGGTCAGCGGCGGGTGGCCGTGGATCAGCAGCCGGGGGCTCAGGTCCTGGACCGTCCGCAGCGCGTCGAACAACCCCTCGGCCGAGCCCTCGGCGAAGAACGGCGCACCGAGGTAGGGCATGCACATGTCCCCGGTGAACACCACGCCCTCGTCCGGCAGTTGGATGAGAAGGCCGTCGCGGGTCTCGCCTCCGGCGATGGGGATCAGTGTGAACCTCCGCCCGCCGACGGTCAGGTTCTCGGGCTGCGCCACGAGCCGGTCGGGGACGACGTGCGGGTGGCGGTCCTGGCCGTCCGGCAGCAGGGCCGGGAAGGGCGGCGGGCTCACGGCCTGCAGCGTGAGTTCGTCGGGGAAGGCGGCCTGGGCGACGACCTGGGTTCCGGGGCCGGCGAGTGCATCCAGGCCGCCGATGTGGTCGAAGTGGGCGTGGGTGAGGATCACATGGGTGATCGGCGCCCGGGTGACGGCCCGCAGATCGCGCAGGGCCGCCTCCACGTGCCGGGGGTGGCTCGCCGCATCGATCGCCACGATGGCGTCGTCCGTGCTGACGAACGCGAAGTCGGCGAAGTCGTAGCCCTGGGCGACGTGCACGCCCGGGGCCATTTCCACCAGCCGTGGCGCGGTCATGCGCAGGCCGTCCTCGGCGCTGACCAGGTAGTCCGTGACGAGTGACAGGCCGGGGGCGTGCCCGAGGCGGTCGCGCGCGGCCTGCGCCTCCTCCGTGCGACCCTGGCAGGCGTAGGCACGGGCCAGGGCGGCGTGCACGGAGTGCAGGAAGCCGGCCGGGAACTGGTCCCGTACCGCGAGCACGAACTCCAGGTCGGCGATCGCCGTGTCGGCCCGTCCCGCACAGTCCGGGAAGCCCGCGAGGGCGGTGCCCCGGAAGTACTGCGGCAGCCCGAGACCGCGTTCCGCGGCCGCGTCGAGCCGGGCGATCGCCTTCTCGTCCGGTCCGTCGAGACGGGCCTGGAAGACTCCCGCCAGGCTTTCGGCGAGGGCCGATTCGGGGCGCTCGGCGCTGAGGGCGGTGAAGTAGTCGTGGCCTTCGCGGAATTGGCGGGTCGCGAGCATCTGCTGGGCGAGCACGGCGGTCACCCGGTCGGGGATGCCGGGCCAGCGCACGGCACGGCGCAGGGCGTCGGTCTCCTTCATGGTGTCTCCTTCAGTGACGTCATGACGCTTCGTTCAGGGGCGCGGGACGCGGCCGGGCGGCCCTCTCGGGTTCCGGTCGCGGTGCCCGGACGCGGCCCAGGGCGAGCGAGACGACGGCGGCGAGCCAGCCGGTGCCGGTGATCATGAGCCAGGCGTGACGGAAGCCGCCGAGGGCCTGGGGTCCGGGCGTGCCGAGGAGGGCGACCAGGGCCGCGACGCCCACGACGGCGCCCAGTTGGCGCAGGGCGGACGTCATGCCGATGCCCGTGGTCAGGCTCGGCGGCGGCAGTTCCAGGACGGCGGCGCCGCCGAGCGCGGGCAGGGACAGGCCGACGCCGACGCCGGTGATGGTCGCCGCCGGGAACAGGACCGGCCAGTAGTGCGGCTGCGCCGTGGCGGTCAGGGCCAGGAGGAGCGGGCCGGTGCCGAAGAGGAGCGTGCCCGGCACGGCGGCGACACGCGGTCTGTACCGATCCGTGAGCCGGCCCGCCAACGGGGCCATGAGGGCGGCCATCACGGGCCCCGGTGTGACAGCGGCTCCGGCGCGCAGGACCGGCCAGTGCCACACGGTGGTCAGGAACAGCACGTTGCACAGCAGCGAGGCGAAGAACCCGGCGCCGAAGACGAACGTGCCCATGGTGGCCACGGTGAAGGAGCGCAGGCGGAACAGGCCGAGGTCGGCCACCGGTGTGGCGTGCGCGACGGACCGCAGGACGAACAGCGACAGCAGTACGGCGGCGGTCCCGAACGCGGCGAGCACTCCGCCCGAACTCCAGCCCCAGTCCTCGCCCTTGACGATGCCCAGGGCGAGGCCGCCCACCGCGCCGACCAGCAGCAGCGCGCCGAGCGCGTCGGGAACGCCCTTCGCCCGCTCGTCGCGGCTCTCGTGCAGCAGCCGCGCGGCCGCCACGAGCGCGGGAAGGCCGATGAAGAGGTTGACGAAGAACACCGCACGCCAGCCCTGCCAGTCCACCAGCAGACCGCCGAGCGAGGGCCCGACACCCGCGGCGACCGCGCCCGCGGCCGTCGACAGGGCGATCGCGGTGCCGCGCCGCTCGGGCGGGAACTCCGGCAGGGTCAGACTCAGCGAGGTCGGCAGCACGACCGCGGCGCCCAGCGCCTGCACGACGCGTGCCGCGACGAGGACCGGCACCGACGCAGCCAGGCCGCTCGCCACGGACGCGGCCAGGAACAGCAGCAGCCCGGCGAGGAAGAGCCGCCGGCGTCCGTACCGGTCGGCCAGGCGCCCTGCCGGTACGAGAGCGGCGGCGAACACCACGCTGTATCCGTTCAGCACCCACGACAGCTCTGCCAGGGAGTCGTGCGGGAACGACCGTCCGAGGTCGGTAAACGCGATGTTGACGATGGTGACGTCCAGCAGGGCCATGAAGACCACGGCCGAGGTGACGACGAGGACCTTCCAGCGACGCTCCATGTTCCGCCTCCGGCACCGGACGGTGGATTGCTTGATGCAATCGACTCAACCGACTATAGAGACGTGACTTGCATCAAGCAATCGAGTGAGCGGATCCCGTCAGCGGCCCAGTGCCGCCAGCTGCGCCGCGACGCTGTCCAGCAGCATCTCCAGCGCCGTGGGATACGCGCTGTCGACCATGCGGGCCGCCAGCAGGGGTGCCGCCTCGGCGATGCGCGGGTGGGTGGTGCGGGGCAGCCGGGCGTACGTCGAGCGCCACATGTCCTCGTCGGCGCGCAGGGCGGCGCTGGGCAGGGCGAGGGCGGCGGCGTCGAGGGCGGCGAAGGCCAAGGTCTGGTCGATGAAGGCGTGGTAGATGCGCACCGTGTCCGGGAGCGGGAATCCGGCGGTGCGCAGGACGTCCAGCACGGCCTCGTCGGCGGCCAGTTCGTTCGCCCGACCGGTCACCCGGCTCGTGGTCAGCACCGCGGCCTGCGGGTGGGCGACATAGGCGGCGTGGATGCGCAGGCCGACCGAGCGCAGGTCCGCCCGCCACTCCCCCGTCGGGCGCCAGCCGTCGAGGGCCTGGCCGATGAGCGCGTCGCCGATGGCGAGGGTGAGCTCGTCCATGCCGCGGAAGTAGCGGTAGAGGGTGCTCGGGTCGGCGTCCAGGGCGAGGCCCAGGCGGCGGGCGGTGAGGCCCGCGCTGCCGTGTTCGCGCAGCATCCGCAGCGCGGTCTCGACGATCAGCCGCTCCGACAGGACCGTGCCGCTCTTCGTGGGCCGGCGCCTGCGGCGTTTCTCCTCGGGCACCACCGGTTTGGGCATGACAACCTCCCGCGCCCTTATGCCAACGCCATTGACCTTACGTGAACCGGCCGCGTTGTATCTCCGCCGGGGCCCCTCGTCATCAACCCTCCGGACAGGGAGATCTGTCATGCGTGTACTGCTCGTGGGCGCCGGCGGTGTCGGCACCGCCATCACCCGGATCGCCTCCCGGCGTTCGTTCTTCGAGGCGATGGTGGTGGCCGACCACGACCCGGCGCGGGCCGACGCGGCGGTCGCGGCCCTCGACGACGGCCGCTTCTCCGCCGCCCGTGTCGACGCCAGCGACGAGGCGGCAGTGGCGGAACTGCTGCGTCGGCACGGCTGCGACGTGCTCCTCAACGCCACCGACCCGCGCTTCGTGATGCCGCTGTTCCGCGCGGCACGCGCCGCCGGCGCCACCTACCTGGACATGGCGATGTCGCTGTCGCACCCGCACGCCGAGCGGCCGTACGCGCAGTGCGGGGTCAAGCTCGGCGACGACCAGTTCGCGCAGGCCGAGGAGTGGGCGAAGGCGGGCGCGCTGGCTCTGGTCGGCATGGGCGTGGAGCCCGGTCTGTCGGACGTCTTCGCCCGCCACGCCGCCGACGAACTCTTCGACGAGATCGAGGAGATCGGCGTCCGCGACGGCGCGAACCTCACCGTCGACGGCTACGACTTCGCGCCGTCCTTCAGCATCTGGACCACCATCGAGGAGTGCCTCAACCCGCCGGTGGTCTACGAGGCCGGGCGCGGCTGGTTCACCACCGAGCCGTTCAGCGAGCCGGAGGTCTTCGACTTCCCGGAGGGCATCGGTCCCGTCGAGTGCGTGAACGTGGAGCACGAGGAGGTGCTGCTCGTGCCGCGGTGGGTGGACGCGCGCCGGGTCACCTTCAAGTACGGCCTGGGCCGGGAGTTCATCGAGACGCTGAAGACGCTGCATCTGCTGGGCCTGGACCGCACCGAGCCGGTCACGGTGCCCAGCGCCGCCGGACCGGTCGCCGTCTCGCCCCGGGACGTCGTCGCCGCGTGCCTGCCCGACCCGGCGACGCTGGGCGAACGGATGCACGGCAAGACCTGTGCGGGCACCTGGGTGCGCGGCGTCAAGGACGGTGCGCCGCGCGAGGTGTACCTGTACCACGTGGTCGACAACCAGTGGTCCATGGCGGAGTACGGCAGCCAGGCGGTGGTGTGGCAGACCGCTGTCAATCCGGTCGTCGCGCTCGAACTCCTCGCCACCGGCGCCTGGACCGGTGCAGGCGTCCTCGGCCCGGAGGCGTTCCCGGCCCGCCCGTTCCTGGATCTGCTGACCGCCTACGGCTCCCCATGGGGCATGCGCGAGCAATGAGCAGAGCATCTGTGTGATTTCCGTCGTTTCACTCGCGCATCGACAGGTGACTCGAAACCGAGTAAGCCATTCGCGAGGGCACGTACGACTTCGATCGCAGGTGACATTTCATGGACGACTGGCGAGACCAGGCCGCGTGCCGTTACGAGGACCCCGAGCTGTTCTTCCCGATCGGCACCTCAGGCCCCGCGTTGATGCAGACGGAGAAGGCGAAGGCGGTGTGCGCCCGCTGCCCGGTCCGGGAGCAGTGCCTTGAATGGGCGCTGGGCCACGGGGAGATCCTGGGCGTGTGGGGCGGCACCGGCGAGACGGAGCGGCACGCCATGCAGCGCAGGCGGCGCCGGCGCGCGGCCGCACGCAACCGTTAGCGCCGGTCCGGCATCAGCTCTGCGGGGCCGGGGTGCCCGGCAGTCGCAAGGTGAAGACGGCACCGGCGCCCGGTTCGCACTCGGCGACCGCAGTTCCGCCGTGAGCGGCGACCAGGTGACGGACGATCGGCAGGCCGAGACCGCTGCCGCCGGTGCGACGGCTGCGGGACTTCTCGCCCCGCCAGAACCGGTCGAAGACATGCGGCAGATCCTCGGGCGCGATGCCCGTGCCGGTGTCGGTCACGGTGAAGACGACCTCGTCGCCGTCCCGGCGGGCGGCCAGGGTGACGGTGCCGTCGGCGGGTGTGTGCCGCAGTGCGTTGGAGACCAGGTTGCCCAGCGCCTGCCGCATGCGCACCGGATCCGCGTCGAGCCAAGCGGTGCCGTCGTCCTCGGTGCGTACGGTGACGCCGGCGGCGTCGGCGGCGACGCGGTGGGCGGCGGCCACCTGGTCCAGCAGTTCGTCGGCCCGGACGGGTTCGCGGTGCAGGCGCAGGGTGCCCGCGTCGGCGGCCGCGAGGTCCTGGAGGTCGTCGATGATGCGCTGCAGTACCAGCGCCTCCTCGTGCAGGGAGCCGAGCAGCGCGGGGTCCGGGTCGACGACGCCGTCCCGGGTGACCTCCAGCCAGCCGCGGATGTTGGTCAGCGGGCTGCGCAGTTCGTGCGCGATGTCGCTGACCATGGCCTTGCGCTGGGCCTCCAGGCGGGCGCGCCGCTCGGTGAGGTCGTTGAACGCCTCGGCGAGGATGCCGGTCTCGTCGCGCGTGGTCACCGGAACCCGTACATGCATGTCCGGCGGCTGCTGCGCCGCCTCGGTCAGCGCCCGCAGGGGCCGTACGAGCCGGGTGGCGACGACGGCCGTGACGGCGAGGGTGACGGCGAGGACGAGACCGGCGGCACCGACGATCTTGGCCTTGTTGGCCGGGGACATGTCGAAGCGGGGCGGGGTGGTGTCGTCGCCGCCGAGGTACAGCTCGGCCACGGGGGCGACATACGGGTCGAGTTGGGTACGCAGCGCCTCGTCGCTGCAGGCCTGTGCCGTCTTCATCACCTTCGCGTTGTCCGCCTTGGCGAACTTGGCGATGGCGTACCGGCTCACAGGGGCCTTGCCGGTGGGATTGAGCATCAGGTAGAGCGGGCTGCCGAGGTTCAGGCCGTGCTGATGCAGACAGGCGCGTGCACCCTCGGTCAGGTCGTCGAGTGCCTTCTTCTCGGTGCCTGTGGGGTCGCTGAACAGTCCGTAGCCGCAGTCCTGGGCCAGGTAGTCGGGGGCCGCGGTGCCGTCGGAGCCGACGATCGCGGGGCGGCCGCTCGGGCTGTGCTCGACCTTGGTCTCGACGCCGAACCGGTGGTAGCACGTCTGCTGTTTCTCGGCCAGAGCGTCCAGTCGGGCGCGCTCTTTCGCCGTGAGGCGGTAGGGGCCCACGGCACGGGGATCGATCCCGCTCAGTTGGGCGCCGGTCTCGGTGTAGGTGTCGGTGTGCAGGGGGTCCACGGTGGCGGCGGCACCGAGGGGCAGGGAGGTCCCCTTGCGCGCCGAGTCGGCGATGAGGGTGCGGTCGGCGGTGGTCAGGGCGATGCGCCGGCCCATGGTCGCGGCCAGGGACCGGACGGTGGCCTCGACGCCCTTCCAGTCGGGGTGGGTTGCCGCGTAGCCGCTGAGTTCCGCGAGGATCCGCATGTCGTCGGCGAGGTCCTGGCCCTGTTCCTCACGGAGGGCCCGGGTGGTGGTCTCCACCGCCAGCCAGGCCGTCGCCGCCACGGAGCACACCGCTATCAGCACGGACGCGATCAGCAGTCGCACCAGCATCCGCTTGCGCAGCGGGATGCGGCGCTTCACGGACGTCCGCCGCTGAGCTTGTAGCCGACCCCGAACACGGTCAGCAGCCGCACCGGCCGGCGCGGGTCGGCCTCGATCTTCCTGCGCAGGTTCATGATGTGGACGTCGACGGCCCGCTCGGTGGAGGCCCGGTCGAAACCGCGGGTGCACTGCAGCAACTGCCGCCGGGTGAAGACCCGTTCGGGCTCCGCCGCCATGGCGAGCAGGATCTGGAACTCGGCCGGTGTGCACTCCACCGGTTCGCCGTCGCAGCGCACCTCGTGCCGTTCCGGATCGACGGCGAGCCCGGCCGTGCGGACGACGGGATCCTCCCGTACGCCGGCCGTCCGGCCGCTGCGCCGCAGCACGGTACGGATACGGGCCATCAGCTCGCGGGGGCTGTACGGCTTGGTCATGTAGTCGTCGGCGCCCAGTTCCAGACCCAGCAGGACGTCGTCCTCCTCGGACCGTGCGGTCAGCATGAGCACCGGTATGTCCTCCTCGCCCCCGCGCAGCACCCGGCACACGCCGAAGCCGTCGACCACGGGCAGCATCAGGTCGAGGACCACGAGGTCGGGTCTGAGCCGGCGGGCGGCTTCCAGGGCGGCCGCGCCGTCATGGACCACCGTGGCCGAGTGACCCTCCGCCAGCAGCGAGCGGCGTATGAGTTCGGCCTGCATCTCGTCGTCCTCGGCGACCAGCACATGTGCGCACACGCGGCGGATCCTAAGCGCTTCAGCGGGCGAGGGACTTCGCGTCGCCCATGACGACGACGGGGTGGAGGCCGGGGTCGAGCGCGCGCAGCAGTTCCTTCATGTGCTGCTCCGAGACGCTGACGCAGCCGTGGGTGGGACCGCCGTGGTCGACGTGGAACCAGATGCCGCCGCCGCGTCCCGCGCCGAGGGGACGGGTCCAGTCCAGGGGCGAAGTGCCGGGCCGGCGGTTGTAGTTGATGGCGATGACATAGTCGAAGGAGCCTGCGAGCGGCTCGCCTTCGAAGCCTGTGCCGGGTGAGGTGAAGGCGCCGGAGCGGTGGTACGGGAGTCGGGTGCCGGGATCGCCGAGCAGTCCGCCTGCGTCGGTGAGGCCGTACACGCCGATGGGTGAACGCAGGTCACCGCCCGTGTGGTGGTCGGACCAGCCCTTGAGCGCGTTGTGTGCGGGCCAGCTCGCGCCGGCCCGCCAGCCGGCCGCGGTGCGCTCGTACAGCACGACCGTGGACTGCGGGGAGTTCCGGCCGCGTCCGGTGACGACCACTGCCTGGCGGGCGTCGGTGGGGATCGCAGCCAGTGTCCTCGGTCCCAGGCCGGGCAGGTGCAGCGGGGCGGCCTGTACGGACATCTCCGGCGCGGGCGGGGCGAGGGCGGAGACGTTCGGTGTGCTCGTCGTGGCCGTGGCGGCGCCGGACGGGTGGCCCGGCGACGCCACTGCCCCGCCGCCGCATCCCGTGAGCAACAGGGACGCGGCGAGCAGGGCGACACGGGGTCTATTCATGATCACGGGTCGACTGTGACCGACACATGTGAGGAACTCGTCAGGTTCTAGGCTTGGTTCGGCTTCCCGGCACTGTACAGCCACGTGGTGAAGAGGTGGTTGAGGTCCTTGCCCGACTTGCGTTCCGCGAGGCGGACGAACTGCGCGGTCGTCCCGTTCCCGTCGTGGTGTTCGGCCGCCCAGGCCCGCAGGATGCCGAAGAACGTGCGGTCGCCGACGGCGGTGCGCAGTTCGTGCAGGGCCATCGCGCCACGGGCGTAGACGGGCGTGCCGAAGATGTTCTTGCCGCTGCCGGGGTCGCCGGGCGGGAACGCCCAGAGGCGGTCGCTCGCCGGGCGGCCGTAGAGGTCGTCGAAGGTCTCCTGGGCGCTGTCGCCGCCGTGCTGCTCGCTGTAGAGCCACTCGGCGTAGGTCGCGAAGCCCTCGTTGAGCCAGATGTCCTTCCAGGAGGTGAGCGACACGGAGTCGCCGAACCACTGGTGAGCGTTCTCGTGGACGAGGGTGCTCAGATCCGGCGCCGAGTCGTACAGGGGCCGCGACTGGGTCTCCAGCGCGTATCCGACGTCCGGCGCGTGGTCCACGATCGACCCGGCGTTGCGGAACGGGTAGGGGCCGAAGAGCTTGCTCTCCCACTCCAGGACGGACGGCAGCTTCTTCAGGACGGGTGCCGCCTCGGACGCCTCGCGCGGGTCGACGGCGTTGTAGACGCGGATGCCGTCGCGGGTGGTGTACTGCTCGACCTTGAACTTCCCGATCGTCGCGGTGGCGAGGTAGGCGGCCATGGGTTCGATCTGGCGCCAGTGGAAGGTGGTGTGCCCGTGCGCGGTCCGCTGCCGGACCAGCGCGCCGTTCGAGACGGCGGTGCGGTTCTCGGGGACGGTGACGGTGATGTCGTACGAGGACTTGTCCTTGGGGTGGTTGTTCGCCGGGAACCAGGTCATGGCGCCCTGCGGCTCCCCCGCGACGAAGGCGCCGTCGTCGGTCGTTATCCAGCCGTCGGCCGAGCCGTCCGGGTCGGTGACCTGCTTGGGAACACCGCTGTAGGTGACGCTGACGCGGAACACCTCGCCCTTGAGCAGGGGGCGGCGCGGAGTGACGACGAGTTCCTGGCCGTCGCGGCGGTACTGCGCACGGTCGTGGTCGACGGTCAGGCCGGTGACCTTCAGCCCCTTGAAGTCGAGGTCGAACCGGGTCAGGTCCTGGGTGGCGCGGGCGATGAGGACGGCAGATCCGTCGAGGTGACGGCTCGGCGGGTCGTAACGGAGGGTCAGGTCGTAGTGGTGGACGTGGTAGCCGCCGTTGCCGGCGAGCGGGAAGTACGGGTCGCCGACACCGGATGCGCCGCCCGTGCCGGCGGTCGCGGGTCCGGCGGCTGCGAGCAGTGCCGCGAGGGCGACGGGGACGGTCGCGGTCAGGGCCTCACGGCGGAGGACGGTGGTGGGTCTGACGGGGCGTCGGCTGGGCCTCACATGCACTCCTGGGGGGTGGCCGATGATCATACGAACCCAGGTTATGGGCAGCCCGGCCCGCTTTCCTCCTCAATCGGGTCAAGTGATACGACGTCATCCGACGCCTGAGCACTACGCTCGACGTCACCCGCCACCCAGAAAGGCCCGATCGTGAGCGTTCGCGTGCGTCGAGTCTACGAACCGCCCGAGCCGGACGACGGTGTGCGCGTCCTGGTCGACCGGCTGTGGCCGCGCGGCCTGTCCAAGGACGCCGCGCAGGTGGACGAGTGGCCCAAGGCCCTCACCCCGTCGACGGAACTGCGCCGCTGGTACCACGCCGGTGAGGGGTCGTACGAGGAGTTCGCCGAGCGTTACGAGGCGGAGCTGGACGCCCCGGAGGCGGCCGAACTCCTCGGCCGCGTCCGGGAGTTGGCGGCCAAGGGGCCCGTGACGCTACTGACCGCGTCCAAGGAACCCGAGCAGAGTCATGCCGAGGTGCTGCTCCGGCTGCTGGGTTCGCGTTCGAGATAGGTCTCGGTGACGGCCAGGGCGGCCGCCATGATGCTCAGTTGCGGGTTCACCTCCGGGCAGCCCGGCAGGACGGAGGCATCGGTGACGAGAACGCCGTCGACGCCTCGCAGCCGACCCTCGGCATCGGCCGGTGACAACTCGGGGTCGCTGCCCGCCGCGACCGTGCCGGCCGGGTGGAAGGCCGACAGGTGCAGCTCGCGCGGGGTGACCCCGGTGAGCAGCGCGTCGAGTTCCGGGAGGCTGCGGGCGCGCGGCGCCCGTGGGATGCCGGTGAGCACCTCCAGGGCACCTGCGGCGAAGAGGATGCGGCCCATGGCTCGTACGGCCGTCATCAGCCGAGCCCCGTCGCGGGGGTCCAGGCGGTAGCGGACGAGGGTGCGGTCCCGGCCGAGAACCCGGCCCGCGGGCCGGTCGGCGATCATGGCGCCGAGGACCGCCAGCCGGTCGGCCCCCTCCAGTTCACGGCGCAGCGAACGCCCGAGGCCGGGGAGGACGAAGCTGCTCATGCCGGGCGGGCTCGCGGTCGCTTCGATCAGGATCCCGCGGTCGTGCAACTCCTCGACACCGGTGCTCTGTAGGACGCCTTCCCAGGAGGTGACCGGTTGCGTGAAGCGGCCGGCGACGCTGGTGGCCGGGTGCACGCTGAGGTTGCGGCCCAGGCGGGGGTGGCCGCCCAGGCCGCTGCGGCGCAGCAGCGGCGGGGTCTGCAGGGCGCCCGCGGCCGTGACGACGAGGGGGCTGAGGATCTCCAGTTCGCTGCCGTCGGCCCGGCGGGCCCGGACGCCGGCGGCCCGTGGCGGACCCGGGTGGTCGTGGTCGAGCAGGATCCGCAGGACGCGTGCGCCGGTGACGATGTGCGCTCCGTGGACGCATGCGTCGGGCAGGACGGACAGCTGCACGCTCTGCTTGGCGCCGGTGGGACAGCCCACCACGCACTGGCAGGAGCCCCTGCAGCCCGGTGCGTTGCGGCGCAGCGGGCCGGCCCGCCAGCCGAGTCGTTCGGCGCCGGCCAGGGCTAGCAGCCCGTTGGCGCCGAGGACGTCGAGGGGCTGGGTGGCCACGCGCAGGGTGCGTTCTATCTCGTCCAGCCGTGCCGGAAGGCCGTCGGCGAGGTGGAAGCCGTGGCGGCTGCTCCAGCGGTCGAGGACATGGTCAGGAGTGCGGTAGCAGGTGCCGGAGTTGACGACGGTGGTGCCGCCGACGGCCCGTCCGACCGGCAGCAGGAGCGGCGGATCGCCCAGCGCCACGGTCGCCCCGGCGTCCCGGTACAGGTCGGTGAAGCGGTCCAGCGGGGCGCGGCGGCCGAACGAGGCCGTGGTGTGGTGTTGGCCCTCCTCCAGCACCACGACGGCGAGTCCCGCCCGCGCGAGGGTACGAGCGGCGACGGCTCCTCCGGCGCCCGACCCCACGACGACGGCGTCCGCGGTGGCACGCGCGGGCCACTCGGTGGCCGGTGTGCAGTTCAGGGGAGGGTCCTCGGGGGCGACAACCGGCGCTCGCGGGGCGGGCGTTCGCTCGGTGGCTGCGGCAAGCAGCACGGGGACCTTGAGGAGATCCAGCGCCGGTACGAGTCCGGGGCGTGCGGCAAGGGAGGCGAGCACCGTCTCGCGCTCGTCAGGGGCGAGGGCGGCCAGGCGGCGCCCGCTGTGCAGGACGGCGTACGCGTCGACGGCGGTGGCGGCGGCACCCGCTGCGGCCCGTACGGGACCGGGCAGTGCGGACAGGAACGTGCCGAGCCTGCCGGGCACCCGCGCGAGCCACTCCTCCTCGCCGGTGTCGGCGAGCAGGGCGGCGACCAGCCCCGGCCCGCTCATCGGTCCCCCACCTCGGCGTGTGCGGTGCCCTGCAGCGTCCACGCGGCCTCGGTGCGCCAGTGGCCCCACCAGCGCTCCAGCATGATCTTCGCGTCGGCGCTCTCGCTGTTGCGGCACACCGCCGGGGCGCCGTCCGGGTCGCGGTAGTCCAGGGCGAGGGTGCGCTCGGCCGGCTGGGTGACCTCGACGCGGATGCGGCGCAGCAGCGTGCGGCCGGTCACCGTCCACTCGGGCAGTCCGATGCGGGCGCGGAACCGTCCGATGCCGAACAGGCCCACCGCGGAGCGCTCCGCCCGGCGTGGCCAGGTGCGGTCGCGGTGCCGCAGACGCAGGAAGACGAGCGGGGGCAGCCGCCGCAGTACGGGCCGCGTCGACACCGCGGCGATCACCTCGAGTGTGTCTCCCCGGCCCAGTTCCGCGTGGAGCCAGGCCCAGCGGTGGGCGTTGCCGTGGCCGTGGATGCGGGCGGAGGCGCCGACGGCGCCGTGCAGGGTCAGCGTCTGTTTTCCGTCGCTGAAGGTTCCGTCGTAGGTGGCCCGGGCCGCCGGAAGCATATGGGCGGCGGGGAGCAGGGGGTGCCGCCAGGACCAGCGGGGAAAGGTGAACAGGGGCTCGGCCAGGGGCTGTTCGGCAAGATCCCAGTGGAAATCGTCGACATTTCCGGTCAGTCGGCCCGGGGTGGCGGAGACGCCGCCGGCTGTGAATCCGTGCTCGGGGCTGTTCCAGGGGGCGGGCCCGAAGCGGACGTGGCTGACCTGTGCGTCGGGCGGGAAGGCGGCGGCCCAGCCGTGGGCGTACGGTGCGGATCCGTCGGCGGGCGCGACCAGTTCGTGGTGGAGCCAGATCCCGGTGCCGGTGATGGGGTCGGTCAGGGTGGTGTACCAGACCTCGGTGCGGCCGGGGCTGCCGTCCCAGCGCGGTGCGAGGTACTGGGCGGGCTCCTCCTGCCGGGGAAAGCGGAAGCTCAGGAGGAAGGGTGCCAGGCCGGTGGTGATGGGGAAGCGGAGGGTACCCAGGCCCACTCGCGCACTGCCCTCGTACAGCGTGAAGGGCAGTACGGTCATCGACTGCACAGGATGACGGGGGGTTACGGACTTCCAGCCGTCCAGGGTGAACGCGCGGCCGTCGGCGGTGAACGTCAGCCGGTAGCGGATGCGGCGGCGGGCCAGCGGCGATATCTCCAACTCGCCTGTGGCGTCCGGGTCGTCTGCCAGTCCGCTGATGCGGATACGGCCGCTGAGCCGGGCCCGGGTGGTGCGGTGCGGGCGCAGGACCTCGTCGGCCTCGGCCCGCAGGTCCAGGCGGATGCGGCGAACCGGGTCCCGGCCGTCGAGCCGGACGGTGCCGAGCATGGCCTCCGTGAACGAGGTGCCCCTCACGCCAGTCCCTCCAGCATGATGCGTTCGGTGTCGCGCAGATAGGCGTCGGCGGCCGTGTGGGCCCGGCTGCTGTCGCCGGACGTCACCGCCTCCACCACCGGGGCGAGGCGCCGGTGGGCGGTTTCCGCGTCGGTGAACGGTCCGCGCAGGGCGGCGCGAACGGGGAGGTAGGCATTGAAGAGGGTGTTGGTCAGCAGGACGTAGACCCGGTTGCCTGTCGCGCGAGCGAGGGCGCGGTGCACCTCGACGTCGGCCAGCTGCACGGCGTCCGCACCGTCCGCGTCCCGTACGGCCGCCAAGAGGCGGCGCAGTTCCGCGTGGTGCGCCCGGGTGGCCCGGACCGCTGCCCGCTCGGCGATCAACGCGCCCACGGACCGCCGTACTTCGAAGATCTCGCGGACCCATCTCGCGTCGTGCCGCACGAGCATCGGCAGGAGGTCCGCGCCGCCGAGCCGGGCATAGTCGCGGACCTTGGTGCCGACCCCGTGCCGGGTCTCCAGCAGGCCTGCCTGGACGAGGCGACCGAAGGCGTGTTTGAGGGTGGTGCGGGTGACGCCGTATCCGTCGGCCAGTTGGCGTTCCGGAGGCAGATAGCTGCCCGCCGGATGGCGTCCGGCCAGGATGTCCTCGCGCAGCCGGGCCTCGAGTACGTCCACGATCGTCTCGCGGGGCAGTGCCTCCACGGATGCCTCCTCGTACGGAAGGGTGGTGGATGAGTGGCTCAGCCACTGAACCAGCGGAGGCGTCCGCGGGTCAATCCCCTTGCGTCGACCGCTCGTCGACGGGAATGCCGCAGGGGCAGCCGGTGTGCAGTCCGACCGCCCCTGCCGTCCGTCCGTGAGTCGCTCAGGCGGTCTGCTTCGCCGCCGCCTGTCCCGCCGCTCGGCCGGAGAAGAGGCAGCCGCCGAGGAAGGTGCCCTCCAGGGCGTTGTAGCCGTGCACGCCTCCGCCGCCGAAGCCCGCCACTTCGCCGGCCGCGTAGAGACCGTCGATCGGGTTGCCGTCGGCGCCCAGGGCGCGGGAGTCGAGGTCGGTCTGGATGCCGCCGAGGGTCTTGCGGGTGAGGACGTGCAGTTTGACGCCGACGAGCGGGCCGGCCGCCGGGTCGAGGATGCGGTGCGGGGTGGCGACGCGGCCGAGGCGGTCGCCGATGTAGCGGCGGGCGTTGCGGATGCCCTGGATCTGGGAGTCCTTGCTGTAGGGGTTGGTGATCTGCAGGTCTCGGGCCTCGATCTGGCGGCGCAGGACGTCCGCGTCTAGCAGCGGCTTGTCCGTCAACTCGTTCATCTTGGTGACGAGTTGCTCCAGGGTGGGTGCGGTCACGAAGTCTGCGCCGTTGCGCAGGAACGCCTCGACCGGGGCCGGGGCGCCCTTGCCCAGGCGGTTCTTCAGGACCGCACCCTTGTCCTTGGCGGTGATGTCGGGGTTCTGCTCGGAGCCCGACAGCGCGAACTCCTTCTCGATGATCTTCTGAGTGAGGATGAACCAGGAGTGGTCGTAGTCCGCGATGTCCGCGGTGGTGCGCAGGTACTTGAGGGTGCCGAGGGTGTCGTAGCCCGGCAGGCAGGGGTCGGGCAGCCGGCGGCCGAGGGCGTCGAACCAGAGGGAGGACGGGCCGGGCAGGATACGGATGCCGTGACCGGGCCAGCTCGGGTCCCAGTTCTGCAGGCCCTCGGTGTAGTGCCACATGCGGTCGCGGTTGACCAGGCGGACGCCCGCCTCGGCGCTGATGTCGAGCATGCGGCCGTCGACGTAGGCGGGTACGCCGGTGACCATCTCGGTGGGCGGGGTGCCGAGGCGCTCGGGCCAGTAGCGGCGGACGATGTCGTGGTTGGCACCGATGCCGCCGGTGGTGACGACGACGGCCTGGGCGGTGAGTTCGAACTCGCCGATGCGGTCGCGGTTGGAGGACACACCCCGGGGCGAGCGGTCCTCGGCGAGCACCGTGCCGCGCACTCCGCGGGCGGCGCCTTCCTCGATCACCAGCTCGTCGACCTGGTGGCGGTGGTAGAAGGTGAGCAGTCCGTCGCGCGCGGCCTGCTTGGCGTGGTCGACGAACGGCTCCACCACACCGGTGCCGGTGCCCCAGCTGACATGGAAGCGGGGCACGGAGTTGCCGTGTCCGTCCGCCCTCAGGTCGCCCCGTTCGGCCCAGCCGACCGTCGGCAGCAACTTGATGCCGTGCCCGTCCAGCCAGGACCGCTTCTCGCCCGCCGCCCACTCGACGTAGGCGCGCGCCCAGCGCACCGCCCAGGAGTCCTCGTCGTCGACCCGGTCGAACCGGGCGCTGCCCTGCCAGTCGTTCCAGGCCAGGTCGAAGGAGTCCTTGATGCCCAGGCGGCGCTGCTCCGGGGAGTCGACGAGGAACAGCCCGCCGAAGGACCAGAACGCCTGGCCGCCGAGGTTGGCGGCGTTCTCCTGGTCGACCAGCGCGACCCTGCGGCCCCGGCTGGTGAGCTCGTGCGCGGCGACCAGGCCCGCGAGGCCCGCTCCGACGACGATGACGTCCGCATCCATGGCGAGGGTTCCTTTGCTCGTTGGGTGGTCTGGTTGAAGGAGCTCGTTCGGAGATCTATCGGGCGGTGCCGCTGCCGTCGGTGAGCAGCGCGGTGAGCAGTTGCTTGAGCCAGCCGCGGGCGCTGTCGACGTCCTTGTCCAGCAGCAGTTGGGTGGTGACGCCGTCGTACGCGGCGACCACGGCGTGCGCCGCGCCGTCGATGTCGCCGAGCACGGCGGGCGGTTCGGCGAAGCCCCGCGCCCGGGCGAGCCGGTCGGCGACCGCCCGGCGCAGCCGTGCACGGTGTTCCAGCAGGGTCTCGGCGACGTGCGGGTCGCGGGCGGCGTGCACCAGGAAGTCCGTCTTCACCAGGAGCCAGTCCAGGTCGAGGAGCAGAACTTCGGTGACGCGGTCGACGGCGGCGGGCACGTCCAGGTCCGGTCCGTCCTGAGCGAGGGCGCCGGAGACCTGGTCCGCGATGAGGTCGGCGCGCTGCTGGTAGAGCGCGAAGAAAAGCTCGTCCAGGCTGTCGAAGTTGGAGTAGAAGGCTCCCCTGCTGTAGCCGGCGGCCTCGCAGACCTCCTCGATGGAGACCCGCCCGAAGCCCTTGGCGGCGAACACGGAGAAGGCGGCGTCGAGGAGGTTGGCGCGGGTGCGGACCCGGCGCCTGGTCACGCGCGGGGCCGTTTCTTCCGTCGTCATCTCCCGACCTCCGTTCGATACGGGAATGTATCCGATACACCGATGTATCGAAAGGCCGGGGACCGGCTCCGGCACCATTCCACCCGGACATGATAGGAACAGATTTTCGAATAGAGGAGTACGCTGGGTCTGTGACCACGCACCTCCAGGGCTCGCTCTTCGACCAGACCGACGAGTTGCGTCTCGGCTCCCTCGACGGAGCCCGCCGGACGCACCTCGGCCTCGGCGCCTGGATCGACGTCCTGCCCGGATGGCTCGGCGGCTCGGACGTCCTGTTCGAACAGCTGGCCACCGAGGTGCCCTGGCGTGCGGAGCGGCGCAAGATGTACGACCAGGTCGTGGACGTACCCCGGCTGCTCGCCTTCTACGGTGCGGACGAAGCCCTACCGCACCCGGTGCTGGACGAGGCGCGCACGGCCCTGTCCGCGCACTACGCCGACGAGTTGGGCGAGCCGTTCACCACGGCCGGGCTCTGCTACTACCGCGACGGGCGGGACAGTGTCGCCTGGCACGGCGACCGGATCGGGCGGGGCGCACGCGAGGACACCATGGTCGCCATCCTCTCCGTGGGCTCGCCCCGCGATCTGCTGCTGCGTCCGGTGCGGGGCGGCGAGAGCGTGCGGCGCCCCCTGGGGCACGGCGATCTCATCGTGATGGGCGGCTCCTGCCAGCGAACCTGGGAGCACTCCATCCCCAAGACCACACGCGCCGCGGGACCGCGCATCAGCATCCAGTTCCGCCCGCACGGCGTGCAGTGAGGCGGAGAGGCGGCCGCTTCGGCTGCACGCAGGGGGCTGCCTCCGGCGGACGGTGCCGGAGGCAGCCCTTCCGCCGCGCGCGGCACCGTGAAGCACATGGCGCCCGCCCCGGCACCTTCCGCCCCATCCACCCGGGCCAGTAGCGGTTCCGTGAAGGCCAGGTGGAGGGCGCGGTCTGATATTCGAAGCGCTTCGACGACGAAGTGATTCAACAGCGATGCGCCAGCGATGTCCGACAGTGAAAGAAATGTGCTTTCCTGCGCAGAGCCTTGCCGTTCAGACATCCCATCATTATCGTCCACTGACGCAAGCGCTTCGACACTTCTCTCCTGCGTCTGGGATTCGCCCAGGGCCGGCCATCGAGCCGATCAGTCGGCCAACTGCGCAAGCACCTCGGACGGGCTGAGTCGCGCCGTCCCCAGCCCGGACTCGCCGGCGAGCGACACCTCGCGGCGCCAGAGTCCGCCACCAGACCGGGGGGTCGGAACAACCCATCGCCGTCCTTGGAGGGACACATGAGATGGCAAACGCTTAAATCCGTCAGCAGCAAGTCGGTCGGGTTCGGTCGGCTGGCCCTGATGGCCGCCGTGATAGCCGGGTTCCTGAGCATCGCGTCTCCCGCGCAGGCCGCGGTCTACTCCACCTGCGACCGGTGGGGTCAGTACACCCAGGGCACCTGGACGATCTACAACGACGTCTGGGGCGAGAACAACGGCCCGCAGTGCCTGACCGTCGACAGCATCAAGTCCTGGTACGTCGATGCCAACCACTCCGGCGGCGGGATCAAGTCCTACCCGAATATCGGGGTCCGGCCCCAGACGCCGCTGTCGCAGTTGAACTCGGCCGGCTTCTGGTACAACACGTCGTCGGCTCCCGTCACCGGCAGTGACCACTGGAACTGGACGAGCGACATCTGGTCGTCCGGCAACCAGGACGAGATCATGGTCTTCACCAGCTGGGCCTCAGGGCAGGCAGGCGGCTGGGGAAGGCAGGTCGCGTCCGACGTGACCATCGGCGGCGTCCGGTACGCGTCGGTGTGGCAGGCCGATCCCGGCTGGAACGTCCTGCAGCTGATCCCGGCCCAGCAGAGCAACACCGGTACCATCGACGCCTCGGCGGTCTGGCGATGGGCCGCGTCGCAGAACCTCCTGCGCAACACCACCTTCGACACCATGCAGTACGGCCTTGAGATCACCTCGACCAACGGCGTACAGAAGCGGTACTCGCTGAACGCCTACAGCGCGTGGTGGAACAACACCTCCGGCGGCGGATCAAGCATCTAGTCGCAATACGCGATACGCGCGACGGGACGGTGCACTCCGTCCGCGCACAGAGACGAATGCCGGAGCAATTCCCAAACGCATTCCTTTCCGCCGGGCCCGAACCACAAATCCCGGCGGAAAGGCATGTGGAGTCTTCGCATTCGGGCCAGCACATCCACCATTTCGGTGGTGAAGATCGCCCGCCCCTCGACCCAGGCGGTTCCCGGGTTCCGCCGCACTCGTCAGGACCTGCGATCCACGGGGCGTGCGCGACGCAGGCCATGTGCACGATCAGACGGACGACCGCCCACAGCGCCAACGCCGCGCCGGTGCTTGCGGCACCCACCAGCACCCGCCGACCCACGCCTGCCCACCCTCACCCCCTGCTCTCGGTGAAACCGCCGGCTTGGCGGTGCACGCGTTCCAATGTATGGATTGTTCAACGATCCTTCAATAGGATGATTCAACATCCAGCCGTCTGCTTCGCGGACGCGGAACGGTAACCAACCGGAGGGCTGCAGGAGATGAGCAGGCGTCAGTACGAAGAGGTCGACGACCTCGGGGAGATCCTGTTCTGCGACGACCCGGGGCTGCTGCTCGGGGGCATCCTGATGGGGTTGGAGACCGCGGAAGGCACCGTCACCCTCGGTCACGCACGTCACATGCCCGCTGCCCTCTTCGAGTTCAGGCGTGCCGCGCACGTGGGCCGCTATGGCATCCAGTACATGGTGCCGTACGCCGCCTCGCTCGACGAAGTACCCAAGGAACCGCAGATCGAAGGCGCCATCCTGTTCGGCATGCAGCGCCTACCGCCTGAATTCTCCGACGAGCGCCTGCCCGATCCGCCGCGATCCGACGATGACGGCGACAGCCTCGACGAGAGGCGGCCCACCATATTCGACGAGCTGCGCATGCCTGAACCACCGCGACGCGACCCCGACGAGGTCTACTTCGGCATGAAACGCAGGCCGCCCGGCTACGCCGACCTGCGCTCGGTCCCCGGATGGGAACTGCACGAGATACCCGATGGCCGGCCAGGACCGTGGCAGAGCCTCGAAGACGCCTACTCCAGGCTGGAACTGCGGACGCCCGACGGTGAGATCTACTCCCGGACCTGGGTCCCGTACGAGCCCGAGTGGGAGACCGCCGCCCTGCGTCACGGATATGTCGTGTGCCTGTGCGGCGTGGAGCTGGGGGTCCGCGCACCGTACGGAATGACCGCCGCGCAGTACACCCCGGGCATGCGCCACCAACGCTTCCGCAGCGGATGCGCAGTGGGCCTCACCGTCGGCGGGCTCGTCGCGTACGTCGGTCACCGCTGACGCGCAACACCGAGCCCGGCACGCATCGAGTACGGGCTGGGCCGCGACGCAGGTTCGAACGGGACCTGCGGAGCGGACCCAGCCCGGATTGCCCAGTGGCCCACGAACCGCTGCCGAAGCCATGGGCCGGCGGCGCAGTCCGACAGCAGCAGAAGGCCGCCGACTCCGCGTGGGCCCGAATTTCGCGGCACCCCGCTGCAATCACAGCCGAATCTTGCTTCTGGTGCGCCGACGCCCTGCCACGACGGTCTCCCCCTGAACCCGCAGATTGGCGCGGACCTGCCGCTTCCGGTGCGGGACGGGTCTGCTTTGCTGGTGCTGTTCGGGCAGGGACCTCACCACGCGGGGAAATCATGCAGGCAGACGTGCGGCAAGTCGCCGACGGCATTCACCTGGTGCACGGCAGCAACACCAACTGGGTGATCCTCACCGAGGGCGACGAGATGACTCTGGTGGACACCGGCTACCTAGGAGACCGGGAGCAACTGCTCGCGTCCCTGGCGGCGGTGGGCGGTGCACCGGAGGCGGTCGCCGCGGTGCTGATCACCCACGCGCACAACGACCATCTGGGCTCCGCCGAGTATCTGCGCTGCACCTACGGCACGCCCGTGTATCTCCACGAGGCCGAAGTGCCGCACGCACGCCGGGAGTTCCTGCAGCAGGTGACCGTCGGGCAGATCGTGATGAACAGCTGGCGGCCCGGTGTGCTGCCCTGGTCGGTGCACGCCCTTCGCTCCGGCGGCACGGCCCATGTGCCGGTCGCCGCCCCGGAGCCGTTCCCGGCGGCGGGCCCGCTGGACCTGCCGGGCCGCCCAGTGCCGGTGCACACGCCCGGCCACACCGATGGCCACGCGGCCTTCCATCTGCCCGAGGCCGGGGTGCTGATCTCGGGCGACGCCCTGGCCAGCGCCCACCCCACCTCGCGGATCCAGGGGCCGCAGCTGCTGCCCGACATGTTCCACCACGAGCGGGCCCGTGCCGTGGCCTCACTGGACGTCCTGGCCGCGCTGGACGGCGAGCTGCTGCTGCCCGGGCACGGCCCCGTGCACCGCGGTCCACTGCGTGAAGCGGCACTTCAGGCCAAGGAGCGTGCCCTCTAAGGTGAGGTGACGATCACCCGCGAGGCAAGGACACACACGCCATGGCACTGCAGATCAGCGCGACGAACCCGGAGCACCCCGCGCTCCTGCTCGCCCTGCCCTGGCACCTGCCCCTGGAGGAATGGCCCGACGAATACCTCGTCCCGCTGCCGCGCGGCATATCCCGCCACGTCGTGCGCTACGCCCGCGCCGGCGACGAGGTGATCGCTGTCAAGGAACTCGCCGAACGGCCCGCGCTGCGCGAGTACGAGCTGCTGCGCGACCTGGACCGGCTCGGCATCCCCGCGGTGGATCCGCTGGCCGTGGTCACCGGACGCGCCGACCAGGAGGGCGAGCCGCTGGAACCGGTGCTGATCACCCGGCATCTGCGCGGCTCACAGCCGTACCGTTCGATGTTCGAGACGACGATGCGTCCGGCCACCATGCACCGTCTCATGGACGCGCTGGCCGTGCTGCTCGTGCGCCTGCACCTCGCCGGATTCGCGTGGGGCGACTGCTCGCTGTCCAACACCCTCTTCCGGCGCGACGCGGGCGCCTACGCCGCCTACCTCGTGGACGCCGAGACAGGCGATCTGCACCCCCAGCTCAGCGACGGGCAGCGCGAGTACGACCTCGACCTCGCCCGCGTGAACATCAGCGGCGAGCTGCTGGACCTGGAGGCCTCGGGGGCGCTGCACCCGTCCGTCGACCCGGTCGAGTTCGGCATGGAGATCTGTGCCCGCTACGGGGACCTCTGGCAGGAGCTCACCCGCACGTCCGTGTACCCGGCGGGCAAGTACCACTACATCGAGCGCCGCATCCGCCGCCTCAACGACCTCGGTTTCGACGTGGCCGAGATGCAGATCCAGCACTCCTCGAACGGGGACACGGTCACCTTCGTGCCCAAGGTCGTCGACGCCGGCCACCACCAGCGCCAGCTGCTGCGTCTGACCGGCCTGGACGCGGAGGAGAACCAGGCGCGGCGGCTGCTGAACGACCTGGAGAGCTGGATGGCCACCCAGGACGACTACGCGCCCGGCGACCCCCTCGCGGCCCGCCCCGAGGTGCTGGCCCACCGCTGGGTACGGGACGTCTTCCGGCCCACCGTCCGCGCCGTGCCCCTCGAACTGCGCGGCGCGATGGATCCGGCGGAGATCTACCACGAGCTGCTCGAGCACCGTTGGTACCTGTCCGAGCGTGCACAGCACGACATCGGGCTGAACACGGCGGTCGAGGACTACATCGAGAACGTGCTGCCCAAGGCGCGCGAGACCCTGGAGCCGGTCACGCCGGAGTGACTCAGGCGTGCGGGACCACCGCCACCGGGCAGTCCGCGTGGTGCAGGACGCCGTGCGCGACCGAGCCGATGCGCGCGCCGACCGCCGTGCGGTGCGCGCGCCGGCCGACGACCATCAGCTGGGCCCGTGCGGCCACCGACAGGAGCACCTGACCCGCGCTGCCCATCTCCAGGTGCTCGATCACGCGCACGTCGGGGAAGCGTTCCCGCCAGGGCTGCAGTGCGGCGGCCAGTGCCTTCGACTCGAACGGTTCCAGGCCGCCGGCCTCGTCGAGGAGGTGCATCGAGCCCGGGCTGTACGCGAACACCGGCGGCAGCGTCCAGGCCCGCACCGCACGTACGGTGGCGCCGCGGGCGGCCGCCGTCTCGAAGGCGAACCGCAGTGTGTCGGCGCTGTCGTCCGGCTGGCCCTGCTGGCCGACGACGACCTCACGACCGGCGGCCTCGGCCGCCGGCTGGTCGCCCGCGCGGACGAGCACCACCGGCCGCGTCGCTTCGGCGATCACCTGCTGGCCGACGGAGCCGAGCAGGAAGCCCACGACGGGACCGTGCCCGCGTGAGCCGAGCACCAGCATCTCGGACTCCGCGGCCGCATCGAGCAGCGTGTCGACCGTCTCCCCCGCCACCACGTCCGTGGCGACGTCGAGGTCCGGATGGCGCGCGGTGACACCCCGCACGGCCTCGGCCAGCGCGTCCCGCACCCATCCGGCCTGTGTGTCCGGGTCCGCCGCGTCGATCGCCTCGTACGGCTGGAAGCGCCAGGCCTGCAGCACGCGCAGCGCCAGCCCCCGGCGGACCGCCTCCCGGGCTGCCCAGTGCAGTGCCGCGATGCTCTCCTCGGTTCCGTCGACACCTGCGGTGATCGGGCGGGTCATGCGACTGCCTCCTGTCTCGTCGTCAGGTCGATCGGACCCAGTCTTCACTACGCTCCTGCCATGGCCTTGGAATGGGAGCAAGTGAACGTCGACGCGGCCGACGCCGTCGCGCTGGGGCAGTGGTGGGCCGAGGCGCTCGGCTGGGTCGTGGTCAACGACGCAGCCGACGAGTACGAGATCCGCCCCGAGAAGGACCGCCTGCCGGGACTGATCTTCGCCCCGGTGCCGGAGGGCAAGACCATCAAGAACCGCCTCCACCTGGACTTCCGCCCCGACGACCAGGACGCCGAGGTGGCCCGGCTACTGGCGCTGGGAGCGCGGCACGCTGACGTCGGACAGGGTGAGCAGCCGTGGGTGGTGCTGACCGATCCCGAGGGGAACGAGTTCTGCGTGCTCTCGTCGAGGCGCCGCTGAGCGGAGGCCCGCCGTATACCGGAGCGAAGCAGGACGATCGAACATACGATGGGCGGGAGCCGGCGTGGTGGCTGCCTTTGCGACAGGGCTCGCCGGCCGCCGGTCCGACCACTCGGGGTGGGAGACGTATGGCACAGGCGTCCGACGCAGCGCGGACCGTCATCATGACCGTGGACGACGATCCGGGAGTCTCCCGTGCCGTCGCCCGTGACCTGCGGCGGCGCTACGGCGAGTCGTACCGGATCGTGCGTGCGGAGTCCGGCGAGTCCGCGCTGGATGCGCTGCGGGAGCTGAAGCTGCGCGGCGACCTGGTGGCCGTGATCCTGGCCGACTACCGCATGCCGCAGATGAACGGCATCGAGTTCCTGGAGCAGGCCCTGGATGTGTATCCGGGTGCCCGGCGGGTGCTGCTGACCGCGTACGCGGACACCAGCGCGGCCATCGACGCGATCAACGTCGTCGACCTGGACCACTATCTCCTCAAGCCCTGGGACCCGCCCGAGGAGAAGCTCTACCCCGTCCTGGACGACCTGCTGGAGGCGTGGCGCTGCAGCGACTTCCGGCCGGTGCCCAGCACCAAGGTGGTCGGGCACCGCTGGTCGGCGCGTTCCTCGGACGTACGGGAGTTCCTGGCCCGCAACCAGGTGCCGTACCGCTGGTACTCGGCGGACGAGCCCGAGGGGAAGCGGCTGCTGGCGGCGGCGGGGCAGGACGGGCAGCGGCTGCCGCTCGTGATCACCCCCGACGGGACACCCCTGGTCGAGCCGGAGGCGCCCGAGCTGGCCGCCCGGGTGGGGCTGGCGACGACGCCGGCGGCGGACTTCTACGACCTCGTCGTCATCGGCGGCGGGCCCGCCGGGCTCGGGGCCGCGGTGTACGGGGCTTCGGAGGGGCTGCGGACCGTGCTGGTGGAGCGGTCGGCGACCGGTGGGCAGGCGGGTCAGAGCTCACGGATCGAGAACTACCTGGGCTTCCCGGACGGCGTGTCCGGGGCGCAGCTCACCGACCGGGCCCGGCGGCAGGCGGCGAAGTTCGGCGCCGAGATCCTCACCGCGCGCCAGGTGACGGGACTCGAGGTCAACGGGGCCGCGCGGACCGTGCGGTTCTCCGACGGCTCGGCGGTCGCCGCGCACAGCGTGATCCTGGCGACCGGCGTGTCCTACCGGCAGCTCGACGCGCCGGGCTGCACCGACCTGACCGGCTGCGGGGTGTTCTACGGCTCGGCGCTGACCGAGGCGGCCTCCTGCCAGGGCCACGACGTGTACATCGTCGGCGGCGCCAACTCGGCCGGGCAGGCGGCGATGTACCTGTCCCGGGGCGCCAAGTCGGTGACGCTGCTGGTGCGCGGGGCGGACCTGTCGGCGTCGATGTCGTACTACCTGATCCAGCAGATCAACGAGGCGCCCAACATCTCGGTGCGCGCCCGCACGGTCGTCGAGTCCGCGCACGGCTCCGGCCGGCTGGAACAGCTCACCCTGCGCGACACGGAGACCGGCGAAACCGAACTCGTCGACGCCCAGTGGATGTTCGTGTTCATCGGCGCGGCCCCGCTGACCGACTGGCTGGACGGCACAGTGCTGCGCGACGAGCACGGGTTCATCCTGGCCGGGCCCGACCTGACCCCGGACGGGCGGCCGCCGGCGGACTGGGAGCTGGACCGGCCGCCGTACCACCTGGAGACCAACATTCCCGGCGTGTTCGTGGCGGGCGACGCCCGCGCCGAGTCCGCGAAACGGGTCGCGTCCGCCGTCGGAGAGGGAGCCATGGCCGTGATGCTCGTCCACCGGTATCTGGAGCAGTCGTGAGCGGGCAGGTGATGCCCTGCAGCCCGCAGGAGATCGGTTCGCTGTTCTTGTTCGAGAAGCTCACCCCGCAGCAGTTGGGGCGGCTGTGCAGCGAGGGGCGGGTGGAGCGGTTCGAGGCGGGTCCCGTGTACACCGAGGGCGAGCCCGCCACCTGCTTCTTCGTGATGATCGAGGGCACCGTCGTGCTGTCCCGGCGGGTCGGCGGTGACGACGTCGAGGTGACCCGCACCTCTCAGCCCGGTGTGTACTCGGGGGCCATGCAGGCGTACATCGGGGACCGGGTCCGTCAGGTCTACAACAACTCGATGCGCGTCACGGAGCCGACCCGGTTCTTCGTGCTGCCCGCCGACACGTTCGCGGCCATCATGCAGGAGTGGTTCCCTATGGCCGTGCACCTGCTGGAGGGGCTGTTCTTCGGTTCGAAGAGCACCCAGCGGGCCATCGGGCAGCGGGAACGGCTGCTGGCACTGGGCTCGTTGTCCGCCGGCCTGACCCATGAGCTCAACAATCCGGCGGCGGCGGCCGTGCGGGCCACCGCGACGCTGCGCGAGCGGGTCGCGAAGATGCGGCACAAGCTGGGTGTCATCTCCGCGGGTCCGTATCCGCGCGAGGCGCTGGCGAACCTCATCGAGGTCCAGGAGCGCACCGCCGAACTCGTCGCCAAGGCGCCGACGTTGAGCCCGCTGGAGGCCGCGGACCGGGAGGACGCCCTCACCGACTGGTTCGACGACCACGGCATCCCGGACGGCTGGCGGCTCGCGCCCACGTTCGTGCAGGCCGGTCTGGACATCGACTGGCTGGACCAGGTCGCGGCGGACGTGGATCCGGAGATCCTGCCCGGGGCGATCGGCTGGCTCAACTACACGGTCGAGACCGAGCTGTTGATGGACGAGATCGAGGACTCCACGACACGTATCTCGCACCTGGTCGACGCGGCCAAGCAGTACTCGCAGCTCGACCGGGCCCCGTACCAGAACGCCGATGTCCACGAACTCCTCGACAGCACGCTGCTGATGCTGTCGGGCAAGATCGGCTCGCGGATCGAGGTCGTCAAGGACTACGACCGCACCCTGCCGAAGATCCCGGCCTACCCGGCGGAGCTCAACCAGGTGTGGACCAACCTGATCGACAACGCGGTCCACGCCATCAACAGCGTCGGCGGGGAAGGCACGTTGACGGTGCGGACGGCGCTCGCTCACGACCGGCTGCTGGTGGAGTTCCGCGACACCGGGCCCGGCGTGCCGCAGGAGATCCGCGGCCGCATCTTCGACCCGTTCTTCACCACCAAGCCGGTGGGCGAGGGCACCGGGCTGGGTCTGGACATCTCCTGGCGGATCGTCGTCAACAAGCACCACGGCACCCTCCAGGTGGAGTCCGAACCGGGGGACACCCGCTTCCAGGTCCTGCTGCCCCTGACCGCGACGGACGTCGACACACCGGAGGAGCCCGCATGACCAGTGCCGACGGAATCGACCCCGGCGTCCCGCCGAGCGGCAACGGGTGCGTCGAGTGCGACGCGGCCGGCGGCTGGTGGTTCCATCTGCGGCGCTGCGCACAGTGCGGGCACATCGGCTGTTGCGACGACTCGCCCGCCAAGCACGCCACCGCCCACTACCGGGACACCGGCCACCCGGTGATCCGCAGCTTCGAGCCGGGCGAGGGCTGGTTCTGGGACTTCGACACCAACCAGCTGTACGAGTCCGGGCCCGACCTCGCTCCCCCGGTGAGCCACCCCGCGGACCAGCCGGCGCCGGGCCCTGCCGGGCGGGTGCCGGAGGATTGGGCTCGGCAGCTGCGGTCCTGATCGCCTGATGGGGCCATGGCGGCGCCCCCTGTCTCAGAAGCACTGTCAGTGGCGCGTGCCAGGATGGATCCGTGCCGCAGACCATGTTCACCACACCGCTCATCGGGCGGGACGAGGAGATCGCCCGGCTGGCCGGGGTGCTGGAGCGTGCCCGGGGCGGGGAGGCCCGGGCCGTGCTGATCGCCGGGGATGCCGGGGTGGGCAAGACCCGGTTGCTGGACGAGGTCGCGGGGCGGGCCGCCCGGGCCGGGATGACGGTCCTCACCGGTCACTGCGTCGACCTCGGTGACGTCGGGCTGCCGTATCTGCCGTTCACCGAGGTGCTGGGCGTGCTCGCGGCCGACGAGCGGTTCGCGGACGCGCTGGCCCGGCACCCGGTGGTGGACCGACTGCTGGGCGGGGACGCGGCACGGGATGATCCCTTCACGCGTTCAGACAGTGGCGGAGGGCGGCTGCGGCTGTTCGAGGGCATGGCGGGGCTGCTGGCCGACCTGTCGGAGATCGCTCCGCTGCTGCTGGTCCTGGAGGACCTGCACTGGGCCGACCAGTCCTCCCGGGACCTGCTGCGCTTCCTGCTGAGCCGCGGCATCCTGCAGCGACCGGCCGGTGGTGCGCCCACGCACCGGCTGGCGGTGCTCGCCTCCTACCGGGCGGACGATCTGCACCGCCGCCACCCCCTGCGCCCGCTCCTGGCCGAGCTGGTACGGCTGCCCGCCGTGGAGCGGCTGGAGCTGCGCCCCATGGCGGATGCCGAGGTGACCCGGCTGGTGCGCGCGCTGCAGGAGCGCCCGCTGCCGGAGGCCACGGTCCGCGGGATCGTCGAGCGCGCCGAGGGCAACGCCTTCTACGCGGAGGAACTGCTCGCGGCCACGGACACGGAGGCGGGCGGCGTGCCCAGCGGCCTGGCCGACGTCCTCCTCATCCGCATCGAGCAGCTGTCCGACACCGCCCAGCAGGTGCTGCGCACCGCCGCCGTCGCCGGGCGGCGCGTGGAGCACGACCTGCTGCGCGAGGCGGTCGGGCTGCCCGAGGACGAGCTGGAGGCGGCGCTGCGCGAGGCCATCGGCCGCCAGCTCCTGGTCCCCGGTGACGGCGACACCTACGCCTTCCGGCACGCCCTGGCCCGGGAGGCGGTCTACGCCGATCTGCTGCCCGGCGAACGGGCCCGGCTGCACGGCGCGTTCGCCCGGCTGCTCGCCGGACGCGGGCACCCCGCCGAGAGCGCCGCCGAGCGCGCCCACCACTACCGCGAGAGCCATGATTTGGCCGAGGCGCTCGCCGCCTCCCTGGAAGCGGCCGGGCACGCCGACCGCGTGGGCGCGCCCGCCGAGGAGCTGCGGCACCTGGAGAGCGCCCTCGACCTGTGGGCGTCGGTGGACCCGGCGGCCCGGCCCGAGGGCGAGGGCATCGACCAGGTGACGCTCACCCTGCGCGCCTCGGCGGCGGCCGCGCACGCCGGTGAGTCGCACCGGGCGGTGTCCCTCACCCGGGCCGCGCTCGCCGGCATCGGCCAGGACACCAACTCCGAACTCGCCGCCCGGGTCCGGTACACACTGGCCGGCAATCTGATGGGCGTCGACAGTCTGACTGCCGCATTCGCCTACAGCAGCGAGGCGCTCGCCATGATCCCCGCCGAGCCGCCGACCCGGACCTGGGTGTGGGCGGCGGCCACACATGTCATGGCAGCCCGCCACATCGGGGAGGACGAGACGGCGCTGCGGGTCGCCCAACAGGCCCTGGGCGTGGCCGAGCAGCTGGGGGTCGCGGATGCGCAGGCCGACCTGCTCATCTCGCTGGCGATCCTGCAGGGCGGCGGCCGGCGCACCGTCGAGGGCCGTGAGCGGCTGAAGGAGGCCCGGGAGCTCGCCCGCCGGGCGGGGAACGCGCCGGTGGAGATGCGCGCCCTGTTCAACCTGGCCGTCGGCTGCTTCGAGGCGGGTGACCTCGAGGGCTGTCTGCCGTGGGTGACCGAGGGCCTGGACCGCGCCCGCCGTGCCGGGCTGCTGTCGTCGCTGTATCCGCTCGAGATGCGCTATCTGCATCTGCTGGTGCTGTACACGCTGGGCCGCTGGGACGAGTGCCTACGTGCCGCGGCGGTCGACGCGGCCGTGCTGCCCTCGGCGGGCGGCTATGCGATGGGGCCCGCCCTGTATGTGGCGCTGGCCAGAGGCGACCTGGGCGCCGTCGAGCGGGCGCGGGTGCTGCTGGAGGGGCCCTTCGACTGGATGGCGACGCTGGTTGCGGGCATCGCGCTGACCGAGGCGGCCGTGCTGCGCGGCGAGCCGGAGGCGGCGGTGGAGCGGACCCGGGCGACGGTCGACGCGCTGACCGACGAGTCGGGCCGCCGCCCCAGCGCCACGGTGCGGTTCGCGGCGCTCGCCCTGACCGCGGTCGCCGACGCCGCCGTGGAGCTGCGCTCGTCCGGCGGCGAGTGGCACCGCTGGAAGGACACCGCGGACGAACTGGTCGAGCTCGCCCGGCAGACCGCCCTGCACGGCGAGGACGGCACCCCGCAGGGGCCAGAAGGGATGGCCTGGCTGGCCCGCGCCGAGGCTGAGTGGCTGCGGACGGTGTCCGGGCCTGACGCGGCGGCCTGGGAGAAGGCGGTGACCGCGTTCGGCTTCGGGGACGTGTACGAGCGGGTCCGCTGCCAAGTGCGGTTCGCCGAGGCCCTGTTGGCGGCCGAGCGGCGCGAGGAGGCGGCCGTGCAGGCCCGCGAGGCGCGAGCGGTGGCCGAGCAGCTCGGCGCGGCGCCCCTGCTGGAGCGGATCGACGGTCTGATACGCCGCGGCCGTCTGGCCACCGCCCCGTCCCAGGGGGAGCGCCCCTCGCCGCTGACCGCCCGGGAGCAGGACGTGCTGGGGCTGCTCGCCCGCGGCCGCAGCAACCGGCAGATCGGCGAAGAGCTGTTCATCACCGGCAAGACAGCCAGCGTCCACGTCTCCAACATCCTGGCCAAGCTGGGTGCTTCGAGCCGTACGGAGGCGGTGGCGATCGCCTACCGGCAGGGACTGATCGCACCGGAGCCGACGGCCTCGGGCTGATCTCAGCCGCCGGGGTGCCGGGCGGCGCAGTCGAGGCTCGTCAGGTCGACGGCGTCGGCCAGGGCCTGCATGCCCTTGTCGTTGGGGTGCAGATGGTCGCCGCCGTCGAAGTCGGGACGGATGCGCTCGGGGTCGTAGGGGCTGCGAAGGACACGATCGAAGTCGGTGACGGCGTCGAACTCGCCGCTGCCGCGGATGAATTGGTTCACTTCCCCCCGTACCTTCTCGTCGGCCGGATCCCATTCCGGCCAGCCCTTGAACGGGGCGACGGTCGCGCCGACGACGCACTTCCCGGCCGCGTGCACCCGCTCGGCGATCATGCGGTAGCCGGCGATCAGGTCCTGGGCGGTGGCTCCGGGACGGGCCTTGATGTCGTTGACGCCCTCGAAGAGGAAGACCGTGCGGAGGCCCGGCTGGGAGAGGACGTCGCGCTGCAGACGCTTCAGGGCGCTCTGGCCGCCGCCGTCCGCGAGGACCTGGTTGCCGGAGATCCCTTCGTTCGCCACGCCCTTGACGTGGATGCCGGCGGACCACAGTCGGCGGGCGAGGTAGTCGGGCCAGCGGCGGTCGAGGTCGGTGGTGGACTGCCGGCCGTCGGTGATGGAGTCTCCGAGGGCCACGACCGCTGCGGTACCGGCGGGCGGGCGCACGGAGACGGCGTCCAGGTAGAACCAGGAGCCGATCGTCTGCGTCCAGTGGGCGGCGCTCTCCTCGGCGGTGTGGTCGCCCTCGCTCGTGTAGGACGTCTGCAGGGCCATCCAGTGACCGGTGGCGGGTCCGGCCGCATCCGGTGAGTGGATGCTGACCACGAGCTCGGTCGCGGCGGGGAGTCGGCCGGGCAGGGGGTCGCTGAGGGCGGCGGTGCCCGCGGGCACGGTGACGGAACGGGCGCCGCCGAAGGTCAGCCGGTGGTTGCTGCCGGGGACCAGTCGGGCGCCCTCCTGCCGCAGACCGGCGTAGACGCTGTCGAAGGTCACCGGCCGGTCCCCGAAGGCGTTGGAGAGCCGGATCCGCAGATCGCTTCCGCCCGTGCTGGTGTGGACGACGAGCCGGTAGCCACGGTCGGCGACCGAGTCGTCCATGCGCTCGGCGCTCGCACCCCAGGTGACGACCTCACGGCGGTCCGCGGGCGCTCCCACCACGGTGAGCGGGGCCTGGTCGCCGGTTGCGCGCACCGGGGCGGCCTGGATGGCACCGGCCAGCAGCAGGAGGGCGCCGAGTCGGCCGGCTCGGGCGAAGCGGGCCTTCACCGGGCGATGTCCTTCGGAGTGACGGAGCCACTCGCCGAGGGTGTCGGGGGACATCCACTCCTCCAGCCGGACGGGCTTCGGGCTCACCTGCGGGAGATACAGCTGTTTGCGGGGACTGGAAACGGTAGCCGGTCTTGCATTGTCGCACTTGAGTTCGGCCGCCGCAGTGCAGTGCCGACCGGACAGTGCCCGGTCCGGGCACCCCGCCTGACAGGGGTGCCCGGACCGGTGTCGTCGTACCGCTGTCAGCGGCGTGCGGCCGAGGTGTTGGCCGGGGTGACGTTCACGGCGGCCCAGGTCTGGTCCACCGTGTTGTACTCGGCGCTGTTCGCCCCGTACAGGTCCTTGGCCGCCTTCAGCGTCGCGTTGCGCGCGTCGTGGGGGTACGTCAACTGCCTGGTGAGGTGGACGGCGAGGTCGCCGCCGAGAACCTGCATGCCCTGGTGTGCCCGGGTGAACCGGGCATGCCGGGCGCCCTCGGGGTCGATCATGACGTCCTCGGCCTGCAGTTCGTCGCCCTGGGACACGCCGGTCGCCGAGGAGTGGGCGAAGGCGGCGGCGCGGGCGGCGGACACCACGGACGCGGCCGAGGTGCCGGCGGTGGCAGCGGCGTGACTCGTCCCCGTGGTGGTGCCGAAGGCGGTGCCGGCCAGGCCCGTGGCGGCCGTCGTCACGGCGACGGCAACCGCCACGCTGGGTATGTGCGGTCTACGCACTGATGAGGGTTCCTTCCTTGCAAGGCGGCCGGGATCACCAACTGCCTTGACGCATGAGGCCGTTGAGCGCCATGGGGGCTGGTCGGACCCCGGCAAGAAACCCTTTTGGACGAGTCATGTCCATGCAAAGACTAAAATATCGCTTTCCGTGCGATATATGGCAATGCTTTGCAAATCCACATCGCTCAGTGATCAGTGGGTGACCAACTGTGCGTCGACTGTGGAGATGTGACGACACGGAAGAAAGTTGCCTCACGTGAATGTGACTCATCTCGCATCCAAGGGCACGGTCCTGGGAACGGTCGTGCTCTCCCTGCTCGCGGTCCCCTCACACGCCACCTCCACCCTGCCGCTGCCCAGGCCCGACCTGGCCGGCCTTCAAGGCCGCCTCGTCACCGCGCTGCAGCAGGGCGCACCGGGTGCGATCGCCCGGCTCGACGACCACGGCCGGGTCGAATGGGCCGCCATGGGCGTCGCCGACCGCGGGAGCAGACGGGCGATCAGCACCGCCGACCGGTTCCGCATCGGCAGTGTCACCAAGACCTTCACGACCGTCGTGCTGTTGCAACTGGCCGACGAGGGCAAGCTGAGACTCGACGCCCCGGTCGACCGATATCTGCCGGGGCTGCTGCCGGACCGCACGATCACAGTGCGTGAGATCCTGGGCCACCGAAGCGGTCTGTACGACTACACCAACACCATGTTCGCGAAGACGGTCCCCGGCTTCCAGGAGGTCCGCAGCAAGGTCTTCACCTACCGCGAGCTCGTGAAGCGCTCGCTGTGGCACCCGCGCACCAGCGCCCCGGGCTCGTTCTCGTACTCCAACACCAACTTCGTCGTCGCCGGCATGCTCATCGAGAAGCTGACCGGTCACTCCGTAGGGACGGAGTACGAGAACCGCATCATCAAGCCGCTGAAACTGCGCGACACCTTCTACGTGCACCCCGGCACGCAGATCCCCGGCCGCCATGCCAGGGGCTATCTCACTCCGGACCAGAAGGGCGCCCCCCTGGTGGACGCCACCGAGCAGACGATGTCCTGGGCGCAGAGCTCGGGCGCGCTCATCTCCACCACACAGGATCTGAACACCTTCCTCTCCGCACTGCTCGGCGGCCGGTTGACCTCGCCGGCGCAGCTGCGGCAGATGGAGCGCATGGTGCCGGTCAGCAGCACACAGGGGTACGGGCTGGGGCTGGGGCGCCGCGATCTGTCCTGCGGGGTCCCGGTGTACGGGCACACGGGCGTCGTCCAGGGCTACTACACGTACGCGTTCGCCACGAAGGACGGCCTGCGCAGCTTCGCGGCCGTGGCCACCACGTCCAACAACGTTGCCGTGCTCAACACGATGCTGGGCACCATGGAGTCCGCGTTCTGCGGCAAGCAGCCGAAGGTACGGCGCGCCGCTCCGCCCGTCGAGCGCCACGAGGACATCGCTCCCGCCATCGCCCGGCACTGAGCCGACGGGAACCCGGCCGCCCCGGTGGACGTTGTCCGGTGGAGCCCATCGAGGAGTGAGCGACGACACCGGGGCGGCGGGGATGAGCGAGTTGGTGCCCGGGGGCAACATGCCCCTTCCGGACGGTGCCTTGACCGTCCGAGTGCCCGGCCCCTTCGATGTGTCCGCGCTGATCACGGACGACGAAGGCAGGGTCCGCGGCGACGGCGACTTCGTGTTCTACAACCAGCCCTCCACCCCTGGCGCCCGACTCGACGGCGCCATCCTCACGGTCGACCCGCCGGGGCTGCGCCCGGGAGCCACCAGGGTCACGGTGGTCGTCAGCCCTGCCGAGGCCGGTACTCCCCTGGGCCTCCTACCCGCCCCCACACTCCACGTCTCGACTGCGGGCGGCCGCCCGCTCGCCCGCTTCGCCCCGCCACGCCCGGGCCAGGAGACGGTGCTGCTGCTCGCTGAGATCTACCGCCGGGGCGGCGGCTGGAAGCTGCGGGCTCTGGGGCAGGGCTACGCCGACGGGCTTGCCGGACTTGCGCGGGACTTCGGCGTGGATGTCCTCGACGAAGGGACCGGGACAGCACCGGCGACGACACCCGGGGCGCAGCCCGGCTCTGCGACGCGAGGAGCGCCACCGCCGGTCCCCCGGCCCCGCTCCCACTCCCCTGCCCCGGCCGCACCCGCCGCACCGCCCTCCCCCGATCCGAACGGCTTTCTCGGCCTGGTCAACTCCGCCCGTGCCGCGGCCGGTTCACCGCCCGTTGCCCTCGACGCCCGCCTCACCTCGGCGGCGCGCGCCCATGCCTGCGCCATGGCCTCGGCAGGCCGTCTCGGTGTCGAGGCCCGGGACGGCCTCTCGGTCCACCAGCGCGTCACGGCCGCCGGGTACACGTATCTCACCGTCGGCGAGCACCTGGTCTCCGGTCCGCATACGCCGGCCGAGTTCGTCCAGTACTGCCTGACCGACGAGCAGTCCGGTCGCACCCTGTGCGACCCGGCCTTTGTGCATGCCGGCCTGGCGTACATCGGCAACGGCCGGTCGGGCGACATCTACTGGACCGCGCTGTGGGCCAGGCCGCTCGGCCCGGGCGACCTGGCACGGACGGCGGCCGAGGTCGTCAGCCTCACCAACCGCGAGCGCGCCGTCGCCGGTCTGCCGCCTCTGGCCACCGACCCCGTCCTCACCACGGCGGCGCAGGCGCACAGCGCGGACATGGTGGCCCGCGCCTTCTACTCGCACACATCACCGGACGGATGCCAACCCTGGGACCGGGCCGTGGCTGCAGGTGCACAACGGCGCTCGATCGGCGAGAACATAGCCTGCGGTCAGCGCTCCCCCGCCGAGGTCGTGGACGGCTGGATGAACAGTCCCGGCCATCGCGCCAACATCCTCAAGCCCGACTTCACACACATCGGGATCGGGTTCGCGGGCGGCGGCCCGGCAGGCATGTACTGGACCCAGCTGTTCGGCGCCTGACCACCGGAAACCAACCCTCCCCGTGATCTTGGCGGAACGGAATCTTCCGGGACAGGATGCCCGCATGAAGGGTTCCCTCTTTTCCAGCGAGCACATGGTCCAGCCGGCCACCGCGCCCGGCATGACGATCGAGAACGCCAAGTGCATCAAATACGCGGTCAACGGCGAGATGCTCGCCCGCCAGGGCGCGATGGTCGCCTACCGCGGCAACCTCCAGTTCGAGCGCAAGGGCCAGGGCGTGGGCGGCATGCTCAAGCGCGCGGTCACCGGCGAGGGGCTGCCGCTGATGGCGGTGCGCGGGCAGGGCGAGGCCTGGTTCGCGCACGAGGCGCAGAACTGTTTCATCGTCGAGGTCGACCCCGGTGACGAGTTCACCGTCAACGGCCGCAACGTCCTGTGTTTCGACGCCTCGTTGTCGTACCGGATCGCGACGGTGAAGGGCGCGGGCATCGCCGGCGGCGGCCTGTTCAACAGTGTCTTCACCGGGCAGGGTCGGCTGGGCCTGGTGTGCGAGGGCAATCCGCTGGTCATCCCGGTCTCGGGGCAGTTCCCGGTGTACGTCGACACGGACGCGGTGGTCGGCTGGACCGCAGGTCTGCAGACCTCGCTGCACCGTTCGCAGTCCATCGGGTCGATGCTGCGCGGTGGCAGCGGGGAGGCCGTGCAGCTGATGCTGCAGGGCGACGGCTATGTGGTCGTACGGCCGAGCGAGGCGACGCCGCAGAAGGCCCAGCAGCACTGAGTCCCAAGGAGTGATCTGCGCCTCAGGAGCAACCTCTCCGGCGCCGACGACGTCTTGATCCCCAACAGGTGAAACGCCCTGGCCCCATGGGTCAGGGCTCATTTTCGACGGGCTATACACGCCATGTATACATAGAACGTATAGACGGGGTGTATACAGACCACCGAAAGGGATCCATGTACGGCAAGGCATTCGCCCCGGAATACCAGGGCGCCCTGACCGCCCTCTCCGTGAACTCCTCGCTGACCGACGTACTGGCCGCCGGTACACGGGAGCTGAGAGCGGCCGAGCGGGCCGGACGGCAAGGGGAGGTGGCCCGGTCCGGTCTCGCGGTGGCCGAGGCGCACCGCCGGCTGGGGCAGGTCGGGGACGCCGACCGGGCCTGGAAGGCGAGCTACCGTGCGGCCCGCGCGGCCGGGGACACGGCCGCGATGGCGTGGGCGCTGTGGAGCGGCGGCACCCTGGCCCGGCAGCGCGGCGCCTTCCCGCTCGCCTGGCGGCTGCTGGGGCTCGCGGCCGAACTCGGCGAACGCGGCGGAGACGTGGTCGTACGCGGCTACTCCCTCGCGGGCCTTGCCGAGACCGGCCGCATCCAGGGCGACTACCAGGCCGTCCGCAGGCTGCACGAGCAGCTGCTGGCGGAGGCCCGGCGGCGCGGCGAGGCGCGGCACACAGTGTGGGCGCTGGAGGGCATCGCGCAGATCCACCGCAACACGGGCGAGTACGACACCGCCTACGCCCTGTTCGAGGAGGCGGCCGAGATAGCCGCGTGCGCCGACGACCGGCGCGGCCACGCGTGGGCGCTGCGCGGGCTCGCCGACATCGTGTCCGTACGGGACGGGGACGTCGAGCGGGCGCTGACACTGCTGTCCGAGGCGGAGACGACCTGCCGGGCGATGAAGCTGTCCAGCGCGCTGGCCTACAACCACAAGATGCGCGGCAACGTCCTGTACCGGGCGGGGCGTTGGGAGGAGGCCCGGGACCTGTACGAGCAGGCTCTTGCGGAGTTCCGTGCGATGAGCGAGCCGCGCGGGCAGGCGCTGGCGCGGCTGGGGCTGACCAAGGCCCTGGCCCGGCTTGGCCGCGACCGCGCCGAGACGGCAGCCGACCTCGCCGACCTGGCGGATGAGCTGGAGCGGATAGGGCTGCGGCATGCGCGGGAGATGGTGGCGCGGGCGCAGCAGGAGTTCGGCGTGGCCGCGGAGGTCGTGCGGTGACCGCGCTTCCCACGACGCTGCGGGCACCGGCCCAGGCGCCCCGAGTACTCGAACGCTGCCGCGAGTTGGTGCGGCCGGCGCTGGTGGAGGCCGTGGGACGGACACATCCGTGGGTGGGTGAGATGGCCGCCTACTCCTTCGGCTGGTGCGAGGTGGGCGGTGCCCCGACCGGCGCGTCCGGCGGGAAGGGGGTGCGACAGGCGCTGGCCGTGCTCGCAGCCGAGGCCGCGGGCGCGGACGGGCGGGCCGGGGTACCGGCGGCGGTCGCGGTGGAGCTGGTGCACACCTTCTCTCTCCTGCACGACGACATCATGGACGGCGACGCGGCCCGGCGCCGGCGCCCCACCGTCTGGAAGGCGTACGGCACCGGGCCCGCCGTCCTCGCGGGCGACGCCCTGTTCGCGCTGGCCGTCGAGACCCTCGCCGCGGCCCCCGGCGGGCCGCAGGCGGTGCGGGTGCTGTCGGTGGCGCTGGGTGACCTGGTGCGCGGCCAGGCGGACGACCTGTTGTTCGCCACCCGCCCGTGGACGGGGCCGCAGCGGGTGCGGCCGCAGGAGTACCGGGCGATGGCCGAGCACAAGACGGGCGCCCTGCTCGGCTGCGCAGTCGCACTCGGTGCTCTGCTCGGCGGCGCGGAGCCGTCGCTGGTCGACGCTCTCGACCGGGCAGGGCGGCACCTCGGGATCGCCTTCCAGGTCGTCGACGACGTCCTGGGCATCTGGGGCGACCCCGCGGTCACCGGGAAGCCCGTGCACGGCGATCTGCGGGAACGGAAGAAGACGTTCCCGGTGCTGGCCGCACTCGACTCGGGCGACCCCGGGTCCCGCCGACTCGGCGCACTGCTGGATGCGGGCGGGGACCCGGAGGAGGCGGCCGCGCTGATCGAGACGCTGGGCGGCCGGACTGAGGCACTGGCCGAGGCGCGGGCGCACATCGCCGCGGTGGAGGCGGCCCTCGCCGACGCGGCACTTCCACCACGGCCGGTGGAGGAGCTGCGGTCCTTGCTGGAGTATCTGGTGCGGCGGGATCTCTGACACGCCAACCCGTTTGACCTACGCCGTCCGCCGCGTCAGGGTGCGAAGCGGTGCGGGTCCTCGTCTCCCGTGCCGGGAAGGGTGACTGTCTTGATCGGGATCTCCGAGGTCGAAGCCGTGGCCGAGCGCATCGCCGGGCATGTCGTGCGTACGCCGACGCTGCCGAGCCCGGGACTGGCCGACCTGCTCGGCGTCCCGGTCACCGTCAAGCTCGAACTGCTGCAGCGCACGGGTTCGTTCAAGGCGCGCGGGGCGACGGCGAAGCTGCTCTCGCTGAGTCCCGCTGAGCGGGCCGCCGGAGTCGTGGCGGTCAGCGGCGGCAACCACGGGATCGCCCTCGCGGTCATGGCCGCCGCCCTCGATGTGAAGGCCACGGTGGTCATGCCGCGCTCGGCGCCCGCCCGTTCCATCGAGATCGCTCAGGCCACGGGAGCGTCGGTGCGGCTGGCCGAGGACATGAGCGAGGCGTTCGCGCTGATGAAGCCGCTCCAGGAGGAGGGTCTGACGCTGGTCCACCCCTTCGACGACCCGGTGGTCGTCGCCGGACAGGGCACCGTCGGGCTGGAGTTCGCCGCCGACGCGGGTGAGGTCACCGACGTGCTCGTCAGCGTCGGGGGCGGCGGGCTGATCTCCGGCGTCGCGACGGCACTGCGGGAGCGGCGGCCCGAGGTGCGGATCTGGGGTGTGGAGACCGAGGGTGCGCAGGCCATGTCGGCGGCACTGGCGGCGGGCGGGCCGGTGCCGGTCACCCTGTCGTCCGTGGTGAGCACGCTCAGCGCACCGGCCGTTTCGCAACTGACCTACGACCATGTGTCCGCGCTGGTCCACGAGGTGCTCGTGGTGCCGGACCGGGAGGCGGTGCAGGGCACGCTCGACCTCGCCGACCATGCCAAGGTGTGGGCCGAACCCGCGGCGGGCTGTCTGCTGCCCGCGGCCCGCCAGGTCCTGGAGCGGGTCGGTGAGGACGCACGGCTCGGACTGGTCGTGTGCGGGGGCAATGCGACGACCAGCGATGTCATGGGGTGGGCGGAACGCTTCGGAGTGGGCTGAGTTTCCGTCGTTGGCCTGTGAATGCTCCCCTCCGAATGCCGCTCTCGAATTCCGGTCAGAGCCAGAGGACTTCCGCGAATTCAGCGAACCCCGCATGAACAAATGCCCGCGGGCGCCGATGATTTGCGGATCCTTTGAACGCACCCCGTCGCGCTCCCCGTACCTCTGTGAAAGGTGAGACCCAGGGGTACGGCGAGGGATGACCATGGTCAAGGCGCATGTCTTCACGCACGAGTTGGTCGCCGGCAGGTACCGGCTCGTCGATGTCGTCCACCAGGAGACCAACCGGATCTGCTGGTACGGCAAGGACGTCAACGTCGGACGGGCCTATCTCCTCACCCAGATCGCGCTCCCGGACGACCCGGACGCCGAGGCCGCGCCCCGGGCGACCGCCCGTATCATCCGCATGTCCGAGACCATGGGGCTGATGTGTCCCGGCGCGGTCGCGACGGTCGTCGATGCCGTGGAGCAGGACGGCTCGCTGTGGACCGCGACCGAATGGATCGACGGGACGCCCCTGGGCGAACTCGTCGCCCAGCAGGGCACGTTCAACTATGTGCGAGCGGCACGCATCGGGCTGGAGCTGCTCGATGTGCTGGAGGCGGCGCACGGCGAGGGCATCACCCACGGCGAACTCAGCCCCGGCCAGGTCTATGTGCAGGACCGGGGTGGCATCGTGGTCACCGGCTTCGGCTTGGCCGGCGCGACCCTGGCACCGAGGCTCTCCGCACCGTCGTACGCCTCCCCCGAGCAGGCCCGGGACGAGCGCATCGGGCCGGCGGCCGACCTGTGGGCGCTGGGCGCGATCCTCTACACGATGGTCGAGGGACGCCCTCCCTTCCGGGACCGGGACCGGCCCGAGGCCACCTTGAAGGGCGTGGACCGCCTTCCGCTGCGCACTCCGGTGCACGCCGGGCCCCTCACCCCCACCGTGCAGGGGCTGCTCCGCAAGAACTCCAGGGAACGGCTGACCCGCCCGGTGGTGCGCGAGGCCCTCACCCGCGTCCTGACCGAGGACCCCGACACGCTCTCGGGAACCGCGCCGCGGCCCCGGCTGCGCGGTGTCTACACCGCCGCCTGCCATGCCGCCCCCGGCTGGAGCAGACGCACCATGGCCATCGGGACCGCCCTGGCCGTCCTGACCGTGACGGCCGCAGTGCTGGCCGCCACCGATCAACTACCGGGCACGGGCACGTCCGCGACCGACACCGCTCCCCAGCCGTCGCTGTCGGCCACCGCGTCCGCCACACCGCAGGACAGCCGCACCGACGGCAACAACACCCGCCCGTCCGCGTCTCCCACGCCGACCGCATCGCCGACGGCATCCGCGCCCTCGCCCTCGTCCTCCCCGTCGGCCGGCGCGCTCCCGCCGGGTTTCCACCGCTACACCGCACCCGAGGGCTTCTCCGTCGCCCTCCCCAAGGGCTGGAAACGGGTGAACACCTCGCGCGTCGGCGACCTCTCGACCCGCGTGACCTTCGGCGCGGACGGCGACCCCCGGGCGCTCGCGATCACCTACAGCACCGTCGCGGGCCCCGATCCCGTGGCCGTCTGGCGCGACGACGTCCAGCCCGAGTTGGCGAAGGAGAACGGCTTCCGACGGATCGGCGAGATCAAGGCGACGACGTACCAGGGCCACAAGGGCGCCGACATGGAGTGGCTCTCGGAGGCCGACGGCACGCGGGTGCGCACCTTCGGGCGCGGTTTCCTGCTCGGCGGCGGCCGCAGTTTCTCGCTGCGCTGGACGACTCCGGCCGCCGACTGGAACGACTCCGCGAACCAGCAGGCGCTGGGCACCTTCCTGCGGACCTTCCGGGTGTCGTCAGACTGAGGACCGGGGCGCGTGCAGCGCGCGCAGCGGGGGGCTGTGCAGCGGAGTGGTGTGCCACCGCGCTGTGAAGGTGCGGTCCGGCAGGGAGCATGCCACGGTCAGCCGGTGCGGTGTCTCCAGGAACACGACGTCCACGGCGAGGGTGTCCGCGTCGGTCCATCCGCCGCTCACCGCGGTGGGCAGCGGTTCGTCGGTGACGCTCCAGCCGCCTTCCCCGACCTGCAGGTCGAGTTCGTGCCCGTCCTCGGCGAGCCGCAACACCCAGCCGTCCGCACTCCTCGTCACCCCGGCCCCGGTCAGCTTGGGCTGGTCCGCGCAGACACCGCCGTACGGCGTGAACTCGGCGTCGGACCAGTCCTGCGCCCGCTCCGGCGGTGCGGGTTTTCCCGCGACCGGGGGCAGCGCGAGTCGCGTCAGCCGCTCCCGCAGGGCCGTGTCCTCGTGCTCGCGGCCCGGCAGCGGTTCGGGACCGAAGGCAGGCAGAAGGTGCGTCCACACGAGATCGAGCAGCCGCTGCATCTGCTCGGTCGCCGCGGTCGTCGCGATCACGGCGTCGTGCTCGGGCAGCACCAGGCAGAACTGCCCGTATGCGCCGTCGCCGCGGTAGCCGTGCCGGGAGGTCCAGAACTGGAAGCCGTAGCCCTGCTGCCAGTCCGACAGCGCGCCCGCGGCCGTACCGTCGCTGTTGCCGATGTGCGGGCGCGTGGCCTCGGCTACCCACCCCGGGGGCAGCAGGCGCCGCCCCTCCCACACCCCGTCCTGGAGATACAGCTGGCCGAGCCGGGCGATGGCGTCGGTGGTGGCGTGCAGCCCGCTGAAGCCGAGTTCGCGGCCGGCCCGGTCGCGCAGCCAGGCCGCCTCGCCCACCCCGAGCGGGTCCAGCAGCCGCGGGCGCAGATACTCGGTGAGCGGGCGGCCCGTGACACGCTGCACGATCGCGGCAAGGGTGTAGGTGGTGGGCTGGTTGTAGGCGAAGACGGTCCCCGGTTCCCGCTCGGGCGGCAGCAGCAAGAAGCCCCGCACCATCTCCGCGCGGTCGGTGGCGAGCGCCCGGTCCAGGGTCTCCGCCTCGTGGCCGCTGGCCATCGACGCCACGTGCCGCACCAGCATCGCGCGACTGCGCGGGTCGGTGATGTCGGCGTCGAACTCGGGAAAGTACGAGATCACCGGGTCGTCGAAGCGGAGCAGCCCCTCGTCGGCGGCGATGGCCGCGGCCGTCGCCGTGAAGCTCTTGCTGAGGGAGTACAGCAGCTGCGGTCGTTCACAGGTGTACGGCGTCCACCAGCCGGAGGCCACGAGCCGGCCGTGCCGCATGATCATCAGGCTGTGCGGCTCGATGTCCGGAGCGGCTTCGAGGGCGTCGAGGAAGGCGTGGACGCCGGTGGCGTCGACACCCTGGGCGGCGGGGCTGCCGACGGGCAGCGGGTGAGCGCTCATGAGGGCATCCTCCCCGGTGATCGGCGTCCGATCGAGAGGCTGTTTTCCGCCGCCTGCACAGGGGACTCGGCGGCTATGGTGCAAATCGGATACACGATGATGACCGAGCAGGCCGGCCCCCGTGACCTCGTCGACCATCTGGTGCGGGCCGAGGGCGCCGGCTACGACTTCTCCGTGACCTCGGACCACTACTTCCCCTGGCTGCGCTCGCAGGGTCACTCGCCGTACGCGTGGAGCGTGCTGGGCGCGGCGGCGCAGGCGACCTCGCGCATTCCGCTGATGACCTATGTGACCTGTCCGACCGTCCGCTACCACCCGGCGGTGGTGGCACAGAAGGCGGCCACGATGCAGTTGCTGTCCGAGGGCCGCTTCCGGCTCGGACTGGGCTCCGGCGAGAACCTCAACGAGCATGTCGTCGGCGGCGGTTGGCCGTCCGTCGACGTGCGCCACGAAATGCTGGAGGAGGCGGTGGAGATCATCCGAGCGCTCTTCAAGGGCGGTCATGTGAACCACCGCGGCACGCACTTCGACGTGGAGTCGGCCCGGCTGTGGGACCTGCCGGACGAGCCGCCGCCCATCGGCATCGCCGTCTCCGGGGAGCAGTCCTGCGCCCTCGCGGGCCGGCTCGCCGACCTGGTCATCGCCACCGAGCCCGAGGCGGGCCTGCTGACGGCGTTCGACCAGCACGGCGGGGAGGGCAAGCCGCGCGTGGGTCAGCTGCCCGTCTGCTACGACCCCGACCGGGACACTGCGGTCAAGCGCGCGCATGCGCAGTTCCGCTGGTTCGGCGGCGGCTGGAAGGTCAACTCCGAGCTGCCGCACCCCGATTCCTTCGAGTCGGCGACCCAGTACGTCACCCCCGACGACGTCGCCGCGTCGATCCCCTGCGGCGACAACCCCGACGACTTCGTCGAAGCCGTACGCCCTTATGCCGACGCCGGGTTCGGGGAGATCGCCCTCGTGCAGATCGGCGGCGAGTCGCAGCCGGCGTATCTCGACTGGGCGGAGAAGACGCTGCTCCCGGCCCTGCGGGACAGCTTCGGCTGACCCGGAAGCCCTGCCGCGCGGCGCCCCGTTCGAAACATCGCCAATGGGTCCATATAGGCTGCGGTCTGCACTTTTGCAGCCCGACCAGCTTTGCACAGGAGAGTCTTCCGTGACCCTAGCGATCGTCCCGTCCGAGTCGTCCCCCGCCCCGCTGTCGGACCTCGTCGCGCGGGACGCGCGCGAGTTCGGGGTGTATGCGCGCACCGGAGGGTGGGCCTTCGGCCTGATGGTGGCGCGCAGCGTACGGCCCGGTGGTCAGGGCGCGGAGGAGACGCCGAAGGTGTCGGCGAAGGAGTTCGCGGAGCTGGCCGGGTGCTCCCCCGAGCGCGTCATGCGCTACTACAAGGCCTGGGACCGGGCCGCCGACGACGGCATGGTTCCGCACTTCGAGGCGCTGGCCCCGGGCCAGGAGGTGGAGCTGCCGGACGCGGACGTGTGGCTGAGCTACTACGTGTCCCGCAACAGCGCGACCTCCGAGCGCGGCACCGCCATCGCGGAGGCCGCCGAGGCGGAGGGCATCCGGCCGACCAAGGCGCTGGAGGTCGCCGAGAACCCCACCGCCCTGCGCGCCGCGATCCTCGCCGACCCCTCCACCGCCCGCGCGGCACGCCAGGCGCTGCTCGACCGTGTCCGTGAGGACCCGGAGCTGCAGGCCGAGTTGGCGCGGGACGTCGTCCGCACCGACGACCTCAAGAAGGCCGTCGCCACCGAGAGCCGGGCCGCCGACAGGATCGGCTATGTGCGCCAGATCGCGGAGTCGGGGCAGGTCAAGACCCCGGCGGGGCAGACCATCGACGCGCCGGTCGACCTGCGTCAGGAGGCCGAGCGGCACCTGTCGCTCATCGACGAGCTCGAGGAGGACGAGGACACCGGCGAGTGGGCCAGCGAGGCCTACGACACGATGAAGTCCCTCGTCGCCGAGGCCGTGGAGGCCGATCCCGAACTGCGCGTCCAGGAGCGGCGGACGAAGTTCTACAGCAGCCTGCAGAAGGCGACGAAGGCGTTCGAGGAGCTGACCTTCGACGATGTGCAGGACTTCGTCGAGGACGACATGGTCCAGCGCCTGGAGGAGCTCCAGCAGGCCATCGTCATGTGCCTGAGCGCCCTGCGCGGCGACAAGGGCTGAGGATCCCGGCCCGGGCGGGGCTGAGTAGCCGTACTCATGCCGTCGTCCACCCGCTCGGCCAGCATGGGGGCTCCCACGAGGAGGAGCCCCCATGACTGCTGTCCTGCGCTCTGCCGTCCCCCGACGGCGGCTGCCCGCCCTGCTGGCCGTGGTCGTGGCACTGGGGCTGGCCGCCTCGGCCCTGGGTGCGCACGATCGCACCACCTGGTTCCTGGAGACGGTGTGGGTGCTGGTCGGGCTGCCGCTGGTGGTGCTGACCTGGCGCCGCTTCCCGCTGACGAACCTGCTGTGCTGCCTGCTGGCCGTCCACGCGCTGGTGCTTGCGGTGGGCGGCCACTACACCTACGCGCAGGTGCCGCTGGGCGACTGGGTGCGGGACGCCTTCGGCCTGTCCCGCAACCCGTACGACCGGTTCGGTCATCTCATGCAGGGCTTCGTACCGGCGGTTCTGGTGCGGGAGTTGCTCAGCCGTACCTCGCCGCTGCGCGGCAGCCGCTGGCTGGCGCCGCTGACGGTGTGCGCGTGCCTCGCCTTCAGTGCCGTCTTCGAGATGCTGGAGTGGCTGGCCGCGGTGACCGGCGGGCATTCCGCGGACGCCTTCCTGGCCACGCAGGGCGACGTGTGGGACACGCAGTGGGACATGTTCTGTGCGCTGATCGGCGCCACACTCTCGGTGCTGGTCCTCTCCCGCCTGCACGACCGGCAGCTCGACGCCCTGGGTGTCACTCCGTATGGCGGTGGCGGGTCCACAGCGGCACCCCGTACCAGCACAGCACGTACCACGCGACCACTCCCGTGACGATCCAGGGCACGGCCCCGTTGTGGGTGGCGACCCGGAGGATCAGCAGCAGCGAGGAGGTCATGGTGGCGAGCAGGAGCGCCAGGCCGACGAAGGTCAGCCGGGAGGCCCACTCCACGGCCTGCGGCTTGACCCGCCGCCCCGACACCAGGCGGTGCAGGGAGACGGGCCCGATCAGCGCTCCGGTCGCGGCGGCACCCAGCACCACGGTCACGATGTAGATGGTCTTGTCGGTGTGCTCCAGCGAGTCGTACTTCTGCTGGAAGACGACGGTGAGCAGGAAGCCGAACAGGATCTGCACCCCTGTCTGGGCGACCCTGACCTCCTGGATCAGCTCACCCCACTTCCGGTCGGCGCGCTCCTCCTCGGTCTCGTGCCGCCCCCACTCGTTCAGTTCTGCGCTGCTGTTTGTGGCCGGCAAGGTTCCTCCCGGCTCGATCGCCCCGGATGCCTGTCCTGACCCGGGTTCCCTCTTCACGCAGGATTGACCGGGCCGGGCGCGATCCGCCCCTGTTTGGGCGATCACCGGGCGGTTACACGGAGCGCATGGCGTACGACGACCACCCGAGGAGTCCGACGACCATGTCCGGCACCGAGCTCACGGTCACTGTCAGCGGCGGCACCGCGGCGGACGCACGCGCGGTCGTGCGGGCCCTGGAGCCCGCCTTCGGGATGCCGAAGGAGGAGCTTCCCGGCGACGACGACGTCACCGTCCACACGGCGAGGTTCGAGCACGACCCGACAGGTCGGCCGGCCGAGCCCGGTCCCGCCGGTCATCTGTCCGGGGCGGTGACGCTGACCGTGCAGGGCGCGCCCGTAGCGGTGGCGCAGGCGCGCGAGACGCTCACCCACGCCTTCACGGCCCAGGACCAGCGCTCGGTCTCCGGCGACCAGGAGCAGGAGTGGCAGCTGCTCCTGGAGCCGTGAGCCGGTCTCCCCGGTCTACCAGCGTGCTTCCACCTGGTCCTTGATCCGGCGGTCGTAGAGGTCGCGGATCGCGGTGAGTGTCTCGTCCGTGAGCTGCGGGAGCCTGGCGGCGGCCGCATTGGCGCGGGCCTGCTCGGGTGAGCGGGCGCCGGGGATCACGGTGGTCACGCCGGGCTGCTGCACGATCCAGCGCAGCGCCAGCTGGGCCGGCGTGTACCCCTCGGGCGCGAGCGCGGAGAACTCGGCGGCCGCCTCGACGCCCGTCGTGTAGTCGACGCCGGAGAAGGTCTCGCCGACGTCGAAGGCCTCGCCGTGCCGGTTGTAGGTGCGGTGGTCGTTCTCGGGGAAGACGGTGTCCTTGGTGTACTTGCCCGACAGCAGACCGGAGGCGAGCGGGACCCGGGCGATGATGCCGACGCCGGCCTCCTGTGCGGCCGGGAGGACCTCGCGCAGGGGCTTCATGCGGAAGGCGTTGAGGATGATCTGGACGCTCGCCACGTTCGGCCGGGCGATCGCGGTCAGCGCCTCGGCGCAGGTCTCCACGCTGACCCCGTAGGCGGCGATGCGCTCCTCCTCGACCAGGGTGTCCAGGGCGTCGAACACCTCGTCCGTGGAGTACACGGGCGTAGGCGGGCAGTGCAGCTGCACGAGGTCGATGCGGTCGACCCCGAGGTTGCGCCGGGAACGGTCGTTCCAGGCACGGAAGTTGTCGAGGACGTAGTTCTCGGGGATCTGCTCGACCCGGCGGCCCATCTTCGTGGCGACCAGCACATGCAGGTCCGGCCTGCCGCTGAGGAACGCGGCGATGGTCTGCTCGCTGCGTCCGTCGCCGTACACGTCGGCGGTGTCGAAGAAGGTCACCCCCGACTCGGCCGCCGCCTCCAGCACCGCCAGGGCTTCCTTGTCGTCCACGTCTCCCCAGTCGGCGCCCAGCTGCCATGTCCCGAGACCGACGACGGATGTGTGCTGACCCGACCTACCGAATGTGCGCTCTTCCATGGCGTCAGTCTGTCATCCGTCACGCCTGCGCGCGGAACCGACCGCTCCGGAGCGCCACCTGCGAATAATTCACTCGGAAGAGTGACGGTATTGGACACGAATCCTGCACGTGTCAACGGCCCCCTAGCGTGAACCCGTGACTGATCGTTCAGCAAGCAACTTCCCGTCCGGGCCGTCGGAGAACACGTCGTTGAGCCGTCGTGGCTTCCTGGTGGGCGCGGCGGCGCTGGCCGCCGCGCCCGTGCTGATCGCGGCCGATCCCGCCATCGCCGCCCAGGAGTTACCGGACTTCCCGGCGGGTGTCCCCCTGTACCGCTCGGCGTACCGCAACTGGGTCGGCGAGATCACCGCGGACGGGCTGTGGGCCTGTGCTCCGGCCGCCGCGGATCAGGTGGTCGACGTCGTCAACTGGGCCTGGCGGCACGGCTGGAGGGTACGTGCCCGGGGGTCCGCGCACGGCTGGTCGCCGCTGACGATCACCGAGGGCACCGGGTCGGACGCCCCCGTGCTCCTCGTGGACACCGCCTCTCATCTCACCGGTCTGTCCCTGGATTCCGCGGCCGCGGTGCGCGCCGGCACCGGCGTCACGATGGAGGCCCTGCTCACCTACCTGGAGGAGCACGGCCTGGGGGTCACCGCCGCGCCCGCTCCCGGTGATCTCACCCTGGGCGGCGCGCTCGCCGTCGACGCGCACGGCACCGCCGTACCGGCACACGGCGAGCAGCGGCTGCCCGGGCACACCTACGGCTCACTCAGCAATCTGGTGCTGTCGCTGACGGCGGTCGTGTGGGACGACGGCTCCGGAGCGTATGTGCTGCGGACGTACGAGCGCGACGAGGCGGACTGTGCCGCGCTGCTCACCCACCTGGGCCGGGCGCTGGTGACGGAGGTCGTGCTGCGGGTGGGCGCGAACGTCAGTCTGCGGTGTGTGAGCCGTACGGACATCCCGGCCGCCGAACTCTTTGCGGCGCCGGGCTCCGAGGGGCGCACCCTCGCCGGTTACCTCGACAAGTCCGGGCGGGTGGAGGCGATCTGGTTCGCCTTCACCGAGTTCCCGTGGCTGAAGGTGTGGAGCGTGGCGCCGACTCGGCCGCTCACCTCGCGGCATGTGACATCGCCGTACAACTACCCGTTCTCCGACAACCTCCCGACCGTGGTGGCGGATCTGGTGGGGCGGATGACCTCGGACGCGGCCTGGTATCTGGCTCCGGTTCTGGGCAACGCGCAGTACGATGTGGCGGCGCTCGGGCTGGTGGCGACGCTGTCGGCGGACATCTGGGGGCCGTCGAAGAACACCCTGCTCTATCTCAGGCCGACGACACTGCGGGTGACCGCGAACGGCTACGCCGTCCTCACCGCGCGGACCCAGGTGCAGCGGGTGGTCGCCGAGTTCACGTCCTTCTACCGGGAGCGGCTCGCCGCGTACGCGGCGCTGGGCCGCTTCCCGGTGAACGGTTCGGTGGAGATCCGGGTGACCGGCCTCGACGACCCGGCCGATGCCGAACTGGACGGCGCACGCGCCCCGTTGCTGTCGGCGCTGCGGCAGAGCGAGACGCACCCGGAGTGGGACACGGCGGTGTGGCTGGACGTCCTGACGCTGCCGGACACGCCGTACGCGGAGGCCTTCCTGCGCGAGCTCGAACAGTTCCTGCTGCGCACGTTCGACGGGGAGCACGCGCTCACCCGGGTCGAGTGGTCCAAGGGCTGGGCCTACACGGACGAGGCCGCCTGGAGCGACGAGGAGGTGCTGGGCACGACGGTGCCCGCGTCAGTGGGCGAGACGGCATGGGGGCAGGCGGCCGGCATCCTGGACCGACTCGACCCGCACCGCGTCTACGGCAACGGCTTCCTGGACCGGTTGCTGCATTGAGCGGTTGCCTTTGCCGCCCGTCGCTGAAAGTGTCGGCTCCATGCCTGCCTTCTCCGCGTACGACGGGACCAAGCTCGCCTACCACGTGTTCGGGGAGGACGGCCCTCCCCTGATCTGCCTGCCAGGCGGGCCGATGCAGGCATCCGCGTATCTGGGTGAGCTCGGCGGCCTGTCCGCACACCGACGGCTGATCATGCCGGACCTTCGCGGCACCGGCGAGTCCGAGGCCCCGGAGGACCCCGCCACATACCGCTGCGACCACCTGGTCGACGACGTCGAGGCGCTGCGCGAGCACCTGGAGCTCGACGCGATGGATCTGCTGGGGCATTCGGCCGGCACGAATCCAGCCGTGCTGTACGCGGCTCGGCATCCGCAGCGGGTGAGCAGGCTCGCGCTGATCACGCCGAGCGTCACCGCGGTCGGGATCGCGGTGCCGCCGCAGGTACGACGCGAAACCGCGCAGTCGCGCCGCGCCGAGCCGTGGTTCCCGACGGCGTTCGCGGCGCTGCAGGCCATCACCACCGGGCAGGCCACGGCCGAGAGCTGGGACGCCATCGCGCCTTTCCTGTACGGCCGTTGGAACGAGGTGAGCCGGGCTCATCATGCCGAAGGTGCCGGGCAGAAGAACCAGGAGGCCGCGGCCGTCTTCGGCTCCGAAGGCGCCTTCGACCCGGGCGCCACCCGCGCGGCGCTGGCGCGGTTCGACGCCCCGGTGCTGGTGCTGGCCGGGGAGGTCGATCTCAACTCGCCGCCGCCTGCGGTGGCCGAGCTCGCCGGGCTCTTCCCGGGAGCCGAGCTCGTGGTGCAGCCCGGGGCCGGGCACTTCCCATGGCTCGACGCCCCCGAGCGGTTCGTGGCTACGACCGAGCAATTCCTCCGCGGGGTGTGAGCTGCGCCTGCACCGCGGGGGCGTAACGGTCCACGATCTCGTCCAGTGCGGCGCCCCGCACATGGGCGCCGCGCGCGATGCCGTACATCACCCCGAGGCCAAGCAGGTTCGCGACGGCCAGTTCGGCGCGCAGGCCCGCTTCGGGGCCGTCGAGGCGTTCGGTGAGGCGGTCGGTGACCTGGGTGCGGAAGTTGGCGCGCAGGATGTCGCCCTGTGCACCGTGCAGGGGCGCGAACACGATCCGCAGGAGCGGGTCGGCGCCCTGTTGCGACTGGCTGACCAGCACATGCCGGACCATGTGCCGGCCGAGTTCGTCCAGCGGCGCGTCGAGCAGGGCGTCGGCGTCGGTCTCGAAGGACATGACGCGGGCGAAGAGCGTGTCCTTGTTGCCGAAGTACTTCAGGATCAACGGCGGGCTGACCCCGGCCCGTTCGGCGACCGCCTTGAGCGTGATGTCGGCATGGGCGTGCCGGGCCAGCAGGTGGCGGGCCGCCTTGAGGATGGCCGCCTTGGTCGCCTCGGCGTCCCGGCGGGCGGGCACGGAGGTGGTGGGGGGAGTGCTCACAGCACTCATGCTCCCTCCAGCGCCTCGTCGTGAGGATCCCGGGTCCGCCCGCCGGCTCGGGGTGTCCCGCCCGTCGCCGCGTCGCCGGGGATGGTCAGGGCCGCGGCACCGGCCGCCAGGGCGACCGCGCCGGCGATGCCGAAGGCGAGCAGATAGCCGTGCAGGGTGGGCACGGGGGCGGTGCCGACCACGCTGGTGTGGTGCACCAGCACGGCGGCGACGGCGGCGCTGGAGACGGCTTGGCCGATGGTGCGCATCAGAACGTTGACGCCGTTGGCGGAGGCGGTCTGGTCGGCGGGGACGGCGCGCAGGATCAGGGTGGGCAGGGCGGAGTAGGCGAGGGTGGTGCCGGTGGACACCACCGTCGCCCCCAGGATGATCATCCAGAGGTCGCGGCTGTCGGCGATGCGCACCGCGTAGCCGCAGGCGATGACGGCGGCCCCGAGGGCGAGGGTGATGCGGGGACCGCGGGCCGCGGAGATGCGGGCCGAGAGGGGTGAGAGCAGCAGCATGGTGACGCCGCCGGGCAGCAGGCACAGGCCGGTCTGCACGATCGACAGCCCGAGCCCGTACCCGGTCGCCTCGGGCGCCTGCACGAGCTGGGCGGTCACCAGGGAGTTGGCGTAGAACGCGAACCCGGTGAGGAGTGCAGCGACGTGCGACAGGCCCACGCGCGGCCTGGAGACCAGCCGCAGGTCGACGAGCGGGCTTTCGGTGCGCAGCTGCTGCCACCACCACAGGGCCAGTACGACGACGGCGCCGACGAAGAGGCCGCCGACACGCGCGCTGCCCCACCCCCACTGCCCGCCCTGCGAAACGCCCAGCAAGAGGCACACCAGCCCTACGGCCAGCCCCAGCGTGCCCGGCACGTCGAAGCGGCCGGGCTGCCGCACCGGCGACTCCCTGACCGCCCACCACACCCCCGTCACGCCGAGCGCGCCGAGGACGCTGGTCAGCCAGAACATGGTGTGCCAGTCGGCGTACTGCACGACCAGTGCGGCCAGCGGCAGGCCCAGGGCGGCGCCGATGCCGACGGTGGAGCTCATGAGCGCCACCGCGGAGCCCCGGCGCTCCGGAGGCAGTTCGTCACGCAGGATGCTGATCGACAACGGCACCACGGAGGCGGCTGCGCCCTGCAGGGCACGGGCCGCGATGAGGACGGCGATGTCGGACGACAGGGCGCACATCACCGAGCCGACGGTCATCAGGACGAGCGCCGACGTCAGCACCTTGCGCTTGCCGTACATGTCGCCGGCCCGGCCGAGCACGGGGGTGAGCACGGCGCCGGACAGCAGGGTCGCCGTGACCATCCAGGAGACCGTGCCCGCGGAGGCGCCCGTCAGCCGCGGCAGATCGGGCAGGAGCGGTACGACGACGGTCTGCATGACCGCCATGAGGATGCCGCCGAACGCCAGCACCGGAATCGTGAGCCGGCCTCGCACCATGGGCACTCCAAGTGGTTGGTGCCGGAAACAACAGGTGAATGACGATTCACCATAGCGGGTGAATGGTGATTCACCCAAGGGGAGGTCTACGCACGGACCGGCTGCGGTCCTTGATCGCTGGTACAGATCACGTCAGTTCTGCAAGGTGAGACAGGCCACTCGCGGCGCAGGCGCCCGCGAAGGACCACCTGAAACAGGCGACACTCGGCAAGGAATTCCCCGTTCCGGTGTCGATGGGCCCCCGTCTCGGCAAGATCGACTTCGTTCAATCTTCCATGACATGTACGCAATTGTCCTGATCGTAGCCAACCACTCTCGGGGGATTTCTCCCGTTCGCCGCGGGGCCGATAGGCATTCCGGGTCGTCAACCGAACGAAGCCCGGAGATCACGCATGCCGACCCTGACCCGACGTCGCGCGCTCACCGCGGCGGCCGCCCTCACCGCGGCCGTCGCCGCCCCCACCACCGCCGCCCCTGCCGCATCCGCCGCCGATCACATGCACCACGGCTCCCCCGAACCCTTCGACGAGGTCTACAAGGGCCGCCGCATACAGGGCCGGCCGTCCTCCATGGGCGGCCACCACCACGGCATGGGTTACGCCGTCCTGGTCGACGGGGTCGAACTGCACGTCATGCAGAACGCCGACGGCACCTGGATCAGCGTCGTCAGCCACTACGCCCCGGTGCCCACGCCGCACGCGGCCGCACGGGCCGCCGTCGACGAGCTGCAGGGCGCCCGGCTCGTCCCCTTCCCCGCCAACTGACCCGTCCCGCAAACACCTTGGGAGCAACCGCACCATGACCGTCCGCAAGAACCAGGCAAGTCTCACCGCCGACGAGAAGCGGCGCTTCGTCGCTGCCCTCGTCGAACTCAAGCGCAGCGGCCGCTACGACACCTTCGTCACCACCCACAACGCCTTCATCCTCGGCGACACCGACAACGGCGAACGCACCGGCCACCGTTCACCGTCCTTCCTGCCCTGGCACCGAAGATTCCTGTTGGAGTTCGAGAGCGCACTGCAGTCGGTGGACGCATCGGTCGCACTGCCCTACTGGGACTGGAGCACCGACCGCTCACCGCGTTCCTCGCTGTGGGCACCGGACTTCCTCGGCGGCACCGGGCGCGCCCGTGACGGCCAGGTGATGGACGGCCCGTTCGCCGCGTCCGCGGGCAACTGGCCGATCAACGTGCGCGTGGACGGGCGTACGTTCCTGCGCCGCCAACTGGGTGCGAACGTACGCGAGTTGCCGACCCGGGCCGAGGTCGAGTCGGTGCTGTCCACAGCGATGTACGACATGCCGCCGTGGAACAGCGCCTCGGACGGCTTCCGCAACCACCTGGAGGGCTGGCGCGGCGTGAACCTGCACAACCGGGTCCATGTGTGGGTCGGCGGGCAGATGGCCACCGGGGTCTCCCCCAACGACCCCGTGTTCTGGCTCCATCACGCCTACATCGACAAGCTGTGGGCAGAGTGGCAGCGCCGCCACCCCGGCTCCGGCTATCTGCCGACCGCCGGAACACCGGACGTGGTCGACCTCGACGAGACGATGAAGCCGTGGAACGACGTACGGCCCGCCGATCTGCTGGACCACACCGCCCACTACACCTTCGACACCGACTGACGGCCGGGCCATGACGGTTTGCTCCGCAGGTCAGGGGTACCCGCGCCGGACGCAACCGATGTGAGAGCGAAGGAGGGGTTCACCCGTGTCGCAGGTCGAGGAATCCATCGAGGTCGGCGTCCCGGTGCACACCGCCTACAACCAGTGGACTCAGTTCGAGACGTTCCCCGAGTTCATGAACGGCGTGGACCGCATCGAACAGCGCACCGACACGCTCACGCACTGGGTGACCAGCGTCAACGGCGTGCACCGGGAGTTCGATGCGGAGATCACCGAGCAGATCCCTGACGAGCGGGTCGCCTGGACGACCGTCGCGGGTCAGGCCCGGCAGGCCGGGGCGGTGACCTTCCACCGCCTCGACGACAACCACACCAAGGTCATGCTGCAGATGGACTTCCATCCGGACAGCGTCACCGAACAGGTCGGCGACAAGCTCGGCTTCGTGAAGCGGCAGACCAAGGGCGACCTGGAGCGCTTCAAGAAGTTCATCGAGGCGCGCGGCCGGGAGACCGGGGAGTGGCGAGGCGTGGTCACCTGACCCGCGCCCGGTCCTGAACGGTGTGTCGTGCGGCCCCGGCCCTAACCGGCCTCCGCCGTACGGCACTCCGGGTGCCCCCAGCCCTGTCCGTTCTTGGCGATGGGCTCGCCGGCACTGTAGGAACGGCCGCACAGGCAGCGGCCCGGGAACTTCGCCTTGATCGTGCGGGACGACGAACCCGCGCGCTGCTTGGCCGCCGCAGTCTTGCGGCGCGGGGCGCTCGCGGACGGGGTGTCCGGGGAGGGCGGCGGCGCCGGTGAACCGAGGTCGCTGCCCGCGGGCTCCTGGACCTTGGCGGCCTGGCTGGCGGCGCGGTCGGCGAAGTCGTTGAGCGGGTCGCCGTCGACCTGGTGGGCGGGCACGTAGCGGAATTCGACGGAGCGGCCGTCGAGCAGTTCGTCGATGCGGACGACCAGCTCCTGGTTGGCGACGGGCTTGCCGGCGGAGGTCTTCCAGCCGTTGCGCTTCCAGCCGGGCAGCCAGGTGGTGACGGCCTTCATGGCGTACTGGGAGTCCATGCGGACCTCAAGCGGGACGGCCGGGTCGGTCGCCGCCAACAGGCGTTCCAGGGCGGTGAGTTCGGCGACGTTGTTGGTTGCCGTGCCGAGCGGCCCCGCCTCCCAGCGGGCCGGGGTCGTGGAGTCGTCGGAGACCACCCATGCCCAGCCCGCCGGTCCCGGATTTCCCTTCGATGCCCCGTCGCACGCGGCCACCACACGTTCACGCATGGCCTCGATCATGCCACGGGCGGGACGGGACCTCGACCATCGTCCGGGAGGCGCCCGCGTGCGTCCTAGACGTCCTTGGTCTTCGGCATCTCTCCCTCGGTCCTCGCGATGTCGATCACCGAGAAGTTCGCGCCCTGCGGGTCGCTGATCGCCGCGAACCGGCCGTAGGGGCTGTCCATCGGCCCGAAGCGCAGCACGCCGCCGAGCTTGGTGGCCTTGGCGACCGCGTCGTCGCAGTCGGGGACGACGAAGTAGAGATTGATGTAGGACGGCACCTCGGGCGGGAACTCGTCGCCCATCTTCATCCGGCCGAGGACCGTGGTGTCGCCGAGGTTGAACATGCGGAAGTCGACGTTGTCGTCGACGATCTGCTGCGCCGTGTACGGGAAGACGCCGCTGAAGAACGTGTCGGCCTTCTCGGGTTCACGGGTGAAGACCTCGGCCCAGCCGTAGGCGCCCGGCTCGGCGGTCACCTCGAAGCCCTCGTGGGTGCCGCCCTGCCACACACCGAAGACGGCGCCGCTGGGCTCGCGGGCGATGCACATGGTGCCGAACTCGCCGACCTGCATGGGTTCCATCAGCACCTCGCCGCCGTTCTCCCTGATCCTGGCGGCTGTGGCGGCTGCGTCCGGTGAGGCGAAATAAAGGCACCACTGCGACTGGGCCTCCTGGCCGGGCATCGGCGGCACGACGGCGGCGACCGCCTTGCCGTCCACATAGGCCTGGGTGTAGTTGCCGTACTCCGACGACGCCTCGCCGAAGGTCCAGCCGAGGACGTCACCGTAGAAGCTCTTCGCTCCCTCGACGTCGCCGAACATCGCGTCGGCCCAACAGGGGGTTCCCTCAGGTTGTACGGCCATGACTCGGCCCTCTCCCGAATCGGCGGATGGTCCGTTTCCTCACGCTAGTCATCCGTGGGGCGGAGCGCGCGCCGAACGCCCGGGTCCGTTTCAGACTGGACGGGCAGGGCCTCGGCACACTTTCGACACTGCGGACGGGGTGCGGAATGGCGGACGGGACGATGCGTGCGTGGTCGGTGGTGACACCGGGGCCGGTCGAGGAGAGCGGCCTGCAACTCGTGGAGAAGCCGGTGCCGGTACCCGGTGACGACGAGCTCCTCGTACAGGTGCGCGCCTGCGGGGTGTGCCGCACCGACCTGCATGTCGCCGAGGGGGATCTGCCGGTGCACCGGGCGGGGGTGACGCCCGGGCACGAAGTCGTGGGCGTGGTGGCGGGGACCGGGGCGGGAGTCTCCGGCTTCGGGACCGGGGACCGCGTGGGGGTGGCGTGGCTGCGGCGCACGGACGGCACCTGCGGGTACTGCTCGCGCGGCGCCGAGAACCTGTGCCCGTCCTCGCGCTACACCGGCTGGGACACGGACGGTGGCTACGCCGAGTACACGACCGTGCCTGCCGCGTTCGCCTACCGCCTGCCGGACGCCGTCGACGACGTGGCGCTCGCGCCGCTGCTGTGCGCCGGGATCATCGGCTACCGGGCGCTGCGGCGGGCCGCGCTGCCGCCCGGCGGACGGCTCGGTCTGTACGGGTTCGGGGGCAGCGCCCACCTGTGTGCGCAGCTGGCGCTGGCCGAGGGCGCCACCGTGCACGTGATGACCCGCGGGGAGGCGGCGCGGCACCTCGCGCTCGGCCTGGGCGCCGCCTCCGCGCAGGACGCGTACGCCATGCCGCCCGAGCCGCTGGACAGCGCGATCCTGTTCGCACCCGTCGGCGACCTGGTGCCGGTCGCGCTGCGGGCCCTCGACCGCGGGGGCACCCTCTCGATCGCCGGCATCCACCTCAGCGACACACCGCCCCTGCACTACGAGACCGATCTGTTCTACGAGAAACAGATACGCAGCGTCACCTCCAACACGCGCGAGGACGGCCGCGAGTTCCTGGCCCTGGCAGCCCGGCACGGCGTCCACGCCACCACCCACCCCTATCCCCTGTCGCGGGCCGACGAGGCACTGCGGGACCTCAAGGCCGGGCGCTTCGACGGGGCGGCCGTGCTGGTGAACGACCTGTAGCGAGCGGTGCGACGGAGGGGGCGCACGGGGTGGAGTGAGGGGCGCGGGAGTGCGGAGGCCCCTGCGCGCTGCCTCGTTCGCGAGGTTTGCGTTACCAGGAGGTGAAACCGCCCCCTTCGCGCCGTACCGGGGCATCCGCGGGGCTGTTTGCCTTGTACATGCGACGCCGGGCTGTCGTCCACCGAGGCGTCGCCTTCATCTCCGACCACTCCGCTCACTCCTGTACGTCGCCATGTACGTCCCCAGGGAGGGAATGTGTCCGCCCCCGAAAGCGCTTCCGGACCCGCCGGACCCGCCACCGACGAACCCGCCCCCGAGCCCGACGGCGAGGGGCAGCTGACCAGTCTCAGCACCCAGGCGGCGCGCCAGCTCGCCACGACGACCAAGTCCGAACCGCAGATGCAGGCCATCAGCTCCCGCTGGCTGCTGCGGTCACTGCCGTGGGTGGACGTCAAGGGCGGCACCTACCGGGTCAACCGGCGTCTGCAGCTGCGGATCGGCCGCGGGCGGGTGCAGTTCGAGCAGAACGGCGCCGATGACATCAAGGTCATCCCCGAGACACTCACCGAACTGCCGGTGCTGCGCGGCTACACCGACACCGATGTCCTCAAGGAGGTCGCCGCCCGCTTCCGGGTCCGGGAGGTGCGGGCGGGACAGGTGCTGTTCCAGGCCGGACAGCGGGTCACGGAGGCCTATCTCGTCGTGCACGGCAAGTTCACCCGCTTCACCGAGGGCAAGTACGGCGAGGAGGAGATCATCGGGGTCGTCACGGACGGCGACCAGATGGGCGACGAGGCCATCGGGCAGTCCCGCCCGCTGTGGCTGAGCTCGGTGCGGGCGGAGACGGCCGGCGTACTGCTGGTGCTGCCCTGGGACGTGGTCACGGAGCTCACGGACCGGGTGCCGTCCCTCGCCGCGCATCTGGAGGCGTTCGCGGCGCGGCAGAAGCTGCCGATGAACCGCAAGGGCGAGGCGGACGTTCCCGTCCAGGCAGGCCATGTCGGCGAGCCGACGCTGACCGGCGGCTTCGTGAACTACGACCTGGCGCCGCGCGAGTACGAACTGTCGCTCACCCAGACCGTGCTGCGCGTCCACACCCGGGTCGCCGACCTCTACAACAACCCGATGAACCAGACCGAGCAGCAGCTGCGCCTGACGGTCGAGGAGATCCGCGAGCGCCAGGAGTGGGAGCTGGTCAACAACCGGGAGTTCGGGCTGCTGCACAACATCGACTACGGCCAGCGCGTCAGCACCTTCACCGGCCCGCCGACCCCGGACGACATGGATGAGCTGCTGGCCATGCGCCGCAAGACGAAGGTGTTCCTCGCCCATCCGAAGGCGATCGCGGCCTTCTTCCGGCAGTGCAACCGGCGTGGTCTGGTGCCGGGCACGGCGAGCGTCGAGGGACACGAGATTCCCGCCTGGCGCGGGGTGCCGATCTTCCCCTGCAACAAGATCCCGATCAGCAGCGATCACACCAGCAGCATCATCGCGCTGCGCACCGGGGAGTCCGACCAGGGAGTGATCGGGCTCTACCAGACCGGCATCCCCGACGAGTTCCAGCCGGGCCTGAACGTGCGGTTCATGGGCATCGACACGGCCGCGATCATCCGCTACCTGGTGACCGCCTACTACTCGATGGCCATCCTGGTGCCGGACGCGGCCGGGATCCTGGAGAACGTCCAGATCGGCCGGACGGCCGACTGAGGGTGGAGACCGCAATGAGCACGCCCGCCGCCTCGTCCTCGCTGCCGGGGCCGCCCAATCTGGCCCGTACCGTGCGCACCCGGCGCGGCGGGGCGATCCCGGGGCTCAAGTACCGGCAGGTCGCCCCCGCCGACCCGGCGAAGGTGGAGGAGGTCGACCGCAGGCTGGAGGCCTGGGCTCACGGCCTCGACCTGTTCCCGAAGGCGTGGTCGGGGGACTTCTCGGGCTTCCAGTTCGGCCGGGCCGTGGTGCTCCAGCATCCGGCGGCGGCCGACCTGGAACGCCTCACCACCGCCGGTAAGTTCCTGCTCGCGGAGAACCTCGTCGACAGCTGCTACTGCGAGGAGGACGAGGGCAGGGGCGGCGCCCGGCGCGGCCTCGGCGGCCGGCTGATCCTGGCCCAGTCGGCGCTCGACCCCTTCCACAGCACACCCGCACTGCAGGAGCAGTGGGCGCAGGGAGTGCAGGCCGACGGACCGCTGCGCTCGTACCACTGGGCGATGAAGGACTACGCCGCCGTCGCCACCCCCAGCCAGACCGACCGGTTCGTGCACGACATGGCACGGTTGCACCTCGGGTATCTCGGCGAGGCGGCCTGGGCGGAGATCCGGTATGTGCCGCAGGTGTGGGAGTACCTGGTGATGCGGCAGTTCAACAACTTCCGCCCCTGTCTGTCGATCATCGACGCCGTGGACGGCTACGAACTGCCGGAGGCCCTCTACGCCCGCCCGGAGATCCAGCGCATCACCGCACTCGCCTGCAACGCCACCACCATCGTCAACGACCTCTACTCCTTCACCAAGGAGCTGGCGAGCGACCCCACCCACCTCAACCTGCCCCAGGTCCTCGCCGCCAACGAGCGGTGCGGGCTGAAGGCCGCCTATCTCAAGGCAGTCGAGATCCACAACGAGATCATGACCGCCTTCGAGGACGAGTCCGCCGTGCTGTCCGCCACTTCGCCCCTCGTGGAGCGCTACGCCCGGGGCCTGTCCGACTGGGTGGCCGGCAACCACGAGTGGCACGCCACCAACACCCACCGCTACCACCTGCCCAACTACTGGTAACGCCCGCTGTGCTGACATTCCGTCAGACGCACCACGAGGAGTCCTAGTTGACCATCGCCCCCCACGCCGACACCAAGGCGGCACCGGTGCCGACCCAGTCCACGTACCAGAACCGCGTCGCGGACTACTGGAACGCCGAGGAGAACCCGGTCAACCTCGAACTCGGCAAGATCGACGACCTCTATCACCATCACTACGGCGTCGGTGACGTCGACTGGTCGGTGCTGGACGAGTCCGACCCGGCGCTGCGGCGGGAGCGGATCACCACCGAACTCCACCGGCTGGAACACGCCCAGGCGGAGCTCCTGGCCGGCCATCTCGGCCCGCTCTCCCCCGCCGACCGCGTCTTCGACGCCGGCTGCGGGCGCGGCGGCGGCAGTGTCGTGGCGCATCTGCGCTACGGCTGCCAGGCGGACGGCGTGACGATCTCCGCCAAGCAGGCCGCGTTCGCCAACGAGCAGGCCCGCAAGCGGGACATCGACGACCGGGTGCGCTACCACCACCGCAACATGCTCGACACCGGCTTCACGACCGGCGCGTACTCGGCGTCGTGGAACAACGAGTCGACCATGTACGTCGAGCTGGACCTGCTGTTCGCCGAGCACTCCCGGCTGCTGCGCCGCGGCGGGCGCTATGTGGTGGTCACCGGCTGCTACAACGACACCTACGGGCAGGCGTCCCGCGAGGTGTCCCAGATCAACGCCCACTACATCTGCGACATCCACCCGCGCTCGGAGTACTTCCGGGCGATGGCCCGCCACCGTCTCGTCCCCGTCCACGTACAGGACCTCACGGCCGACGCCATCCCCTACTGGGAGCTGCGCCGGCAGGCGGACCACCTGGTCACGGGCATCGAGGACACCTTCCTGACCGCGTACAAGAACGGCAGTTTCCAGTACCTGCTGATCGTCGCCGACCGGGTGTGAGCCCGTCGCTCACCCCGTAGAGGCTCATACGCGCCGGGGCGCACGTGCCGGCACGGGCCTGTGCGATCAATGCGGCATCCCCGCATCGCACGAGCCCGTGCCGGAACCCCCCCGAGCGGCTCCCCCTTGAACCGTGGGCATTTACTGTTCTACCTTCGCCACATGGTCGGGGCATCAACGCCCGCTCATCAGGGGCACAACGGGCGGACGCCAGACGGTCCGGGTGATGCGGAATGCGACCGCACCTCGCCCTGATCGAGGACGACTCCGACTTCGCACTGATGTGCCGTTCCTATCTGGAGCGGGCGGGCTTCACGGTCACCTGGGCCATGGACGCGCGCGCCGGAAAGGCCGCCCTGTACGAGGGCGGTGTCGATCTCGCCGTTCTCGATCTGGGGCTGCCGGACGGCAGCGGTCTGGAGCTGCTGCGGGCGCTGCGGTCCACGAGCCGGCTGCCGGTCATCGTCGTCACGGGGCGCGGCGCGGAGGCCGACCGGGTGGCGGGCCTGGAGATCGGTGCGGACGACTATCTGGTCAAGCCGTTCTCGCAGCGGGAACTGGTGGCCCGCATCCACGCCGTGCTGCGCCGCTCGCAACCGCCCGAGATACCGAGCGTGCTCCAGGTCGGCGCGCTGCGCATCGACTCCGCCGCCCGCCTGGCCTCCGTCGACGGTGTCCAGCTGATGCTGCGCCCCAAGGAGTACGCGCTGCTGGAGATGCTGGCCGCGGCACCGGGCCGGGTGTTCTCGGCGGAGCAGCTGCTGGAGCGGATCTGGGGTACATCCTGGCAGCAGGCCGCCACCGTGGTGGAGCACGTCTACCGGCTGCGCGGCAAGCTCGCCGGCCTGCCCGCACCCGCACCGCGGATCACCACGGTCCGGGGCTACGGCTACCGCCTCGACCCCTGAGTCACCGCTTCGGCCGCGGAGGTCCGACCATGCCCGAAGTGCCGGACTTCCGGAGTCTGTTCGACGCGACGCTGTCCCCGCTGCTCGTCCTCAGCCCCGATTTCACGATCGTCGAGGTCAACCGCGCCTATCTCACGGCGACCCGCACCGAGCGGAGCATCGTCGGCCGCCCCGTCTTCGACGTGTTCCCCGACAACCCTGACGACCCGTCGGCCGACGGCGTCGCCAATCTGCGCCGTTCGCTCCAGACGGTGGTGGCGAGCCGCCGTACGGACACGATGGCGCTGCAGCGCTACGACATCCCGGGCGAGGAGGGCGTCTTCACCGAGCGGTACTGGAGCCCGGTCAACACGCCGGTGCTCGGTGACGACGGGCAGGTGCGGTACATCATCCACCGGGTCGAGGACGTCACCGAGTTCGTACACCTGCGGCGGGCGGGGCGGGAGCAGCAGCGGGCCGTCGCCGAGGCGGAGATGCGCGCCGAGGGCATGGAGATCGACCTGTTCGTGCGGGCACGGGAGATCCGCGAGGTGAACGAGCAGCTGAGCCGGGCCAATCACGAACTGGACGCGGCGGGCCGCCGGCTGCGGGAGGAGCAGCAGGCCAAGGACCGGTTCATCGCGACCCTCTCGCACGAGCTGCGCAACCCGCTTGCGGCCGCCACCGCGGCCACGGAGCTGTTGGCCCTGGACATGCCGGAGGGCCATCCGGCGCTGTCGGTCCTGGAGCGGCAGCTGAGCGCCCTGGCACGGATGAGCAACGACCTGCTGGACGGCACGCGGGCGGTGACCGGGCGGTTGGAGCTGGTCTGCGAGCCGGTCGACGTGCGGTCCGTCGTGCACGGCGCGTGCGCCGACATCGGGGGCCTGTTCGGGCACGAGGGCCGCACGCTGACCGTGGTGCTGCCCGCCGAGCCGGTCATGGTGGACGGCGACCGACTGCGGCTCGCCCAGGTGCTGACGAACCTGCTCTCCAACGCGCTGAAGTACACCCGGCCGGGCGGCCGCACCGAGGTGGGCCTGACGGCCACCGACGGGCAGGCCCGGCTGACCGTGCGGGACGACGGCATCGGCTTCTCCCCCGCCCAGGCCGAGGAGCTGTTCGGGGTGTTCATGCGGGCGGCTCCGGCCGGTCCGGACACCCCCGAGGGCCTGGGGCTCGGGCTCGCGGTGGCGCGCACGGTGGTGGAGTTGCACGGCGGCCGCGTCTCCGCGCACAGCGACGGGCCGGGCAAGGGCGCGACCTTCACGGTGCTGCTGCCGACGACCGACGCCGTGAGCCCGCGCCGTTCCCGGCCGCCGGCCGCCCACGGCTCCGCTCGCCGGCTGTCCCTCCTGATCGTCGAGGACAACGCGGACCTGGCCGCCACCTACCGAACCCTGCTGGAACGCCAGGGCCACCAGGTCGCGGCGGTGCGCACGGGCCAGGGCGCCCTCACCGCCACCGAGGCCCACGCCTTCGACGTCGTCCTGTGCGACCTGGGGCTGCCCGACATGGACGGCTACGCGGTCGCACGTGCCCTGCGGGCACGGCCGGACGGCGGAAGGCTGCGGCTGATCGCGGTGTCCGGGTTCAGCCGGGGCACCGACCGCGCCCTGTCGCGGGCGGCCGGGTTCGACGCCCACCTCGCCAAACCGCTGCCGCTGACCGATCTGCTGGACCTCCTGGAGCGGCTGGAGCGCCCTGACGGCGCCTGAACTCACCCCCGTGTCTTCCGCCTTGGGCCCGCCTGTGCTTGCCTGGGGAGCCGTTTTCGGTTGCCGGGGCTGGAGTTGCCGTATGCGGAAGCCGTGGATCGTGGGAGTGCTGCTGACCGGAGTGCTGCTGCTCGGTGCGTGCGGCGACCCGTCGTCCGGCCCGGAGGAGGCACCGCCCTCCCCCACCGTACCGGGAGCGTCGGCATCGACGACGCATCAGCAGGCCCCGGCCTCCCCGAGCGCCCCTGCCGTGGCGCCGCGCGTGCTGTACCTCGGGGATTCGCTCGCGATGGAGGCCCAGAACGTGCTCGGGCAGGAGCTGCGCCGGGGCCTGAAGGCGAAGTACACGAGCGCTCCGTACTCGGGCACCACCCTGTGCGACTACCTGGAGGGCACCGGGGCGAAGTCCCTGGTACCGGACGCGGACAAGGCTGCGGCACTGGTCCGTGCGCAGCATCCGGACTATGTGGTCATGCAGTTCTGGGGCAACGCCTGGGGCTACACGTGGTGCATGGACGGCATCACCTACAACGCCTCGCAGCAGAAGTACTTCACGCGCTACAGGGCCGATCTGCGCCGGCTCACCGAGCAGATCGCCGCGGCGGGCGGCAGCAGACGTCCGCGGATCGTGTGGGTGCTGCAGGGCCCGGACCCGATCACGCCCGACCGGGTCCGGCGTGTGAACCAGATGTACGAGCAGCAGGCCGCCGCCTCGGGCGACCTCGTCGCCGACGCGGGCGCGACGGTGAGCCCGGCCGGGGCCCGCTACACCTGGTCCCAGTACCTGCCCTGCACGGCCTACGAACACGCACACGGCGACTACTGCACCCAGCCGGGCCGCGACCGGACCGCCCTCCACCTCGACAAGGACTATCTGCACTTCTGTCTGGCACCCACCACCGCCACGCCGAAGCCGTGCCCGGTGCGCTCCCCCGGCATCCTGCGGATCACCCGTGAGATCACGCGGGTGATCGGGGAACGAGCCCGCCGACAACTCACGTCCCATTAAGCGCTGTTGACATCACCCAGCAGGCGCATAGCGTGTCCACCGCACAGCATGTCGCACAACATTCGGTATTTCGAACCACAGTGGAGCGGTGGAGGGACACCGCCGCCCCGACTCCTCGACATGCAAAGGACAACGGTGATGACACCACCCCTCGGCAGACGCCAGTTCCTCGCGGCCACCGGCACCGCCTCGGCGGCCCTCGCCCGCGCCGGCACAGGGACCGCGCACGCCGCCACCGGAGCCGCCCAGGCCGGCGCCGCCGTCGTGCGGCCCTTCCCGCTCACCGCGGTGACTTTGCTGAACAGTCCCTTCCGGGACAACCAGCGCCGCAACTCGGCCTATCTGCGCTTCGTCGACCTCGACCGGCTGCTGCACGCCTTCCGTACCAACGTCGGTCTGTCCAGCGGTGCCCGGCCCTGCGGCGGCTGGGAGGGGCCGAGCGTGGAGCTGCGCGGCCACTCCACCGGACATCTGCTCTCCGGGCTCGCCCTCGCCTACGCAGGCACCGGCGAGACGGCCCTGCGCGACAGGGGCCGCACCCTCGTCGCCGAACTCGCCGAGTGCCAGGCCGCTTCGCCCGCCGTCGGGTTCGGCAAGGGGTATCTGTCCGCCTTCCCGGAGAGCTTCTTCGACCGGCTGGAGGCCGGGACCGGCGTCTGGGCGCCGTACTACACGATCCACAAGATCATGGCCGGGCTGGTCGAGCAGTACCGGCTGGCGGGGAACGACCAGGCCCTGGACGTGGTGCTCCAGCAGGCGCGGTGGGTCGACGCACGCACCGCGAAGCTGTCGTACGAGCAGATGCAGCGGGTGCTGGAGACCGAGTTCGGCGGAATGAACGACGTGCTCGCCGATCTGCACGCCCTCACCGGGGACGGCAAGTGGCTGGAGGTCGCCGAACGCTTCACGCACGCCCGGGTCTTCGACCCACTCGCCCGGAACGAGGACCAGCTGGCCGGTCTGCACGCCAACACGCAGATCCCGAAGATGGTGGGGGCTCTACGGCTGTGGGAGGAGGGTCTGCCGGACCGTTACCGCACGATCGCCGCGAACTTCTGGCAGATCGTCACCGGCCACCACTCGTACGTCATCGGCGGCAACAGCAACGGCGAGGCCTTCCACGAACCGGACGTCGTCGCCGGGCAGTTGTCCGACAACACCTGCGAGAACTGCAACAGCTACAACATGCTCAAGCTGACCCGGCTGCTGCACTTCCACTCGCCGGACCGCACCGACCTGCTCGACCACTATGAACGCACCCTGTTCAACCAGATGCTGGGCGAGCAGGACCCGGACTCGGCGCACGGCTTCAACATCTACTACACCGGTCTCGCGCCCGGGTCGTTCAAGCGCCAGCCGTCCTTCATGGGCACCGACGCGAACGCCTACTCCACCGACTACGACAACTTCTCCTGCGACCACGGCACGGGCATGGAGACACACGCCAAGTTCGCCGACACCATCTACACGCACGGCGACCGCGACCTGCTGGTCAACCTGTTCATCCCGTCGCAGGTCGTCTGGCGCGAGCAGGGCATCACCTGGCGGCAGACCACCGGCTTCCCGGACAGCTCCACCACCACTTTGACGGTGACCGCCGGGAAGGCCACGCACCGGCTACGGATCCGCATCCCGTCCTGGGCCTCCGACGCCCGCGCCACCCTCAACGGCCGTGCGCTGCCCGACCGCCCGAAGCCCGGCAGCCGGCTCGTCCTGGAGCGCGCCTGGCGCACCGGCGACCGGGTCGAGGTCTCGCTGCCGATGCGCACGACCGTCGAGGCCACCCCCGACGACCCAGATGTGCGGGCGGTGCTGCACGGCCCGGTGGTCCTGGCGGGTGCGTACGGCGACCGCGCGACCTCCTCGCTGCCCCGCCTCGACGTGAGCTCCGTGAAGCAGGAGTCGTCGAATCCGCTGCGTTTCACCGCCCGCGCCGACGGCGAGGCGGTGACCCTGCTGCCGATCGCCCGCGTCCACCACCAGCACTACTCGGTGTACTGGCTCACCGGCGCACCCCCGCCCCCTCCCCCGGCGTTCGCCGCCTGGCACCGCTTCGACGAGACCTCGGGCACCACGGCGGCCGACGCGACCGGCAACGGCAAGGCGGCCCGACTGGTGGGCGGCGCCTCGTGGCTGGCGTCCGGATGGGCCGAAGGGGCCGTGTCCCTGGACGGCACGGACGGCCATGTCGCCCTCGCCGAGGACCTGTTGGCGGGCGCCTCCGCATACTCCCTGGCCACCTGGGTACGGCTGGACGGGCAGCCGAGCGCCTGGAGCCGGGTCTTCGACATCGGCACCGGCGTCACCGCCAACCTGTTCCTGACCCCGCTCAGCGGCGACGGCACCCTGCGGTATGCGATCACCGCCGGCGGCGCGGGCGGCGAGCAGCGCATCGACACCGACCCACTGCCCACCGGCCGGTGGGTGCACGTGGCGGTGACGTACGGCGGCGGGACCGCTGTGCTGTACGTCGACGGCGCCGAGGCCGGCCGGAACGCGAACGTCACCGTGGAGCCGCGGCACTTCGGCAACCACATCCGCGCCGGGTACATCGGCAGGTCGCAGTACGCCGATCCGTATCTGAAGGGCGCCGTCGACGACTTCCGGGTCTACGGCAGGGCACTGAGCGCCGCCGAGGTGGCGGCCCTGGCGCAGACCTCCTCCTCGTAGGAGAAGAACGGCCGGTCCGCCCCCTCCCCCGTGGAGGGCGGACCGGCCGTCGCACAGGGCGGACCGTCACTCGCCCGCGTAGGCCCTCTCCAGGGCGGCGATGTCGAACTTGCTCATGGCCATGAACGCCTTGGTCGTGCGGGCCGCCTTCTCCTGGTCCGCGTCACTGATCATGTCGATGAGCTTGTCGGGCACGACCTGCCAGGACACGCCGTACTTGTCCTTGAGCCAGCCGCAGGGACCGGGCTCGCCGCCGCCCTCGGTGAGCTTGGCCCAGTAGTAGTCGATCTCCTCCTGGTCCTTGCAGAAGATCTGGAAGGAGATCGACTCGTTGAACTTGAACTGCGGGCCACCGTTCAACGCGACGAACTTCTGGCCGTTGGCCGTGAACTCCACCGCCAGCACCGAGCCGGCGGGTCCCGCGCCTCCCTCGACGTTGCGGCCGACACGGCCGATGCTGGAGTTCTTGAAGATCGACACGTAGTAGTGCGCGGCCTCCTCCGCCTGGCCGTCGAACCAGAGACACGTGGTGAATCCGTCGGTGGTCATGAGCACCTCCTGGGGCGTGGAACGGGGTCACCTGTACCGACTGATCCTTGCCGCGGAACTCATCGGTCGGGCGGCCGATTGATCCGGGTGGCCGCATCCGCGTCCGGAACTAGGCTCGCGGCCATGACGTCTTCGCCCGCAGAGACCGCGGACAGCATCCGGCCCTTCCGCATCGACATCGCGCAGAGCGACCTCGACGACCTCCACCAGCGCCTGGACCGCACCCGTTGGCCGGACGAGCTGCCCGGCACCGGATGGGCCTACGGCGTACCGGCCGACTACCTGCGCGAGCTCCACCACCACTGGCGGAACTCCTACGACTGGCGATCAGCGGAAGCGCAGCTCAACGAGTGGCCGCAGTTCACCACCACGATCGACGGCTCGAACATCCACTTCGCCCACGTCCGCTCCCCCGAGCCGAACGCCACACCGCTGATCATCACGCACGGCTGGCCGGGGTCGATCGTCGAGTTCCTGGACGTCGTCGGGCCGCTCGCCGACCCCCGCGCACACGGCGGCGACCCCGCCGACGCGTTCCACGTCGTCGTGCCGAGCATCCCCGGGTTCGGGCTGTCCGGGCCGGCCGCCGACACGGGCTGGGAGGCGGGCCGGGTCGCCGACGCATGGGCCGAGCTGATGCGGCGGCTCGGCTACGAGCAGTTCGGCGCGCAGGGCGGCGACTGGGGAGCCGCCATCTCCCGCGAGCTGGGGCGCGCGCACCCGGACCGTGTGATCGGCGTCCATCTCAACCTGCTGCCGGGCGCGCAGCAGGCCACCGAACCGACGCAGGACGAGCTGGACGAGCTCGGCACCGAGGAGCAGGAGCGTGCGCTGCTGTCCTGGCGCCGGTGGAGCGAATGGTCGCGCGAGGGCACGGGGTACGCCGTCCTGCACTCCACCCGGCCGCAGACCGTGGCGTACGCGCTCAGCGACTCGCCCGTCGGCCAACTCGCCTGGGTCGTGGAGAAGTTCCGGGAGTGGACGGACTCGGCGCTGTTGCCCGAGGAGGCCGTGGACCGGGACCGGATGCTCACCAACGTGATGCTGTACTGGCTGACCGGGACCGCCGGTTCCGCCGCCCGTATCTACTACGAGCGCGCCCACGCCACGGGCCGCGCCGCCCGGCCGGCCGAGCCGTCGACCGTGCCCACGGCGCTCGCCCTCTTCCCTGCCGAGCTTCAGATCCCGCTGCGCCACAAGGCGGAGCGCACGGAGAACATCGTGCGCTGGACGGAGTTCGACCGGGGCGGGCACTTCGCGGCGATGGAGGAGCCGGACCTGCTGGTCGAGGACGTGCGGGCGTTCTTCCGGCAGCTGCGCGAGAAGGGCTGAGAGCGGGCTCTGCCCGTGGCGAATCTGCCACGGGCAGAGAAACCGGACGGCAGGCCGGGGCGGGGCCAAGAGTGGAGTCGACGGCATCACCGCTCGACGGGAGAAACCATGACTCCACTCACCGCACTCGCGCCCCGCGCCGAGGAGGGCGACACCGCGCCCAGCCGGCTCGACGACCATCTCGCGGCCCAACTCCTCGGCCAGCGCATCGTGTTCCTCGGCACCCAGGTCGACGAGGTCTCCGCGAACCGGGTCTGTGCGCAGCTGCTCCTGCTGTCCGCGGAGGACCCGCGCACCGACATCAGCCTCTACATCAACAGCCCGGGGGGCTCCGTGCACGCGGGCCTCGCGATCTACGACACGATGCGGCTGATCCCGAACGACGTCTCGACGCTCGCCATGGGCTTCGCGGCCAGCATGGGCCAGTTCCTGCTCTGCGGCGGCACGCCCGGCAAGCGGTACGCCCTGCCGAACGCGCGGATCATGATGCACCAGGGGTCGGCGGGCATCGGCGGTACCACCGCCGACATCGAGATCCAGGCGGAGAACCTGGAACACACCAAGCGGACGATGGAGCGGCTCATCGCCGAGAACACGGGCCAGACCCCGGAGACCATCGCCCGGGACGGCGACCGCGACCGCTGGTTCACGGCCGAGGAGGCCAGGGAGTACGGCATGGTGGACCGGGTCCTGGAGTCCCTCGCGGACGTCCGCCCGGCCGCCTCGAAACGACGGATGGGGCTGTGACATGGGCAACTACACGATTCCGTACGTCGTCGAGCGCACCGCGCACGGCGAGCGCTCCTCCGACGTGTTCAGCCGGCTGCTGTCGGAGCGGATCATCTTCCTCGGCACCGAGATCGACGACGGCGTGGCCAACGTCGTCATCGCGCAACTGCTCCATCTGGAGTCGTCGGCACCGGAGCACGAGATCGCGATCTACCTCAACTCCCCCGGCGGCTCGTTCACTTCGCTCATGGCGATCTACGACACGATGACGTTCGTGCAGGCGCCGATCTCGACGTTCTGCGTCGGCCAGGCGGCCTCCACGGCGGCCGTCCTGCTGGCGGGCGGGGACCCAGGGCGGCGGTTCGTGCTGGAGCACGCGCGCGTGCTGCTCGGTCAGCCCGCCGCCGGCGGCAGCCGGGGCATGATCTCCGACCTCACCCTCCAGGCCAAGGAGATGGTCCGGATCCGCTCCCAGGTCGAGCAGGTGCTGGCCCGGCACACCGGGCACGACATCGCGACGCTGCGCGCGGACATGGACCGCGACAAGGTGTTCACCGCCGGGGAGGCGGTGGCCTACGGGCTGGCCGACGAGGTGCTGAGCCGGCGCCTCGCCGCGGTCTGAGGCACCGGCCCGCAAGCATCCGTCAGGCGGCCAGGCAGAGTCCGTTGTACAGCGAGGTGGACGTCCGGCGGCTCCTGTCGGACTGCCGGCTGGTGATCCGGACGAGCTCTCCCTGCGCCCGCGACAGCAGGTCGCCGAGGCCGAGGCCGAGGGCGTGGGCGGCGGCCGCGAGGACCTCGGAGGAGGCCTCCTTGCGGCCGCGCTCCACCTCGGAGAGATACGGCATGGAGATCCGGGCCTCGTCGGCCACGTCCTTCAGGGTGCGCTCCTGGGCGAGGCGTTCGCGCCGCAGGACGTCGCCGACGAGGTCCCGCCACAGGGGTTCTTTGGGGGGCGGAGGCGAGGGGGCGGGCCGCTCGCCCTGCGGGCGGCGCAGCGGAATGACATCGGCTTCGTTCGGCGCTCGGCTGCTCACGGCTTCAGACTAGATTCCCTCGCCTCCATGGGAAGAGATCGGCATTCCGCCCTGGGTGGAATCACAGCGACGGAATCTGTGACGATGTGTCCTGCCCCCCGGTCGCGGGCATGCCCCGGCGGAGAACGGGTACCCGCAGACAGAAGAGCACGACGCAGACAGACGTCGCACTGTGACTTCGTGGGAGAGGACATGGACACCGCCGTGGAACGGTCGGAGGCAGAGTTCGTCAAGAAGACCGCCGGGACCTGCACGGGTGATGGACCACTGCCGGGGATCGCGGAGCCACGCACCGTCGCTCCGCGTGACGCACGGGAACTTTCCCGTCAGTTCTTCCAGCGCCTTTCGGAGCTCGAGGAGGGCACGTACGAATTCCAGTACGCACGCAACACACTCATCGAGATGAACATCTCGCTGGTGCGGTTCGCGGCCGGACGGTTCCGGGGCCGCGGCGACGACATGGAGGACATCGTCCAGACCGGGATGATCGGCCTGATCAAGGCGATCGACCGGTTCGAGCTGTCCCGTGAGGTCGAGTTCACCTCGTTCGCGCTGCCGTACATCGTCGGCGAGATCAAGCGTTTCTTCCGCGACACCACCTGGGCGGTCCATGTGCCGCGCAGACTGCAGGAGCTGCGTGTCGAGCTGGCAAAGGCGCGCGAGGAACTCGCCAGCCGGCTGGACCGGGAGCCGACGGTTCCCGAACTCGCCACTCTGATGAACATCGCCGAGGACGAGGTGATCGAGGCGCAGATCGCGTCCAACGGCTACAACTCCTCGTCCCTGGACGCCGCGCTCACCGGCGACGGCCCGGAGGGCGGCGAGGCGGTGCTCGCCGACTTCATCGGTGTGGAGGAGGACGGGCTGCGGCTCGTCGAGGACTTCCAGTCGCTGGCCCCGCTGATGGCAGAGCTCGGCGAGCGCGACCGGCAGATCATCCACATGCGGTTCGTGGAGGAGGCCACTCAGGCGGAGATCGGCGAACGGCTCGGCTGCTCGCAGATGCATGTGTCCCGCCTGATCAAGCGGATCATCGCGCAGCTGCGCAAGGGAATGCTGGGCGAACTCGGCTGCGCGTGAGAGGCGGCCGGTCGCATCCGTGACCGCCGCGGTCGCCGTTACCGGCGGCTGCGGCGGTCATGCGCCGGTCAGGCCCACCACGGCGGACACCCGCTTGCCCACCGGCACCCGCTCCACGGTGACCTGCCTCGCCAGGACATGGACTATCTCCAGGCCGTGCCGACCGACGCGCTCGGGGTCGCGCGGGAAACGGCGTGGCAGGGCCGCGCTGCTGTCGTAGACGCACACCGTGACCGAGGCGTCCGTGCCCTCCAGCTCCAGGATGTACGGCCCGTTGCTGTGCCGGTCGGCGTTGGTGACCAGTTCGCTCACGACCAGCAGCACCTCTTCCTGGGCGCGGTCGTCGATCTTGGCGCACCATTCGGTGCGGAGCCGGCCCACGAAGTGCGCGGCGAAGGAGCGTGCCTCGGCGATGCATCCCGGTTCGCCGGTGTAGTGCGCCGCCCGCCGTAGCGGTTCCACGGGCACGTCGAAACCTGTCGGTATCACTGCCCCGCCCACGTGCTCGATCATGCATGTCTCTCTCGGAAGCCGGCCTGGCCGGACGCTGCTGCATCAGTGCTGCTACCCCGAGCCGCGCCCGGCAGTCCCCGTCCGGGCCGATGTGTCCGCTAACACGCGGAACGCCGGTCATGTGGTACTCGGCTCCGGAGCACTGTACGTGCCGGTGTCGCCGGGTGACTCCGGTTCCGTCGTTCCGGACTCGGAGGAGGGCGATTCGGAGCCCGACGACGGGGTGGAGGGGGTGGAGGGCGCGGTCGACGTCGGCGGGCAGAGGCTCGGCGTGCCGGCGCCGGGCGAGGAGGCACACGTGGACGACGACGAGGGCGCCGTAGGCGTGGACACGCTCACCGACGGGGAGGGCTTGACCGGTGGCTGGGTCCGGTGGTCGTGGTGGCCCGTGTCGCCCCGGTGCCGGGCGATCCATTCGCCGTGGTCGGGGTCGTAGATGACGAAGATGTTGATGATCTGCGGTGCGGGGGTGACCACGACGACGTTCGAGGGGTGGTACGACGGCCAGGTGTCGCCCGTCTGCCTGGGGGTGGTCTGCAGGGCGACGGGCGGCGTCAGCGGATTGCCGCAGGCACAGCGCACGCGCGGCACACCGTGACCGTCGACGAGGACGGCCGTGCCCGCCTGCAGGACGGCCTGGTAGCTCGTGGCGTCGCCGTCGCGATAGCCGTGGTTGGTGACGCGGGTGTCCATGCGCAGCTGTACCGGGGTGAGCGCGCGGAGGTAGGCGGGGACCCGGGAGGGCGCGACGCCGGCGACCGAGGCGAACGCCGTGTTCTTCGACGGGGTCGCTTCAAGGGCCTTGATCTGCCGCTCCACGTCGCAGCTGGAGACGTTGCGGGTGCCGCCGTACAGTCCGGGGGCCCCGCCGCCGACGGCCCGTACCGCGTTCGCCGGCGCCGATGCGGTGGCCGGCGAGGCGGGGACGGGCGGGGCGGAGCTGTCCGTTGCCGTCGACTGCGTGAACGGCTCGGGGCCGGTCTTGCCCGCAGCCTGCAGGAAGACCTCTCCGCCCTTGCCCGAGCCGCCGCCGGACCGGCTGAAGACGACGGCCAGGACCACGGCTGCGACCACCACGGTGGTCAGCACGGCGACGCGGGGTGCGGACCTCCACCAGGGCCGGTGGGGCGGCGGCGAAGGGGTGCCGCCGCCGCTGCTGCCCGGTGGCTGCGAGGGCGGGCCCGAGGGCGGCTGGGAGGGGCCCGAGAGCGGGCCGGAAGGGGGGCCTGTGGGACGTCCGGAGGACGGCGGTTCGAGGCTCACGAGCTCTTCTTCCCGATGCGGTTTCCTGCGGCCTGCCCCGAGTTGTGCCGCTTTCTTACCTGCCGCAACCATTGTGTGCTCCGGTGCGGTCCCGCCCGCAAGCCGACGCGGACGGCCCTCCCGGCGGGCGGGGCGCGCGGGCGCTGCTTAGCGTGGCGAGGGTGAGCCCGCGAACCCCCTCCGACCTGGCCGTCGCCCGTCACGGCTGGGTGCAGGCCCTGGCCGCTGTGCTGGCCGCGCTGATCGTCATGGGCGTCGTCGCCGGCCTGGGGTTGTGGGCGGCCGGGGCGGCGGATCTCCCGGACGGCGCGTTCCCGCGGGTGGTCGCGGCGACGGTGGTGACGGCCGTCGGCGGCACGATCGAGCTGTCGGGGAACGCCGGCGCGCTGGCCGAGTCCGCGGCCGGAATGACCGTGATCCCGCTGTCGGTGACGCTGGCCGGGGCGCTCGTCCTCGCGGCGGGTTTCCTGCGTCCGTTGCGGCACCGGGCGGTCGCCGGCGCCCCGGAGCTGGCCGGGTGGGCCGCCCGGGTCGCCGTGGTGTGGCTGTTGGCGCTGCTCGGCCTGGCCCTCGGCGCCCGCCAGACCTTCGCGGTGGACCTCGGCAACGGGACCCTGGGCGACATCGGCGACCTGTTCGGCGCGGCGCCGAAGGTCGGCTTCAAGACGGACGTGCCGCTGACCCTGTTCTTCGGTGTGCTGTGGCTGGCGGGTGTGCTGGTGCTGGCGCTGCTGGTCTCGCGCGGGGCGCCGCTGCCGGGGCGGCTGCTGCGCTTCCAGGAGTCGGTGCGGCCGGCCGCGTACGCCATGGTCGTGCTGCTGCTCGCGTTCGTGGTCCTGGGGGTCGTCGTCGCCCTGGTGGTCGCGGTCACCCGCGGCCACTCCGCGGAGACCCTGGCGGTGATCCTGCTGGGTCTGCCGAACCTGGTCTGGCCGGCGCTCACGATCGGTCTGGGTGCCACCTGGACGGGGCGGGTGCAGGGGCCGTTCGGGCTGCCCATGCCGCATGTGCTGGACGAGGTGCTGCGCACGAAGGAGGTCTCCACGCTCAACCTCCGCACGCTCGCCCAGTACGACGGGAGGGTGTGGTGGCTGGTGGCCGTCGATGCGGTGCTGCTGCTGGCCGCCGCGTTCGTCATGGCGGCGCGCTCCCCGGCTCGGATGCGGGCCTGGCAGCACGCCCTGCACATGGCCGTCGCCCTCGCGCTGACGGTGCTCATGATCTGCCTGGTGGGCCGGATCGACGCCCACTACGGGCTGTCTCTGCTCGGCGTCGGGGACCTGGGCGGGGGGCTGTCCGGGGACCTGTTCCTCAAGCCGAAGGTGTGGACCGCGCTGGGCTTCGCCGTGCTGTGGGGGCTGGTGACCGGCTTCCTCGGTGCGCTGCTGGCGCGGCCGGTGCGGCGGCGCGGGAAGACCGAAAAGGAGTGGGAGACATGATGCCGTCCATGGCAGTGTCCGGTCAGTCGAGGTGCCCAGGGGAAGGGAACGCCATGGCGTTGGCTCTCGAGGACCGACTGGCCGTCACCGAGTTGATCGCCCTGCACGGCCATCTGGTCGACGGCGGGGAACTGGAGCGCTGTGACGAGGTGTTCACCCCGGATGTCGTCTACGACCTGTCGGACTTCGGCCAGGGCGAGGTCACCGGGCTCACTGCCGTCAAGGAGGCCGCGCTGGCGCTGGGCGCGAAGAACCCGGTGGCGCACCACGTGACCAACGTGGTGATCGAGGAGGTGACCGACGGCAGGGTCCGTGCCCGGTCCAAGGGGCTGGGGATCATGACGGACGGCTCGTGCGGCTCCGTGACGTACGAGGACGTCGTGGTGCGCGTCGACGCGGGCTGGCGCATCTGCCGGCGCAGGGTCGTGGCACGCCGTGTACCGCTGGGCGGGCTCGGCCAGGAGCCCTGAGCGGGTCGGGCGAGAACCGCTGCGGTCCGGTAGCGCCCTGAAGGGGCGCGAGGAACTGCGCGACCAGCCACGACGATGCCGCAGACAAAAGTCGACCCATCGCCGCGCATCCTGCGGAGCGGCTAGCTCCGGCCCCGGAAAACCGGCTCCGCCCAGCGCGGTGGGGGCCGGGGGCGGTCCCGCTGCGCGCTTGCGACCCGGAGGTCCACCTCCGTAGGGGGGTGGTCGATGCCCGGGGCGGCGCTGCTCGCCGCACTGCGCAGGGCGGCGACGAACGCGAGGCAGGAGTCGTGGCGGTCGTCCGGCCTCTTGGCCAGGGCCTTGGCGAACACGGTGTCGAGGGCCGGGGCGAGGTCGGGGCGGGATTCCGTCAGAGGCGGCGGCTGGTCGTACTGGTGGGCCCACAGCAGGGCCATGTCGTCGTCGCGCCGGAAGGGCGGGTGGCCCGCCAGGCACTCGAACACGACGCAGGCGAACCCATAGACGTCGCAGCGCCCGTCGACGGGCCGGCCGGAGATCTGCTCCGGAGCCACGTAGTCGAGGGTGCCGACGAACTGGCCGACGGTGGTGAAGCCGGTCAAGGACAGCGACTTCTTCGTCAGGCCGAAGTCGGTGAGGTAGGCGTGCTCGGGGTGGTCGCTGTCGGTGCCGCGGGCGACCAGGATGTTGCCGGGTTTCACGTCCCGGTGCACCAGCCCGTGTTCATGGGCGGCATCCAGCGCGGAGGCGACCTGCGCGGCGATGCGCACCGCGGCCGCGGGGGCGAGCGGGCCCCGCCGGTCGAGGAGATGGCGCAGGTCGCTGCCTTCGACGTAGCGCATGGCGATGTACAGCACGCCGGCTGTCTCGCCCGCCTCGTAGACCGGCACGATGTGCGGGTGGTCGATCGCCGCGGCGGCCCGGGACTCGTGTGTGAAGCGGAGGCGGAAGGTGTCGTTGCGGGCGAGTTCCGGGGCGAGCAGCTTGAGGGCGACCGTGCGCTCCAGGCGCAGGTCGCGGGCGCGGTAGACGACGGCCATGCCACCGCGGCCGATCTCGTGCTCGATGCGGTAGCCGGCGACCTGCCGGCCGATCAGTTCGGAGGGTCGGCCCGAGAACAGGCTCGTGTCACGGGCCATCGGGGGTCACGACCTGCGTAGGGGCGTGGCCGGGGTCGGCCGGTGCGGCGCGGGGTCCGTCGTCGGTGGCGTATGTGCTCAGGTGCTTCCCGTCTCCGTACACCCACCGTCCTTGCTCGGTGTCGTACAGCCACACGGACTCGCCGTCGACGACGACCCCGAGGCGCAGTCCCTGCGTACGGCCGCGGAAGGCCTCGCCGTCGATGCTGCCGCGGGCCAGTTCCTCTACCGCGCTGCGGTAGCGGGACAGGGTCTGTTCGGTGCGGGCGAGCAGGGGGCGCGGATCGGCGGTGCGGGCCTGGGGGTCGCCCGTGGCGGGCGGGTCCTGCGGCACGGCCACCAGGAAGCGGCCGTCGACCCAGGCGGACCAGCCGTTGGCGCACAGCACATGCCCCCAGTCGCCGCGCCGCTCGACGAGCTGGACCGGCAGCAGCGGGTCGAGGGGGACGGTGGGGCGGGCCGGGTCGGGGTTCTCCCAGGCGGGCATGCCGTGCTGGGGGACGACGTGGGTGGGCCGGAAGCCGGGCGTCGCCATCACGACTTCCGCATCACGGCGGGTTCGTGGCGGCGCAGCAGCCGGGAGACGGCGAAGCAGAAGACCGCCGAGAGCACCACCAGCATGGCGATGTTCAGCAGCCACACCCCGGCCGAGTGCTTGAACAGCGGATCGCCGGTCAGGTCGCCGGGCACGATCCGCGCCAGGCCCACGGTGCCGGCCATGGCGCCGAGCGCCCAACGGGAGGGCACGAGCCAGGACAGCTGTTCCAGACCCGGTACTCCGTGGAGCTTCAGGAGGGCGCCGCAGAAGACGACCTGGACGATGGCGAGGAGCACCAGCAGCGGCATCGTCACCTCTTCCTTGTGCACCAGCGCGGACACCAGCAGGCCGAGCGTCATCGCCGTGAACGCCAGCAGGGCGACGGCGACGGTGATTTCGACAAGGGGCGGCATCAACACGCCTTCGCCGCCGGGCGCGTTGAGGTCGACGCCCAGGAGCGCCACCAGAGTGAGCACCACGGCCTGCAGCACGGTGATCGTGCCCAGGACGACGACCTTCGACATCAGGTACGCGGATCTGGACAGGCCCACGGCCCGTTCGCGCCGGTAGATGGTGCGTTCCTTGACGAGTTCGCGCACGGCGTTCGCCGCGCCGGTGAGCACTCCGCCGACGCACAGGATGAGCAGCGCGTTCATCGCGGTCTCCTGCGTGAGCTTGCTGCCGGCCAGGGCGCGGGCCATGGCGCCCATCACGAACGGCAGGGCGATCATGATGGCGAGGAAGGTGCGGTCGGCGCCGAGCGCGGCGGTGTAGCGGCGCACCAGCGTGCCGAGCTGGGCGCCCCGGCTGCGGGGCCGGGCGGGCGGGGTGATCACGACCGGGCCCGAGCGGGGTACGCGGGGCTGGGCGGTGGCCTCGGTGATGTAGTGCCGGTGGAAGGGCGAGAAACGGTAGTCGCCCGCCCAGTCGCGGTCGTCGTGTTCGAAGGCCTCGAAGGCCTCCGGCCACTGTTCGAAGCCGAAGAAGGCCAGGGCGTCCTCGGGCCGGCCGTAGTAGGCGATCCTGCCGCCGGGTGCGAGCACCAGGAGGCGGTCGCACACGTCGAGGCTGAGCACGCTGTGGGTGACGACGATGACGGTGCGGCCGTCGTCGGCGAGGCCGCGCAGCATGTGCATCACCGAGCGGTCCATGCCGGGGTCCAGACCGGAGGTCGGTTCGTCGAGGAAGAGCAGCGACGGCTTGGTCAGCAGCTCCAGGGCCACGCTGACCCGCTTGCGCTGCCCGCCCGACAGGCTGTGCACCGGCTGGTCGGCGCGCTGTTCGAGGCCCAGTTCGCGGATGACCTCGTCGACCCGGGCCCGGCGCTCGGCCTTCGCGGTGTCCTGCGGGAAGCGCAGCTCGGCGGCGTAGGACAGGGCGCTGCGGGTGGTCAGCTGGGCGTGCAGGATGTCGTCCTGCGGGACCAGTCCGATGCGCTGGCGCAGCTCGGCGTAGTCGCGGTAGAGGTCGCGGCCGTCGTAGAGCACGGTGCCGTGGTCGGCGGGCCGCTGCCCGGTGAGGGCGTTCAGGAGGGTGGACTTGCCGGCGCCGCTCGGGCCGACGACGGCGAGCAGGCACTTCTCCCCCACCGGGAACGACACATGGTCGAGGAGGGTCTTGCGGCCGCGGTCGACGGCGACGGTGAGCTCCTGCACGTCCAGGGAGACCTCGCCGGTGTCGACGTACTCCTGCAGCTGGTCTCCGACCAGGCAGAACGCCGAGTGGCCGATGCCCACGATGTCGCCAGGGCCGATCGGGGCGGCGGTGACGGGTGAGCCGTTGAGGTAGGTGCCGTTGTGGCTGCCGAGGTCGGCGATCTCGTAGCTGCCGTCGGGCAGGGCGCGCAGTTCGGCGTGGTGCCGGGAGATCACGAGGTCGTCGACGACCAGGTCGTTGTCGGCGGCGCGGCCGATGCGGACGGTGCGGGTGGGCAGCGGTCGTACGGTGGTGGGCCGCCGGAAGGTGCCGGTGAGGCCGGGCATCGACACGGCGGAGGGGCGCTCGGGGACCGGGGTCGGAGGGCTGACGAGGACGGCGCACGGGCCGTCGGAGGGGTTGCCGAAGCGGATGACGCTGCCGGGGCCCACGCCCCGGGCGTGGATCCGGCGGCCGTCGGCGAAGGTGCCGTTGGTGCTGTTCTCGTCCTCGATGGTCCAGTGGTCGGCCTCGGGGCGCAGCACCGCGTGGTGCCACGACACCCGTGCGTCGTCGATGACGATGTCGCTGAGGGGGTCGCGTCCGACGTGGTAGTCGCGGCCCGGGGTCATCACCGTTGAGCCCGCCTCGGTCTCCAGGACGAGTTCGGGCGCAGTCGGCGCGATCGGCCGCTCTGCCATGACGAGAATTCTACCGATTCGTCCACATGTGCGCCCGGCGTGGCGGGGGCCGCCGCCGCTCAGCCGACGGGCAGGACGAGCGCCGGGATGGTCCGCTGCATGCGCAGGGCGTCGACGGACTCGGCGAGCAGCTCGTACTCGGTGGTCTCGTCGCTGATCGCGATCCGCACCAGCCGCCCGGCCGCCAACTCGTCGGCGATCAGCTCCTGTTGGGCGACGTTCCCGCACCACGAGCGCAGTACGGCCGGTACGTCGGGCACGGTGTCGGCGACAGGGACGAGCGAGCTCGGCGGGAAGTGCTCCGCCTCCGGCTGGGGGTCGAGACGGTCGGCGATCCAGTTCGCACGGTCGCGCAACCACCACAGGGCGAGGGCGAGAGTGGGAGCCCGGTAGGTGCCCAGGGGCACACCGATGCGCTCACCTCCGCAGACGCCGTAAGCCGTGACGTGGCATAAGAATTCGTCGTGCACGTTCGCTCCCCCGTTGCCTGCTCGCCTGCCGGCCGGCCTCGCTTTCGGTGCGGCTCATGTGCTGTGCGTGATCGCGTATTCGCTCGCCGTGAAGTCCCTTGAGTCTTGAGTATGTTCACTACTGAAACACTGTCACCACGACTTTCCGGCCAGTCTCCTGGCATATTCACAGGGGTAATTGGCCGAAATCTTGCGAGTGCCGTCATTACCCGAGGGGTAATCGACGCTCCCCCACGGACCGGGCATGGTTGACGCACCGGGTCGCCCAATCGCGAATCCGGGCCCTGACCAGCAGCTACGACCTCGATGGAGGCTGATTTCCCATGTCCGCGAACACCGACCGTCACGAGAACGCCGTCGCCCGCTACTTCGAGGCCTGGAACGCGGGCGAGCCGGAGGCACTGGCGAAGGCGGTCGCCGCCGCCTGGGCGACGGACGGCACATACACCGACCCGCTCGCCGCTGTGAGCGGCCACGACGAGATCGCGGCCCTGATCACCACGGCGCACGGACAGTTCCCGGGTTTCACCTTCCGGTTGACCGGCCCCGTGGACGGCCACCACGACACGGCGCGCTTCTCCTGGGAGCTGGTGAGCGAGGCCGACGGCTCGGCGCCCGTCGCCGGCTTCGACGTGATCACGCTGGACGCGGACGGCCGTATCCGCTCCGTGCTCGGTTTCCTGGACCGGGTGCCCGCCGGGGCGTGAGCCGGGCGATGAGTTTCCGCGCTCGCGGTGGTCTCTTCAGTGGACGACCACCGCGAGCGGAGGAACGATCATGACCACGACCACCGAGCTGGACGAGAGGTTCACCGCCGTCCTGCGCAAGAGCCCGAGTGACGGCGGCTGGACCTATCTCGTCTGGCCGAAGAGCGTCGAGTTCTTCGGCACCCGCGGCCTGGTCAAGGTCCGCGGCACGATCGACGGGCACCCCTTCCGCAGCTCGTTCATGGCCTTGGGCGACGGCACGCACAAACTGCCGGTGAGAGCAGACATCCGCAAGGCCATCGGAAAGGGCGAGGGCGACCGGGTGACCGTACATCTGGAGGAGCGGCTGAGCCCCTGACTCTCTCGCGGACGGCGGGCGAGCGGCCCGACGGGGCCGTGTCCTGCCATGGGCGCGGGCCGCAGCCTCATGCGCCGGCGCTGCAGGCCGGGGTCGGAGGCGGGCCGACCTCCCGGAGGCAGCGGCCCGCCTCCGGGAGGTCGACGAATGTCCTACGGCTCGACGATCGCGTCGATGCGGGCCAGTTCCTCGGCGTCGAAGTCCAGGTTGCGGGTGGCCGCGATGCTGTCCTCGATCTGCCGCGCGCTGCTCGCCCCGACCAGCGCGGAGGTCACCCGGCCGCCGCGCAGCACCCAGGCCAGGGCCAGCTGGGCGAGGGTCTGGCCGCGGCCCTTGGCGATCTCGTCGAGGGCGCGCAGCCGGCCGACCAGTTCCTCGGTGAGCCTGTCCGAGTTCAGGAACGGGCTGTCGCTCGCGGCGCGCGAGTCCTCCGGGATGCCGTCGAGGTAGCGGGCGGTCAGCACGCCCTGCTCCAGCGGGGAGAAGACGATGGAGCCGACCTGGAGCTCGTCCAGCGTGTCCAGCAGCCCCGACTCCTCCGGGCCTCGGTCGAGCATCGAGTAGCGCGGCTGATGGATGAGGAGGGGGGTACCCAGCTCGCCCAGGATGCGGGCGGCCTCGCGGGTCTGCTCGGGCGAGTAGTTGGAGATGCCGACGTACAGCGCCTTGCCCTGCTGGACCGCCGAGTGCAGGGCGCCCATCGTCTCCTCCAAGGGAGTCTCCGGGTCGGGGCGGTGCGAATAGAAGATGTCGACGTAGTCCAGGCCCATCCGCGCAAGGCTCTGGTCGAGGGAGGACAGCAGGTACTTGCGGGAGCCCCACTCGCCGTACGGACCGGACCACATGTGGTAGCCGGCCTTGGTGGAGATGACCAGTTCGTCGCGGTACGGCGCGAAGTCGGCCTTCAGGAACTCACCGAGCGCGGACTCGGCCGCGCCGGGCGGCGGGCCGTAGTTGTTGGCCAGGTCGAAATGGGTGACGCCAAGGTCGAAGGCGCGGCGCAGGATGGCCCGCTGGGTCTCGACCGGACGGTCGGGACCGAAGTTGTGCCACAGGCCGAGCGAGATCGCGGGAAGCTTCAGGCCGCTGCGTCCGGTGCGCCGGTAGGGCATGTCCGCGTAACGGTCGGGGTGTGCGGTGTACAACGCGACTCCAGAGGGGTTGGCACACGGTTTCCCGGTTCCCGGGACTTCAGGGAAGCCGGCACCCCATATCTTTCGCGACCTGCGGGCAGTGGTCCAACAGGAGAATGCGATGGGATTGAGCGGATAGGCTTCTCAATTATGGAACTGCGCCATCTCCAGCACTTTGTCGCGGTCGCCGAGGACCAGCATTTCACCCGGGCGGCGGAACGGCTGATGGTGTCCCAGTCGGGGCTGTCGGCCTCGATCCGGGCGCTGGAGCGGGAGTTGCAGACCCCGCTGTTCGTACGGACCACCCGCCGGGTCACGCTCACGGAGGCGGGGCGGGCGCTGCTCGGCGAGGCGGAGCGGATCCTGGCGCAGGTGCGGTCCGCGCACGAGGCGGTCGCCGCCGTGCAGGGCGTGCTGCGCGGCACGCTCGCGCTGGGCACCGAGCAGTGCATCGCGGGGGTGAATGTGGCGGGGGTGCTCGCCGCGTTCCGGCGGCGGCATCCGGATGTGGAGATACGGCTGCGGCAGGCGGGCTCTGGCGCGCTGGCGGAGGAGGTCGCGGCCGGGCGGCTGGACCTGGCGTTCGCCTACCGCACGCAGGCGGACACCGACCAGCTGCGTTCGGTGTCGCTGACCGGTGAGCCGATGACGGTGCTGTGCCATCCCAGCCACCGTCTGGCGACGGGCGGCGCGGCGGTCACGCCGGAGGAACTCGGCGGTGAGGTGTTCGTCGACTTCCACCCGGACTGGGGGCCGCGCCGCACCACCGACACGGCCTTCGCGGCGGCGGGCGTACGGCGCACCGTGGCGCTGGAGGTGAACGACGTGCACAGCCTGCTGGACCTGGTGGACGAGAACCTCGGCATCGCGGTCGTGCCCCGGCACTTCCGGCACAAGCGGGAGGCGCTCACCGCCCTGCCGGTGAAGGGCACCGGCGAGGCGGTCTACGAGACGGTGGCGCTGCTGCCGCCACCGCAGGCGACGAGCCCGGCGGCGCGGGCGCTGATGGCGCTTCTGGAGCAGGGCACGCACGACGGGCCGTAATGCGCGATGGTGGATGCATGCATGCCAAGGACATCCTCATCGACGGGTTCAACCGCATCCAGGAAGAAGTCCACGCAGCCGTCGAGGGCCTCGGCCCCGACGACCTCGGCGCCCGCCCCTCCGACGCGGGCAACTCCATCGCCTGGCTCGTCTGGCACCTCACCCGGGTCCAGGACGACCACATGGCCGACGCCTTCGGGCTCGACCAGGTGTGGCTCGCGCAGGACTGGGAGAAGCGCTTCGGGCTGGATCTGCCGCGGCGCGACACCGGTTACGGGCACAGCTCCGCCAAGGTGGCCAAGGTGCGGGTCGACTCCGGCGACCTGCTGACCGGCTATTACGACGCCGTGCACGAGCAGTCCCTCGGCGTCCTGCGCGAACTCGCCGCCAAGGACCTGGAGCGCGTCGTCGACGAGAACTGGGATCCGCCGGTCACTCTGGGCGTGCGGCTGGTGAGCGTCCTGTCCGACGACCTTCAGCACGTCGGACAGGCCGCCTATGTGCGGGGGCTGCTTCAGAGCGCGGCTTCGTAGCCCGGCAGGACGACGTCCTCGATGAGGGCCTTGCGCTCGTCGAACGGGATGAACGCGCTCTTCAGGGCGTTGACCGTGACCGTGCGCAGGTCCTCGACCGTCCAGCCCGCCTGCTCCACCAGCAACGACATCTCACGGGTCATCGTGGTGCCCGACACCAGGCGGTTGTCGGTGTTGAGGGTGACGCGGAAACCGAGGTCCTTCAGGGCCGTGATCGGGTGCTCGGCGATCGAAGTGGCGCACCCGGTCTGGAGGTTGGAGGTCGGGCACATCTCCAGGGCGACACGACGGTCACGGACCCAGCCCGCCAGTCGGCCGAGCTTGCCGTCGACGATGTCCTCGGTGATGCGCACGCCGTGGCCGATGCGCTGGGCACCGCACACCTGGAGGGCCTGGTGGATGCTGGGCAGGCCGTGCGCCTCGCCGGCGTGAATGGTGAACGGGACGCTCTCGCGCCGCAGGTGCTCGAAGGCGGCCAGATGGTCGGCGGGCGGGAAGCCGTCCTCGGCGCCGGCGATGTCGAAGCCGACGACGCCCGCGTCACGGAAGGCGACGGCGACGTCGGCGGCCTCCCGGACTCGGTCGAACATCCGCATGCCGCACAGCAGGGTGCCGACGCGGACCGGGGTGCCCGCGGCCGCCGCCTTGGCCATGCCCGCCGCGAGGCCCTCCTGGACGGTCTCCACGACCTCGCTCATCGTGAGCCCGCCCTGTGTGTTCAGCTCGGGGGCGTAGCGCACCTCGCCGTACACGACCCCGTCCGCGGCCAGGTCGAGGACGTACTCCTCGGCGGCGCGCAGCAGGCCCTCACGGGTCTGCAGCACGGCGAGGGTGTGCTCGAACGTGGCTATGTAGCGCACCAGGTCACCGGAGTTGGCGGCCTCGAAGTACCAGGCGGCGAGCTCCTCCGGGTCGGTGGTGGGCAGGGTGTGCCCGACCTCGGCCGCGAGTTCCACCACGGTGGCGGGGCGCAGGCCACCGTCGAGGTGGTCGTGCAGGACGGCCTTGGGCAGGCGGCGGATCACTTCGGCGTCTACGCGCGTAGCAGTCATGGCGGGTCTTTCCTTGAGCGGGTGGTTCGGAACGGCGGGAGAAGGGTTGTCAGTCGGCGGGCTGGAGCAGGTCCCACCGGTTGCCGTACAGGTCCTGGAAGACGGCGACGGAGCCGTACGGCTCGTGGCGCGGCTCCTCCAGGAAGGTCACGCCCGCGGCGAGCATGCGGGCGTGGTCGCGGGCGAAGTCGTCGGTGTGCAGGAAGAAGCCGACGCGCCCACCGGTCTGGTCCCCGACCCGGGCGCGCTGCGCCTCGTCCTTCGCCCGGGCCAGCAGCAGGGCGGTGCCCGGTACCTCGGCGCCGGGCTGGACGACGACCCAGCGGGAGCCGTCGGGGCGGGGCGTGTCCTCGACGAGCCGGAATCCGAGGGCCTCGGTGTAGAAACGGATCGCCTCGTCATAGTCGTCGACGACGAGGGCGACCAGGGCGATGTGTCTCATCGGGGCCTTTCGGGAGGTCGGAGGGTGGTTGACCGGTGAGGTTATACGTAAAACCTGGACTACGCCAGTCGGCCTCTGCCACCGCCTTCGTCTACAGTTCAGTAGACGGTCTACATAGCTGTAGTCACTCGGCCGCGGCGTCCTGTCGCGCCCGCGCCCACCACACGAAAGGGGCAGCCCACCATGACCGCAGGGCCCCGCGCACACACGCATGCCGGCAGCCCGGTGGGCCGCTTCGCGATACCGGCGCTTCTCCTCCGCCCCAGCCCCTCGACGGAAGAGCGCCGCCATGTTCGCCCGACCCGCGAAGACCACCGCCGACCACCAGCCGCGACCACCGCGGCGACCTCACGCGTATGCCTTGTTCAGGCGCCATCTCGGCGCGGCGATCGCGCTGACCTACGCCGCCGCGGCGCTGCTGCCCGCTCCCGGCCTGTGGCTGCGGCGCCCGCACCCGATCGGCGTCTTCGATCTCGCTGAACTCTCCCTGAGGGCACCGCAGTTACTCCTCGCGCTCGTGCTGTTCAGTGCCGGCCTCCAGGTGCCGCTGCGTGAGCTGCGTCTGCTGCTGCGCCGCCCGGCCGCGCTGGTCGCCGGACTCGTGCTGCACGTGGTGGCGCCTTTGTTGATCGTCCCCGGGGTCGCCTTCGCGCTGCGGCAGTCCCCCGACCAGGACGGCGGGAGCGGCATGGTTGCCGCGATGATCCTGATCGTCGCGATGCCGGTGGCGGCCGGGGCGACGGTGTGGACCGCCAAGGGGGACGGCGACCAGCCGACGGCTGTCGGACTGGTTCTCGCCTCCACGCTGGTCAGCCCGCTGACGATGCCGCTGACCCTGGCGGTGCTGTGCCCGCTGCTGCGCGGCGAGTACGCGGGCCGGCTGGCCGACGCTGCGCAGACCGCCGGGCACGCCTTCGCGCTCGCCTCGGTGGTGCTGCCCTGCGGCGCGGGCCTGCTGTGCCGGCTGCTTCTGCCCCGGCGGGCGTCCGAGGGGCTTGTCGGCGCCGCCGTCGCCGTGGCCCTCCCGGCCTCGCTGCTGCTGACGTATGTGAACGCCAGTGGCGTGCTGGGCCCGTTCCTGCGCCATCCGCGGCCGGTGTTGCTGGCGGCCGCGCTGGCCGTCGCGGCGACGGTGTGCGGACTGTCCTTCGCGCTGGGGCGGGTGGCCGCCCACGCCCTGCGGCTCGATGCGAGAGCCGGCGCCTCCGTGACGCTGGCCTGCGGGATGAACAACAGCAGCGCCAGTGCCGTCCTCATCACCACGACGCTGCCCGACCGTCCGCACATCCTGCTGCCGGTGCTGGCGTACGGACTGCTGCAGAAGGTGGCGGCGGGGCGGGTGGTGCGCGGGTTCGGTTCCGGGAGAGAAGGAGGCCTACCGACTTAGGGCTGCGGCCCGAGGTGCGCTCCCCGACGCGACGGTAGCGTCCCCGGCATGAAGATCACCGAGCCGCCGCGCAGCCCCGAGCAGCGCAAGCAGGACGTGCTGGCCCGACTGAGACGGGAGTCGGACATCTGGGTGGCCACCGCCGACGAAGGCGGGCTGCCGTGCCTGGTGGCGCTGTGGTTCGCCTGGGACGGGGAGTCCGTCTGGATGTCCACCCGGGTCACCAACCCCACGGGCCGCAATCTGCGCGACGGCGGGCGCACCCGGCTGGCGTTCGGGGACACGCAGGACGTGGTGCTGGTCGACGGGGACGTGGAGGCGTTCACCGGGCAGGACGTGCCGGTCTCGGCGGTCGACGCGTTCGTGGCGAAGACGGGGTGGGATCCGCGCAGGGAGAGCGCGTCGTACGCCTTCTTCCGGGTGCGGCCGCGTGCCGTACAGGCCTGGCGCGGGCAGCATGAGCTGCCCGGCCGGCATCTGATGCGGGACGGCGTGTGGATGGTCTGAGACGACCCGATTCGGCGGCTGAGGGGCCCCTCGAAGGGCCCCTCGACCTCAACCGGCTTTGCTGTGCAGAGAGTTGAGTCGATCCAGCTCGTCGGCGGTGAGGCGGAGCGCTCCGGATGCCACGTTCTCGGTGAGGTGCTCGGGGTTGCCGGTGCCGGGGATGGCCAGGACGTGCTGTCCCTGGTGCAGCGTCCAGGCGATGCGGACCTGGCTGGGACTCGCGTCGTGGGCGCGGGCGACGGCGAGCACTTCCTCGTCGTACGTGGTGCCGGCGCCCCTCTCCCCGCCGTTGCCCGCGACGGCGAAGAACGGCACGAAGGCGATGCCCTGTTCCCCGCAGATGCGCAGGACTTCGTCGGTGGCGGGGTCGCGGTGATCGAGCCCGTAACGGTTCTGTACGCACACCACCGGCGCGATGGCCTGCGCCTCGGCAAGGTGCCGGGGCTCGACGCCGGAGACGCCCAGGTGCCGGATCAGTCCGGCCTCGCGCAGCTCGGCCAGCGCGCCGAAGTGCTCGGCGATCGAATCCTGCTCGGTCCGGCGGAAGTTGACGATGTCGAGATGGTCGCGGCCGAGCTGGCGCAGATTCTCCTCCACGTGACCGCGCAGCTGGTCGGGACGGGCCGGACTGCCCCACTCCCCCCAGTAGTTGCGGTAGGGGCCGACCTTCGTGGTGATGACGAGTTCGTCAGCGTACGGGGCCAGCGCGCTGTTGATGATCTCGTTGGCGGACCGCAGCTGGGAGAAGTAGAAGGCCGCGGTGTCGATGTGGTTCACGCCGAGCTCGATCGCCCTGCGCAGCACGGCGATGGAGCGCCCGCGGTCGCTCGGTGTCCCGTGATGGAAGGCGGCGCTGCCCGTCAGTCGCATCGCTCCGAAGCCGATGCGGTTGACGGTCAGGTCGCCGAGTTTCCAGGTTCCCGCCACGTCCGCGGTGATCGTTTGGGAGGTCATCGGCGGAGTTTCGCACACAGGGCGCGCCCCGCCGACGGCGCTTTGCGGATACGTATACGAAGTTGAGGGAGGAAAGGGGAGGGGCCGGGCCCCCGCAGTCAGCTCGCGCTCCCTTCACCCGGGCCGCCGCCCTCCCCCGCTCCCGTGTAGGCCGCCGTGGTCCGGTCCGCGGCCTCGCGTGCCGTCTTCTCGTCCTCGCCGCCGGCGACGTTAGCCGCGTACCAGGCTTCGCTGCTGGACGTCATGAACCGACGGCCCTCGTCCGAGCCCATCCAGGCCATGAACTTCTTCGGGTCGACCGCAGCGCCACCGCTCCCGAGGTGCAGCGAGAGCCCCCGGACCATGAGGTCCCATCCCACGCCGACCGCCCCCGGGCCGAATTCCGCCCACTTCGTGTCGTCGACATGGGCGATGTGCTCCAGCTGGAAGCGTGTGCCGTCCTTCTCGGAAGTCAGCAGGAGCTCGATCCAGCTCACCTCGCCGCCGTACTCCCATGTCGCGGAGAAGCTCTTGGGCGGGTCGCAGCGCTCGATCACCCCGCCCGCATTGCCCTCCAGCTGGTAGCGGCCCACCAGCCGCAGCTCGCCCGTCACCGGCAGGAGCCAGCGAGGGATGCGCTCGGGGTTCGTGCAGGCGTCCCAGACGTCGTCGAGCGGGGCGTCGTAGGTCCGGGTCACGGTCACCACGCGTGCTTCGCCCGCCTTGAAGGTACGACGGCCGACCTGCCGGCACACGTCGCTGATGTCATGGGTCACGTCGGTCATCGGTGCTCCTCGGGGTTTCGTCGGCATCCCGGAGTCGGCGCGCGCGTTTGCCGCGCGCCAGCTCGGTGGCCAGGGCGTCCAGATGCGGGGTCCAGAAGCGGCGGAAGCGGTCGAGCCAGGCGTCTATGTCCTGCAAGGGCTCGGCATTGACCGCGTACAGCCGCCGGGTTCCTTCGGGGCGGACGGTCGCGAACCCGTGCTCCCGCAGCACCTTCAGATGCTGTGACACTCCGGGCTGCGAGATCCCGAACTCCTCCCCGATGACCTCGCAGAGCGCACCCGAGGTCATCTCCCCACCGGCCAGCAGCTCCAGGATCCGTCGGCGCACCGGGTCCCCGAGCACATCGAAGGCGTGCATACGCGGACTATATCAGCCAGCACTTATATAAGCAGCGACAGATATTGCGGCTGGAAAAACGCCCGGCCGCTTCGCGCGGCCGGGCGTTCCCCTCGCCGATTCAGCTCAGCGGCTTCTGCAGCACCGCCTTGCGGTGACTGAACGTCTCGATCGAGTAGCGGCCGTGGTAGCTGCCCATGCCGCTCTCGCCCACTCCGCCGAACGGCAGGTCGGAGACGGTGAGGTGGGCCAGCGGCAGGCCGTGGCCGAGACCACCGGAGGACGTCTCGGCGGCGAACCGGTCGCGGGTTCCCTCGGACTCGGAGAACACGTACAGGGCGAGGGGCTTGTCGCGGTCGTTGATGAAGTCGATCGCCGCGTCCAGGTCCGGCACGGTGACGATCGGCAGGATCGGGCCGAAGATCTCCTCCTGCATGACGGGCGACTTGGGGTCTACATCGGCCAGGACGGTCGGTGCGATGTACTTCGTCGTACGGTCGCTGCCGCCGCCGACCACGACGCGGCCCGAGTCGAGCAGGCCGGCGAGCCGGTCGAAGTGCCGTTCGTTGATGATCCGGCCGTATTCGGCGGAGGCCGACGGGTCACTGCCGTACAGCGCCTCGACGGCGCGGGTGAACGCGGGCTCCAGGGCGGCGGCCGTGGCCGGGTCGGTCAGGACGTAGTCGGGGGCGACACAGGTCTGCCCGGCGTTGAGGAACTTGCCGCGGGCCAGCCGGTCCGCGACGACGTCGAGGTCGGTGTCGCGGTCGACGAACGCCGGAGACTTGCCGCCGAGTTCGAGGGTGACCGGGGTGAGGTGCTCGGCGGCGGCGCGCATGACGATGCGGCCGACGGCGCCGTTGCCGGTGTAGAAGATGTGGTCGAAGCGCTCGGCCAGCAGGGCCGTGGTCTCCGGGATCCCGCCCTCGACGACGGCGACCGCGTCGGTGTCGAGGTAGGCGGGCAGCAGGCGGGCGAGCGCGGCGGAGGTGGCGGGGGCCAGTTCGCTCGGCTTGATGACCACCGCGTTGCCCGCGGCGAGGGCGCCGACCAGCGGGGCGAGCAGGAGCTGGGCGGGGTAGTTCCAGGGGGCGATGACGAGGACGACGCCGAGCGGGTCGTACTGCGTCCAGGCACTCGCGTCCGCGCCGAGGTGGGCCGGGACCGGGGCGGGTTCGGGGCGCAGCCAGTCGGCGAGGTGGTCGAGGGTGTGGTCGATCTCGCGGATCGTGAAGTCGATCTCGGTCCGGTGTGCCTCCGCGGAGCTCTTGCCGAGGTCGGCGTGGAGGGCGGCGGCCAGGTCGGGGCCGTTGTCCGTGAGCAGTTCGCGCAGCCGGCGCAGCTGGGCGGTGCGCCACTCGACGGGCTTGGTGCGGCCGGTGCGGAAGGTGGCGCGCAGCCGGGCCACGACGTCGGCGGGCTGCTCGGGGGTGGAGTGGTTCACGATGCCTCGCTGCTGGTGTGCGGCCTTGCGGCGCGCAAGTCAGGTCTGGGTCCCGACGGTCGGGTGTATATGCCAACCTTTCATACACCAAAATAAATTCCGGCGCCGCGGCCACTACTTTCCGCCGTCAGCCCGTCACGTGCGGACGAGTTCCTGCCTGCGTCGCTCCAGGAAGGCCCGTTCGGCCGTGCTCTCCGTGCGCGCGATGGCCGCCTCGTACGCCCGTACCGCCTCGGTGTCGCGACCCAAGCGACGCAGCAGGTCGGCGCGTACGGCGTGGAAGACGTGGTAGCCGTCGAGGTCCAGCGCGTCGACGAGGTCCAGCGCCTGTCGCGGCCCCTCGGTCTCGGCCATGGCGACCGCCCGGTTCAGGGCCACGACCGGGCTCGGCGTGAGGGCCATGAGCTGGTCGTAGAGCTGCCGGATCTGACCCCAGTCGGTGGCGGACGCGGTGGGTGCGTCGCTGTGGACGGCCTGGATGGCGGCCTGGATCTGGTACGGCCCGGGCTGATTGCGGCGCAGGCAGCGGCGGACCAGTGACTGCCCCTCGGCGATCAGCTCCCGGTCCCAGCGGCTGCGGTGCTGCTCCGGCAGCGGTACCAGTGCGCCGTCCTCGTCCAGCCGTGCGGGCCGTCGGGAGTCGACGAGAAGCATCAGCGCGAGCAGGCCGGTCACCTCGGGCTCGTCCGGCATCAGCTCGGACAGGAGGCGGCCGAGGCGTACGGCCTCCGCACACAGGTCGGGGCTGCCGCCATAGCCCTCGTTGAAGATCAGGTAGACCACGGCCAGGACGCCCTTCAGGCGGTCCGGGAGGTCGGCGTCGCGGGGCACGCGGTAGGGGATCCGGGCGTCGCGGATCTTGGCCTTGGCGCGGACGAGGCGCTGGGCCATCGTCGGCTCGGGCACCAGGAAAGCGCGCGCGATCTGAGGCGTGGTGAGGCCGCCGAGCAGGCGCAGGGTCAGGGCGACCTGCGCCTGGGGGGCGAGCGCCGGGTGGCAGCAGGTGAAGATCAGGCGGAGCCGGTCGTCGCGCACGGGGCCCTCCTCGGCCGGTGCGTCGGGGGTGCGCAGCAGGGCCGCCTCGGCGTGGCGGGCCTCGCGGGAGGACTCGCGGCGCAGCCGGTCGATCGCTCGGTTGCGCGCGGTGGTGATGATCCAGCCGGCCGGGCTCGGCGGCACACCGGTCTCCGGCCAGCGCTGCACGGCCGTCGTGAAGGCGTCCTGCACCGCTTCCTCGGCGAGGTCGATGTCGCCGAGGAAGCGGACGAGGACGGCGACGGCGCGGCCGTACTCCGCGCGGAAGACGGCTTCGACGTCGACAGGAGAGGACATCACTCCTCGGCCTGGTGCATGAAGGGCCGCACCTCGATGGGCAGGGTGGTCGCCCAGGTCGCCTTCCTGCCCCATTCCAGGGCCGCGTCCAGGTCGGGGGCCTTGATCAGGCAGATGCCTCCCAGATACTCCTTGCCCTCGGCGTAGGGCCCGTCGGTGATCAGGACGTCGCCGTCGCGGGGCCGCAGCACGGTTGCCGTCTCGGGGCCGTGCAGCCCGCCGGCGAACACCCAGGCGCCGGCCTCGCGCAGTTCGGCGTGGAAGGTGTCGAGGTTGCGGACGATCTCCGCCATGGCCTCGGGCCCGGGCGGCGTTCCGTCGGTCGGTGTGATCACGCTGAGCAGGTAGTACTGCATGAGGTCCTCCTTGGCATCGTGTCGTTCTCTCACCTCCTACACGAACGGCACACCCCCGGATCGACACCGCGCACGACGACATCGGGAGAATCTGCTCCATGACCGCCGCACCGCACCCCCTCGTCTCCGCCGCCCAGTCCCTCGCCGACGACCTTCTCGCCCCGAACGCGGCGCGTGTCGACCAGGAGGGGGTGCCCGCGAGCCACATCGAGGCCGTCCGGCGGTCGGGGCTGCTCGGGGTGAGCGCGCCGCGGGAGTACGGCGGGGCGGGCGCCCCCGACACGGTGGCGCGGGAGGTCCAGGAGATCCTGGCCGGCGCGTGCTGCTCGACCTGGTTCGTGCAGACCCAGCACCACACGCCGGTGCGCCTGCTGGCGAAGTCCGAACTCCCGGTGCGGGAGCGGCTGTTGGGCCCGCTGGCGTCCGGTGAGCTGCTCGCCGGGATCGCCTACGCCCATGTCCGTGCCTTCCCTCGCGTCCCCGTACGGGCCACGGCGGAGCGGGACGGCTGGCGGTTCGACGGCACTGTCCCCTGGTACACCGGCTGGGGTCTGAACGACGTGATGCTGCTCGCGGGCGTGACCGACTCGGACGAGATCGTGTTCGCGTTCGCCGACGCCCGCGACCAGCCGGGGCTGCGCGCCTCGGAACCGATGCAGCTGGCAGCACTGACCGCCGCCCGTACGGTCTCGCTGGAGCTGGACGGCCTGCGGCTGCCCGAGGAGAGCGTGGTGCTGCGCACGCCGCAGGACAAGTTCGCCCTCGTCGATCTGCCTCGGAGCACGAACACGTCCCCGGCCGTCTTCGGGGTGGCGTACGCCGCCCTGCGCGTTCTGGAGGACGCCGGAGAGGCCGAGACCGCAAGGGGACTGCGCGGCCGCCTCGACGAGGTGCGGCGGCAGGCGTACGACCTGGCCGATCACCCGGTCCCGCACGAGCGCGTCGCGGAACGGCTGGCGCTCAAGACGCGGTCCTACGACCTCATGCGTGCGGCCACGACCGCGGCGGTCGTGGCCGGGGGCGGCCGCACCATGGACGTACGCCATCCTGCCCAGCGGTTGGCCCGCGAGGGGATGTTCCTGCTGGTGCAGGGGCAGACGTCGATGGTGCGGCGGGCGCACCTCGACGCCCTTGGCTCCTAGCTCGCGAACGGCACCTGCGCCGAAGGTACGGCCAGGGTGCCGGACGGGTGCTGCCAGAGTCCCTGCGCGGCAAGTCGCGGCAGCACGCCCTCGCCGAACCAGTACGCCTCCTCCAGATGCGGATATCCGGACAGCACGAACTCCTCGATTCCCAGCGCCGCGTACTCCTTGATCCGCTCGGCGACCTCCTCATGGCTGCCGACCAGGGCGGTGCCCGCGCCGCCGCGCACCAGGCCGATGCCGGCCCACAGGTTGGGGTGGATCTCCAGGCCGTCGCGGCTGCCGCCGCCGTGCAGGGCGAGCATCCGCTGCTGGCCCTCGGACTCACTACGGGCGAGGCCCGCCTGGACGGACTGCACGGTCTGCGGGTCGAAGCCGTCTAGGAGCCGGTTCGCCTCCGCCCACGCCTGCTCGGCGGTGTCGCGGGTGATGACGTGCAGCCGGATACCGAAGCGCAGGGTGCGGCCCTCCTTGGCGGCGAGCCCCCGGATCCAGGCGATCTTCTCGGCCACCTGGGCGGGCGGCTCGCCCCAGGTGAGATAGGTGTCGACGTACTTGGCGGCGACCTCTCCGGCGATGGGCGAGGACCCGCCGAAGTACACCTCGGGGACGGGGTCGGGGACGCGGGCGAGCTTGGCGTCCGCGACCTGGAGGTGCTCACCGTGCAGGTCGACGGTCTTGCCCTCCCACAATCCCCGTACGATCTCCAGGAATTCGCCGGTACGGCGGTAGCGGGCGTCCTTGTCCAGGAAGTCGCCGTAGGCCCGCTGCTCGTGGCTCTCGCCGCCCGTGACGACGTTGAGGAGCAGCCGTCCGCCGCTCTGCCGCTGGAAGGTGGACGCCATCTGTGCGGCCAGCGTCGGCGAGACGAAGCCGGGGCGGAAGGCGACCAGGAACTTCAGGCGTTCGGTGTGCTGGCTGACCATGGCGGTGGTCAGCCACGCGTCCTCGCACCAGGCGCCCGTGGGGGTGAGCGCGCCGACGAAGCCCAGGTCCTCCGCGGCCTTGGCGATCTGGCTCAGGTACGCCACCGTCGGCGGCCGGTCCCGGCCGGAAACGGTGGCGGGGGTGCCGTGGCCGCCGCCGACGACGTGCCGGCTGTCGCCGTTGGTGGGCAGGAACCAGTGGAAGGTGAGGGACACGTGGGGTCTCCGATCAGAGGTGTCGCTGGTGTCGCGGATCGCGCTAGAGGAGTCCGTGGCGCGGCGGCCGGGTGCCGTTCAGCACGTACCGGCCGATGTGCTGGATCTTCCAGCGGGCCGGGTCGTGCAGGGTGTGGGTGCGGGCGTCGCGCCAGTGCCGGTGCAGGTTGAGGGAGTTGAGCGCGGAGCGGGTGCCGGCCACCTCGAACAGGGCGCTCGCCACCTCGACCGCCGTCTGCGCGGCCTGCACCTTCGCCGCGGCGACCGCGATGGACGCCTCGGCCGCCGTGTCGTCGGTGAGGTCGGCGCGTGCCGCGTCGACCGCACGGGCGGCCTCACGGAGGAGGGCCTCGGACGCCCGTACCTGCAAGGCGAGTTCGCCGAAGCGCTGGATCAGCAGCGGGTCCTCGGCGGCGGTGTCGACACCGCTCTCGAACCACGGACGGCTCTTCGTCCGTACGAACTCGACGGCTTCGGCGAGGGCCCCCGACGCGATGCCCGCGTCGATCGCGGCGTGCAACAACTGGGCGACGGCTCCGTGGAGTTGGGGTCCCTCGAAGGTGAGGTGGTGGGGCAGGACGCGGTCACCCGGTACCGGGACGCGTTCGAGACGGACCGTGCCGCTGGCGGTGGTGCGCTGTCCCAGGCCGTCCCAGTCGTCGATGACGGTGAGGCCGGGGGCGTCCGCGGGCACGTAGGCGACGTGCAGCTTGTCGTCCTCGGCGCGGGCCAGCACCGGGATCCAGTCGGCGAAGAGGGCCCCGGTGGAGTAGTGCTTGACGCCGGTGAGGAGGTAGGAGCCGTCCGGCTGCGGTTGCAGCCGGGTGCGGATGTCCTGGACGTGCTTGGTGCCCGCCTCGGACTGGGCGTTGCCGAAACGGCGGCCCGCGAGCAGCTCGGCGAAGAAGAACTTCCGCTGTTCCTCGGTGCCCTGACGGCGAATCACATTGACGTAGGCGAAGTGGCTCTGCGGGATCTGGGCGAGGCTGGCGTCGGCCGAGGCGAGCAACCGGAAGATCTCGACGAGGGTCGGCGCGGTGACGTCCGCGCCGCCGTGCTCGGCGGGGACGGTGACCGCGAGCAGCCCGGAGGCGGACATCCGGTCCAACTCCGCGCGCGGCAGCCTGCGTTCGGCGTCCCGGGTGGAGGCGCCGAGGCGGAACTCCTCGGCCAGGGCGGCCGCGACGGCGAGGGCCTCCGCGTCGTCGGCGATGACATGGGCGGACACGGCGCTCAGCTCGCCGCGGCCAGGTGCCGGGTGCGGCCCAGCGCCGTCGAGAACTGGTCGACGACCTGGGCGAGGGCCTCGGTGGCGGCAGGCGCGACGGTGAGCGAGCCGTCCTCCTTCACGGTGATGTCCTTGTCGAGGGTGAACCAGCCCTGCACGATGTGGCCGGCGCCCATGGAGGACAGGACCGGGCGCAGCGCGTAGTCGATGGCCAGGACGTGGGCGGTGGAGCCGCCGGTGGCCAGCGGCAGCACGGTCTTGCCGGTCAGCGCGTACTGCGGGAGCAGGTCGAGAAGTGCCTTGAGGACTCCGGAGTACGACGCCTTGTAGACGGGGGTGCCGACGACGACGCCGTCGGCCCGCGCGAACAGTTCGGTGGCCTGGACGATGGCGGGGTGCTTGAAGTCCGCGCCGAGCAGGGCCTCGGCGGGGATGGTGCGCACATCGAGCGGGATCACCTCGTGCCCCTGGGAGATCAGCCTCTTGTCCAGGTGACGCAGCAGGCGGTTGGTGCGGGAGGAGGCGGAGGGGCTGCCGGAGACGGACAGGACGGTGGCCATGGGTCCTCTTTCGGGGATGCGTCCTCTTGCGAGGAGGCGGGGCGCCCGCGCGGCGGGCGCCCCGGGGAAGCGGTCAGGAGTACCAGGTGGGTTCGGGCAGTTCGCCCTCGAGGACCCAGCGGCCGACCTCGCGTCGCTTGTAGGCGACGGGGTCGTGGAGCGTATGGGTGCGGATGTTGCGCCAGAACCGGTCGAGGCCTTCGGAGGTGGCGGTGGAGCGGGCCCCGGTGACCTCGAAGATGCGGTTCGCGATCTCCAGGGCGACGTCGGTGGCGCGTGCCTTGACGGCGGCCACCCGCACCTCGAAGTCGCCACGGGTCTGCTCCGTGACGGCGTCCGGGTCGTCGTGCAGCTTCTGCCCCTCGGCGGCGACGGTGTCGGCGAGCGCCTCGACGGCCCACAGCTTCGCGGTGAGGTCGCCGTAGATGTCGATCACGTAGGGCTCGTCGACAGCACGTTCGTGGCCGCCGTGCAGCCAGGAGCGGGACTTGGTGCGGGTGTAGGTGGCCGCCGTCTCCAGCGCGCCGCCCGCGATGCCCAGGTAGAAGTTGACGAAGACCAGTTGGATGGTGGGGACGTTGAGCGTGTTGTACGTGCGCGGCTGGAACTGTTTGTCGACGTAGCCGGCCGCCGAGGCCCACGGGGTGCGCACCCCGTCGAGGGTGACGCCGCCGCTCTCGGTGAGGCGCTGGCCGATGTTGTCCCAGTCGTCGTGGAAGGTCAGTCCCTCGCTGTCGGAGGGCACGATGGCGAAGACGTGGTTGTCCGTCCCCTCCAGGACGCCTTCGAGGACGGTGACGTCGGAGACCTTGCTGCCGGTGGAGAAGGACTTGCGGCCGGTGAAGACGAGGTCGTCGCCGTCCTCGGTGACGATCACGTCCTTGTCGCGAGGGTTGACGGCCCCGCCGAAGAACCACCGGTTCCGGCTCGCCTCGGCCTCCACCTGCTCCCACTGCTCACGGGTGCCGACCAAACGCGCGGCCCAGAACCACAGGTAGTGGTAGCCGAGGAGCTGGCCGATGGACCCGTCGGCCTTGGCGACCTCGCGGACGACGCGGTAGGCGGTGGGCCAGTCCTGGCCTGCGCCGCCGTGCTCGGTGGGGCCGAGCAGAGTGACCAGGCCGGCGTCCTTCAGCAGCTGGACCTCGGCGTACGGGGTGGCTCCGGCGCGGTCGCGCTCGGCGGCGTCGGTGGCGAGGACAGCGGCGACCTCGGTGGCGCGGGAGATCCAGTCCTGGGCGGTCCGCGGGGCGGGGAGGGTGGACCAGTCGGTGGGCGTGACGGTGCTCATGATGATGACCTCTCTCGCGGTGGGACCGGTCAGGCGTGAACGTGGACGGACTCGGGCTCCACGTCGGGGAGTTGGGCCTCGAGTTCACGCACCAGCGGCAGCACCCGCTTGCCGAAGTACTCGACCTCCTCGTGGTAGTGCAGGAAACCGAGGAGCAGAAGGTCGACGCCGAGCTTTTTGTAGGCGACGATGCGCTCCGCGATCTGCTCGGGGGTGCCGATGAGCCCCGTACGGAAGCCGTCGTTGTACTGCACCAGGTCCTCGAAGGAGGAGTCCTGCCACATGCCCTTCTTGTCCGCGGTGGACTGTCCCGCCTGCTTCACCGCGGCGCCGAAGCCCTCGACGGCCTCGGTGTCCGCCTGGGCGACGATCTCACGGAGCGTGTCACGGGCCTCGGCCTCGGTGTCACGGGCGATGAGGAAGCCGTTGAGGCCGAACTTCGGCGCCTTGCGGTCGACTTCGGCAGCCGCCTTCCTTACGTCGTTGATCTGCTCGGTGACCCCGTCGAAGTCCTTGCCGTTGGAGAAGTACCAGTCGGAGACCCGACCCGCCATCGCACGGGCCGCGGTGGAGTTGCCGCCCTGGAAGATCTCCGGGTGCGGCCGCTCGGCGGTGTTGAGGGGCTTGGGCTTGAGGGAGAAGTCACGCAACCGGTAGAAGTCACCGGAGAGTTCGGTGTGGTCCTCGGTCCAGATCTGACGCAGGGCGCGGATGAACTCCTCGGAGCGGCGGTAGCGCTCGTCGTGCTCCAGCCACGGCTCACCGAGGGCGGTGAACTCGCCCTTGAACCAGCCCGATACGACGTTGACGGCGAAGCGGCCGTTCGAGAGGTGGTCGGCGGTGGCGCCGAGCTTGGCGAGGACGCCGGGGTGCCACAGTCCTGGATGGACGGCGGCGATGACCTTCAGACGCTGGGTGGCGAGGAGCAGGGCGAGGCTGAAGCTGGTCGACTCGTGCTGGTACTCGGCGCCGTAGCTGGCCATGTAGCGGACCTGGCTGAGCGCATAGTCGAAGCCGTTGTTCTCGGCAAGGACGGCGAGTTCGCGGTTGTACTCGTATCCCCAGTCGGTGCGCTGCTCGATCTTGCTGGTGACAAGTCCCCCGCTGACGTTGGGGACCCAGTAGGCGAATTTCACGGGCGCGGCAGGCATGCGTGACTCCTGTTGCGGAATGTTTCCGGGCACGCCGAATTCAAGAGGTGCGTGGGCACGGCGAATTCAGGCGGAGAAGGGGGAAAGGGCGGCGGATCCAGTGAGGCTGATCAGGCCGCGGCGCAACAGGAGGCGCTGGAGACGCGCGCGAGGTCGACATGGCGTCGCCGCGTGAGGTCCAGTCGCATCTTCATGCCGTCGATCGTGGCAGTCGGCGCCGCGGGCCGTCAAGGAAAACCCGACCGGTCTCGCATCCCGGACCATTGAATTTCACGAACGTGTGACAGGGAAACCCTTGAACACATCGTGAAACGGTATGCATTCTGCTGGGCGTGCGGACGGAACAACTGGAATACATAGCGGCCGTGACCCGGCTCGGTTCACTGCGGCGGGCCGCGGAGGAACTGCGCCTTTCCCAGCCCGCATTGAGCGAGACGGTGCGCAATCTGGAACGCGAGCTGGGAGTCGACCTGCTGGAGCGCAAGCGGTCCGGGGCGACGATGAGCGCGGAGGGCCGGGAACTGCTGCCGCACATCATCGATGTGCTGGACGCGGTGGACCGGTTGCGCAGTGCGGCGGGAGAGCAGCACAGGATCAGCCGTATGGTCAGGGTCGGCACGGTGAACGCCGCCACGGTCCCGCTGCTCATACCGGCCGTGCAGGCGTTCCGCGCCGCCCATCCGATGACGCAGGTGGAGGTGGTGGGCGCGCAGCAGTCCGAGATCCACCGAGCCCTGCTGGAGGGCGGTTTCGACCTCGGTCTGGTGAACCACCTGGACGGCGACGATCTGCCTGCCGACTTCGACAGCACCGAACTGCTGCGCGGACGCCCGGTGTTGTGTCTGCGCCCGGACAGTCCGCTCGCCACGCTGTCCGCCGTCACGGTGGACGATGTCCTGGGCGGTCCGGAGCCGGTGATCGCCATGCGCTCCGGCTATGTCATGCACCGTTACGCCCACCGGTTGCTCCGGGGCCGCTCCCCCGACTTCTCCTTCTCCACCGACGGCGCCGAGATGGGCAAGCTGATGGTGGCCGAAGGCCTGGGTGCCACACTCCTGCCGGACTTCAGTGTCATCGGCGACCCACTGGAGCGACGGGGCTCGATCACCTACCGTCCGATCTCCGACGACTCCACCGAGGTTCTCCTGATGCTGCAGCGCCGCCGCGCCGTTTCCGCGCCCCGGGCGGCCCAGGACCTCTACGAGGTGTTCGTGCGCAGGGCACGCGAGTTGGGCGGCTCACTGACATGACCGCGCGCCGGGTCAGTCCTCGTCGGTCGGCACCACCACGAGGAACGCGTCCGACTTGAGATCCATGATCACCGTCGCGGGCCGGCCCTCGGCTCGGCACCGCGCCGCGTACTCCTCCGCCGGCCACGATCCGCGCGGAGCTCCCGCAGGAAACCGCTCCAACACCTTCGCGCCCATAGCGGCAGCCACCTCCACTTGCGACATGCGGTCAAAACCCCTCTCCGTCCGCATGCCCGCGATCTGCGCAGACATGTGCGGGAGCTGGAGGCGTGTCCCACGGGCGCCCTCCGGGCCCAAGCAACCCGCCGACCACTACACATAAAGATGAAATAAGAGCAGAATGGACTTTACGCGGCGCTTACCCGCATACCGCACCAGACGCGGTCAGGCCTGCGAGTCAAAGGAGACGAGTCATGGCCAACGTCTCGCCCACCAGCAGGGGGGACATCACCACCCACCCTGATGTTTCCGAAATGCGGGATCGCTACGCCCGCATGCTTGGCGGTCGCGATGTGACGCTCTTGGACGGACCGGTGTTCCTGCTCGGTCTGTACTGCGCCGTATCCCCATGGATACTCCACTACACGACGAGCCAACCCCCGCTGGTGACGCACAACCTTGTCGTCGGCATCGCGATCGGCCTGCTGGCCCTCGGCTTCACCCGGGCCCCCGAGCGCATGTACGGCCTCAGCTGGGCGTTCTGCGCGGTGGGCATCTGGATGATCATCGCACCCTGGGTCGTCGGTACCAGCCCGGACACCGGCGTCGCCCTCAACAACATCATCATCGGCGCGCTCGCCGTGATCCTGGGGCTGATGTGCGCCGGTACGGCCGCGAGGAGCGCCCCCAGGCCGTAGGAACAGACCAGGAAAGGACGGCATGACGGCCGGTCCCCGCTCGGCGAGGACCGGCCGACCCCTGTCCCGTCACCGCTCAGTGGCCGGGCACCGACCACGGCTGCTGCGGCAGCGGACTGCCGGTCTCCAGCAGTGACTTGAGGTTCGACAGCACCGCCGGCCAGCCGCGGGAGACGTCGGACAGCGCACCCTCGTCCCAGAGGTCCTCGTGGGTGACGGTGAGGCGGACGATGTCCTCGTGCGGCGTGATGTCGAAGGTCACCCGTGAGTACTTGTCCTCCTGCCCCTCGTTCTGAGGGTCGACCCAGGTGGCGACCAGGCGGGTCGGATGTTCGCTCTCCACGACGGTGCCGACGGCGTCGGCGATGCCGGAGCCGTCCGTGCGGACGTGTTCCCAGCGGGAGCCCTGCCGCCAGTCCGATTCGTTGCGGTGGCCCCAGTAGGCGGCGGTCAGGTCCGCGTCGGTGAGCGCCTCCCAGACCTTCTCGGGCGTGCTGCGGATGTAGGTGACATAGACGTACGTGGGCTTGTCGGTCATGGTGGCTTCCTCGGCGTGTCGTTTCACGGCGCTCAGCGCGCTCAGGCGTGGGCGCTCGAACTTGTCGATCCACCGCTCCTGGATCTCGTGGAGCGGAACCGGGTTGAGGTAGTGCAGCTTTTCCCTCCCCCGCCGCACCGTGCTGACCAGGTTGGCGTCCTCCAGGACACCCAGATGCTGGGTCACCGACTGGCGCGTCATCGAGATGCGCTCGCACAGCTCGCCCAGCGTCTGACCGTTCTGCTCGTGCAGCCGGTCCAGCAGCCGCCTGCGGGTCTCGTCGGCCAGCGCCTTGAAGACCTTGTTCATCCCGGAGTCACTCTCTGATCGCACACTCAACGTTATGCAGGCAATTACCTGCATGTCAAGGATGAGGGAAGACACGCACACGGGCGGGCGCTGCAAGACCCAGACATGGGGTTGTTCCCAGACATGGGGTTGTTCCCAGACATGGGGTTGTTCCCAGACATGGGGTTGTTCCCGGCGGGCCCTCTGGCGGCGTCGTGGCCGGTGGTCGAGCACCTGGCCGCGCAAGTTGGAGATCGAGGACGTCTCCTGCGTCGAGGAGTACACCGAGGGCCTCAGGTACCGACCAGGCACACCGATCAGCTTGTGAGCCGCCGCCTTGGTCAGCCGCTTCGCAGCTGTGACGGTCTGCTTCCCCCGCGGCCCCGAGGCCACCACGGCGTGGTTGTAGCCGTTGGCGGGCGGCATGCCTCGGGGCGTACGAGGTGACGCATGGTCAGGGACTACTCACTCGGGTCCCAGGCGCTGAGCTGCTCGAAGACAAGTCGGTCGCCGTCGGTCTTCAGGGAGTCGACCGGGATACGGTCGTACAGGCTGAGGACCAGCTCGTTGGCCGTGCCCCGAGCGGAGAAGAAGGTGGCCGCGTCCGGGTCCTGACCAGCTGAGGTGGACGGCATGGTGCCGGGCCCGGGGAGGCGGACGGTTCGTGCGCCGTCGGCGGAGAGCGAGAGGCGCCAGGAGCGGCCCTCGGAGGCGTGGAAGTCGATGGCAGCGGGCTTGTGCGGCCAGGGACTTGTCGTTGCGACGCAGGTGGACAGGAACTCCTCGACACCGTCGAGCGCCACGTCGTCCGGCAGCGGCTGCGGGGCACCTACGGTGATCTGCGCGTCGTACGTGTGCACCGCCATCTGCTGGAGCTGGTGCCGAGCTACGGCACCAGCGGTGTGCGGTGACTGCAACGTCTCCCACCACGCCCAGCAACCGCGATCCGGGCCGGCCTTCCGCAGTGCGTCCAGCAGTTGGTCCGTGGACTCCGCCAACCAGGCCAGCAGGGCCTCGCGCTCCCGAGGCGCAGCCGGGGCGCCCTCCGCTGCGGACTTGGCCGGAGCGGGCCCCGCGGCGACGGTGGCGGCCCAGTCGCGGCGCCCCCCGCCGATGTGTTGCGCCAGATCGAACAGCGTCCACTCGGGGCAGGTCGGCACCTGTACGTCGAGGCTGGGCGCGGAGGCGACCGCGGCGCGGAAGGCAGTCGACCGTTCGTCGATCAGTCGCAGCAGCACGGGGAACTCAAGTATCTGTGTCACCCTGAATCTCTATCACTGCGTTCCGACATCGGACAGCGATTTTCACAGCCGCCATCGCAGGCGGACCCTCACCACCGCGAAGAAACTGTGGAGGACCTCTCCGCAGCCGACTGTGCGTCACACACGGTCGTCCTCACGAATGTTCGTCTGTGAACTGAGAGGCAGCGCCTGCCGCCCCCGGGGCGGGAAGACCACCGCGCGCGACGCCGCTGAGCCTTCGCCGTCGCACTGTAAGGACAAGGGCGTCCCGTCCCCGACATAGCGAAGAAGCTCACCCGCATCCGCCAGCCCGAAAACCCGCTCACCGCCGAGGAGTTCGAGCCGAGCGAGCGGCTCCAGGTCCAGCCCCGCCCGAACGCCGAGACCCGCAGCCGGCAGTCGGCTGCCGGCTGCCATGATCAAGCGCTTGGCGCCAACGGCTGAACCGCGGGTCCCCACGGCCCCTCAAGGGGCGCGGTGAACTGCGCGACCAGCGCCCACCGGCCCGCGGTCTCGCTGCGGCGGCCGACATCACGCGCCCGCGGGCTCCGCATCCGACACCGCCGAGGCCGCCAGGTACTCCTCCGCGATCTCCTTCGGGCCGAACGGCCACACCTTCTCGAAGCGCGCCCAGAGCACGTACGCGATGCAGCCGAGCGCCAGCCAGGCCAGCGACCACTCGATGGGATGGCGGCCCGGCGAGTTCTTGTCCGCGTAACCGTAGATCACACACCAGCCGGCGAAGGCGACGATGCTCGGCACCGGGTACAGCCACATGCGGTACGGCCGGTGCAGGGCCGGCTGCCGCCTGCGCAGCACGCTCAGGGCGACGATCTGGGCCAGCGCCTGGACGATCACCATCACCGTCGTCAGCAGCTGGATCAGTGTCGCCAGGTCCGTGTGCCGGCCGATCAGGAAGCCCACGGCCGTGATCACGCCCATGGTCGCCAGGCCCAGCGTCGGGAAGCGATGCTTGGGGTGCAGCTTGGCGTAGGGGCGGAAGAAGACGCGCTCGCGGGCCGCGTCGTACGGCACCCGCGAGCCGCCCAGCAGGCCGGTGAAGACCGAGGCGAAGGCCGTGATCAGGATGAGCACGGTGACCGTGTCCGCCGCGCCCTTGCCCCAGGTCTTCTCCAGGACCGCCGAGGCCACCGACGTGGACGCGATGTCGTCCGGGTTCGTCATGCGATGCCAGTCGATCACGCCCAGCGTGCCGATCTGCAGCAGCAGGTAGATCGCCATGATGCCGAGGATGGAGAAGATGATCGAGCGCGGCAGGGTGCGTCCGGGGTCCTTGATCTCGGCGCCCATGTAGGCCGTGGTGTTGTAGCCGAGGTAGTCGTAGATGCCGATGGTCAGGCCGCCGGCGAAGCCGAGCCAGAAGTGGTTGCTGCCCAGGTCGAAGGCGTGCGCGGGGTAGGTGAAGGCGAGGTGCGTGCTGAAGTCCGTGGCGGCGGCCAGGATGACCAGCACCACCGAGGTGATCATGACGGCCCACATCACGGCGGTGATCCGGGCGATGTGCTCGATGCCCCGCCACAGCAGGATCACGACCAGGGCGATGATGCCGAGGCCGATCAGGTCGCCGGAGGTCTGCCCCAGGTCGGGGGCGAGATACCCGAGGTACTGGATGAAGCCGACCACGCCGGTAGACATGATCAGCGGGATGAACAGCATCGCCGTCCAGACGAACAGGAACGGCATGAGCCGGCCCGTCCGGTACTGGAAGGCCTGGCGCAGATAGACGTAACTCCCGCCGGATCCGGGCATGGCCGCGCCCAGCTCGGCCCACACCAGTCCGTCGGCGAGCGCGAGCAGCGCCCCGGCGATGAAGCCGATCACGGCCTGCGGGCCGCCGAACGCGGCGACCATGAGCGGGATCGTGACGAACGGGCCGATGCCGCACATCTGGCTCATGTTGATGGCGGTGGCCTGGAACAGGCCGACGCGACGGACGAAACCACCGCTGGGTGGCGGACTACCGGACATGAGGACTCCTGAGGCACCGGGCGCTGGGCTGTCCATGGCTGACCTTGGCCGGCCTTGGCGCGCCGGGCGAGGCTGTTGGCCGATAAAGTTAAGGAGCCTTACTTGATGCGTCAAGAGGCCCCATCGGACGGCCCTCGGATACGTGAGAATGGTGCGATGCCCGCCAGTGACGCCGTAGACCAGCAGGAACAGCCCTGGAACCGCCGGCGGCTGCGCAGCACCAACGAGCGCTTGCTGCTCGACCGGCTGCGCAGCGAAGGTGCCGCCTCGCGCGCCCAACTGGCCCGGGAGACGGGCCTGTCCAAGCCGACCGTCTCCAGCGCGCTCGCCGCACTGGAGACGGCCGGACTGGTCCACGAGGTCGGCACCCTGGCTCCGGAGCGCGGCCGCACCGCCGTGCTGTACGCGCCGGACCCGGCGGCGGGTTACGCCCTCGGCATCGACGTCGGCCGCAGCTGGCTGCGGGTCGCCGTCGCCGACCTCGACGGCACCGTCGTCGCCCGCTCGGACGTACGCAACCGGGCCCGCAGCTCGGGCACGATGGCCGACCTGGTGGTGGCGACGGCCCGTCAGGTGGTCGGCGGCTCGGGAGTGGCAGCGGACCAGGTGGTGCACGCGGTGGTGGGCACGCCGGGCGTGTACGACGAGCAGCAGCGCCGGGTGCGCTATGCGATGCACCTGCCGGGCTGGGGGCGCGCCGGGCTCTTCGACCGGATGCGCGAGGAGTTGGGCGTTCCGCTGGAGGTGCACAACGACGCCAATCTGGCGGCGCTCGGCGAGTACACCTACGGCGTCGGCGCGGGCAGCCGGCTGTTCGCGTACATCCTGATCGGCACCGGCCTCGGGATGGGCGTGGTCAGCGAGGGGCGGCTGTTCACGGGGGCGCACGGACTGGCCGGGGAGATCGGGTTCCTGCCCTGGCCGGGGCGGCAGAAGCCGGAGCGGCTGGAGGACGCGGTGTCGGGGGTGGCCGTGGTGGAGGCGGCGCGCCGGTTCGGGATGAGCGGGCAGTTCACCGCGAAGGCCGTGTTCGACGCGGCCCGGCAGGGAAACGACGCCGCGGTCAAGGCGGTTCAGCTGGAGGGCGAACGAATCGCGCACACCGTGGCGGCGGCCGCGGCCGTGCTCGACCCGGATCTCGTGGTCCTGGGCGGCGGGCTGGGCCACAGCGTGGACCTGCTGCTGCGCCCCGTGCGCGAGCACCTCCGGTCGCTCACCCCGCTGCGGCCGAAGGTCGTGCCCAGCCGGCTCGGCGAGGACGCGGTGCTGCTGGGCGCGGTGGCCACAGCACTCGGAACGGCGCGGGACGTGGTGTTCGAGCGCCGGACGGCGGGGACCTGACCAACTCCGATACGGGCCACGGTGATTGACAGGGTCCACTCGGCGCCCCTAGCGTGACCGCAGTTAGTAAAGTTTCCTAACTTTACGAAGGGGCTGGAGACTCCGTGAACAGACACCGTCTCTCCACGGCCGCCGTGGTCCTGGGTCTGTTGGGTTCCCTGACGACCAGCGCCTGGGCCGGATCCCCCGCCCGGCGGGCCGCCCCGCCGGACAGGCTCACCCGCGTGTCGTCCGCGCCGGGCAGCACGACCGCGTTGACGGGCTACAGGATCCAGTCGACGGCCGAGGTCTCCGACCCGGCGGCCGAGATCTCCTCCCCCGGCTACCCGGCAAGCGGCTGGTACCCGACGGGCTCCCGCTCCACGGTCCTGGCCGGACTGCTCGCGAACGGCGTGTACGCGGACCCGTTCCACTCGACGAACCAGCAGAAGATCCCCAAGTCCGACTTCCAGGTCCCCTGGTGGTACCGCTCGGACTTCACAGTCGCCGACACCTCCGAGCGCACCTACCTCGATTTCAGCGGGGTGATCTCGGCGGCCGACGTCTACGTCAACGGCCACCAGGTCGCCACCGCGAAGGACGTCACCGGCGCCTACACCCACCACGAACTCGACGTCACCTCGCTCGTCGGCTCCGGCACGAACACCGTCGCGTTCCGCATCCAGCCCAACGACCCGGACAAGAACCTGACCATGGGCTGGATCGACTGGCTCCAGCCGCCGCCCGACGAGAACATGGGCATCGTGCGCGACGTCCTCGTCCGCCGCGGCGGCCCGATCGCCCTGCGGGACGCGCACGTGGTCACCAGGCTGGACGTGCCCTCGCTCGCCTCGGCCGATCTGACGGTGAAGGCGCAGGCCCGCAACGACTCCGGCGCACCGGCGACCACCACGGTCTCCGGCAGCATCGGCACCACGACCTTCGAGAAGACCCTCACGCTGGCCGCGCACGAGACGAGGACCGTCAGCTTCGCCCCGTCCGACGTACCCGGCCTCCACCTGACCTCACCGAGAGTGTGGTGGCCGGCCGGCATGGGCGGACAACCCCTGTACGACCTGAGGCTCACCGCGTCCGTCTCCGGCACCGTCTCGGACACCACGCAGCAGACCTTCGGCATTCGCGACGTGCAGGCACCGCTGAACTCCGACGGCGCCCGCCGGTACCGTGTCAACGGCCGCAGGCTGCTGATCAAGGGGGGCGGCTGGTCGCCGGACGAGTTCCTGCGCTGGGACCGGACATACGTCGAGGACCGGCTGAAGTACGCCCTCGACCTCGGCCTGAACGCCATCCGACTCGAAGGGCACCTGGAACCGGACGAGTTCTTCGACCTCGCCGACCACTACGGCATCCTCACGCTGCCCGGCTGGGAGTGCTGCGACAAGTGGGAGGGCCAGGTCAACGGCGGCGAGTCCGGCGACAAGTGGACCGCCGCGGACTACCCGGTCGCCAAGGCGTCGATGGCCGCCGAGGCCGCCCGGCTGCGCGACCACCCGAGCGTGATCTCCTTCCTCATCGGCAGCGACTTCGCACCGGACGCGACGATCGAGAAGAACTACCTCGACGCCCTGAAGGCCGCCGACTGGCCGGTCCCGGTGGTCGCCGCGGCCTCCGCCAACTCCTCGCCCCAGCTGGGCAGTTCGGGCATGAAGATGACCGGCCCCTACGACTGGATCCCGCCGAACTACTGGTACGCCAAACGCGAGGGCGGCGCCACCGGCTTCAACTCCGAGACCAGCGCGGGCCCCGACATCCCCACCCTCGACACCCTGCGACGCATGATGACCCCGGCCGAACTCGACACCCTCTGGAAGGACCCGAACGCCAAGCAGTACCACCGGTCCCCGTCGTCGACCTTCGGCACCCTCAAGCTCTACGACAACGCCCTCACCGGCCGTTACGGCGCCCCGACGAGCCTGGCCGACTACGTCCGCAAGGCGCAGCTCGCCCAGTACGAGAACGTACGCGCCCAGTTCGAGGCTTACGAGCGCAACGCCACCGACTCCTCGAAGCCGTCGACCGGGGTCGTGTACTGGATGTTCAACAGCGGCTGGACCTCGCTGCACTGGCAGCTGATGGACCGTTACCTCGACCAGGGCGGCGCCTACTTCGGAGCGAAGAAGGCGAACGAGCCACTGCACGTCCAGTACTCCTACGACGACCGCTCGGTGGTCGTCGTCGACAACCGGCACTCGGCCGCCTCCGGGCTCACCGTCCGGGCCACGCTGTTCAACCCCGACGGGACGCAGAAGTACGACAGCACCGTCACCGGCGTGAAGGTCAGCGGGGACGGCGCGCACAGCACGGCACTCACCCTGCCCGCGTCGGTTACCGGGCTCGCGGCCACATATCTGGTGCGTCTGACGTTGAGCGACTCCTCGGGCAAGGAGGTCAGCAGGAACGTGTACTGGCTGTCCGCCAGGCCCGACACCCTCGACTGGGCCCACACCGACTGGTACTACACGCCGACGACGAGCTACGCCGACCTCAAGGGTCTCAGTGCCATGGCGCAGGTGCCGGTGTCGGCGACGGCCTCGACGGATGCGTCGGGCGAAACAGCGACCACGACCGTGACCCTGCGCAACACCGGCAGTGGGAAGACGCCGGCCCTGTTCACCGACGTCCATCTCGTCGACGCGCAGGGAAATCCGGTGCTGCCCGTCGAGTGGTCCGACAACGAGGTCGGGCTCTGGCCGGGCGAGACGGTCACGTTGACCGCCACCTACCGGACGGCGGATCTGCACGGTTCGGTGCCGCGGGTGCGGGTCTCCGGGTGGAACACGCCGGAGCGGACGGTCCCGGCCGGATGACCGTGCGGGGCCCGGCCGGGAAGCCGGGCCCCCCGGGCGTCAGCTGACGTTGAGCGCCGTGTCGTCGATCACGAAGGACGTCTGCAGCGTGGAGCCCTCGGTGCCGGTGAACTTGAGGGTGACGGTCTGGCCCGCATAGCTCGCCAGGCTGAAGCTGCGCTGGGTGTAGCCGCTGGCGGCGTTCAGGTTCGAGTAGGTCGCCAGGGTGCCGAGCACGGTCCCGGAGCTGCCCAGCACCTGGACCTTGAGCGTGTCGTACGCCGTGCTGGTACTGGTCTCCGCCGTGTCGACGTGCAGGTAGAAGCTCAACGCGGCGGTGGTGCAGCCGGACGGGATGGTCACCGACTGGGAGAGCGTGTCGGTGGTGGCGGTGCCGTAGCCGTCCAGCCAGGCGTAGTACGAGCCCGTACGGGCCGACTCGCTGCTGGAGTTGGTGATGACACCGCTGGAGGCGCTCCAGGTGGTGTTGCCCGACTCGAAGCCGTTGTTGCCGAGGAGCTGGGCGGCGGTGCAGGTGCCCGAACCGCCGCCGCCCCCGCTGCTGCCGCCGTCCCCGGCGAGCCAGGCGGTGGCGTTGAGGGCGAGGGCTGCGTCGGTGGCGCTGGTGTCGTTCCAGCCGTCGTAGAGAGTGTTGCCCGACTGGCCGGTGCCGTCGTCGATCGGCGAGCTGTCGCCCCAGAAGGCGACCCGTCCGCTGCCAAAGGTGCTGGTGAGGAAGAACGCGCCGGTATTGCCGGAGTAACCCGTGCGGTAGAGCAGGCCCTTGACGGAGGAGTTGTCCGAGGGCTTGAGGGTGGCGGTGGTGCCGTTGGCGATGAGGCTCTTGGTGACGGTGCCGAAGGAGCCGTGCAGCACCGGGTTGCTGCTGTCGCTGATGGCGGCGGGGTGATCGGAGCTGATGTTCAGCGAGTCGATGGAGAAGCCGAACGGGTCGGTCGAGTCGACGCTGTTGTTGGTCATCAGGTCGTTGAGGATCTCGACCGCGTCCTCACCGTCGTTGTTGCGGTCCGCTCCGGTGTGGTCGGAGATCATGAACAGTCCGCCGCCGTTCTTGACGAAGTTCATGATCGCCGTCTTTTCGGCGGTGGTGAAGAGGGTGTTGGGCTCCGGCAGCACGAGCGTGTCGAAGTTCGACAGGTCGGTGGAGGACGAGCCGCCGTAGGTGAGGGCACCGGTGGCGGTCTTGAGGCTGTAGCTGCCGGTCTTCTGCAGGGCGACACCCCACGACGACAGCGCGCCCGTCCAGTCGGTCTCGGCGGACGGGGAGGAGTCCTCGCTCAGCGGGTCGGGCTTGCTGGTGGAGATGATCCAGTCGGCGTTGCCGGCCTCCTCGGCGTGGCCGTCGTCGAACAGGATGCGGTGCGTGGTGGCGGCGTGGGCGGGCGTGGCGATGACGGTGGCCTGGGCGGCCGCGGCCGCGGTGAGCAGGCCGAACGCGGCCAGGGCGGTGGCAAGTCTTCGGCGGGGTCTGGTGATTGCGAGCATCCGGCGTACCTCCGTGTGGGGTTGGGGAAGAGCGGTCGGTGCGGGGCCGGACCTACGCGCGTAGACACTGGGACATCTGCGCGCGTAGACATGTGGCCGTACGACTGGCGCGCGGCCGATCGGTTGAACCGTACATGGCAACAGGGGTGCTGAACAGGCGTCACCCGATCCCTCGCACCGGAGATTGACCCGGCGTTGACCCGTGGTTGAAACGGAACGGACTGTCCCCCGCGGCAGGGGGCATCCGGATAGTGCGGGGGCCTTGACAAAGAGGGGCGGAGATGGAGATCTCAGGCATCATCAGTGCCATCGTGATCGGCATCATCATCGGTGTGCTCGGCCGGCTGGTCGTCCCGGGGCGGCAGCACATCGGCATCGTGCTGACGATCCTCGTCGGCATCGTCGCCGCGCTGATCGGATCGGCGATCGCCAATGCCTTCGACGTGGCCGACACCAAGGGCGTCGACTGGATCGAGTGGCTCATCCAGATCGGCCTCGCCGCGCTCGGCGTCGCCGCTCTGGATCGGTCGAGGGCGCGCCGCTGACACGACAACCGCGGTGACACATCGACCGTTTCGAGCCCGGGCGGGGTCGCGCGCGCCTCGCCCGGGTGCGGTCGGTGCTGCTCGGCGGCTCGGCTGCTCGGCTGCTCGGCTGCTCGGCTGCTCGCGGAAAGCAGCCGAATCGTGCGTTCCGCATCCCCTCCCGGCCGAGTAGCGTGCCGGGCAGCGGGAGGCCCGGAGTCAGGCCCGCCGACGCGGCTCCCCTCGGCAGCCGGCGGGCCTGCCGCCTCGACCGAGCACCCTCAGCGGGAGAGTCGGGCACATCGGGAGGCTGTCCCCGGGGCGGCTGTTTCCTCTCACGAGGTTTCCAGCCGGAGCAGCCCGTGAGGCAGGGCCGTTCGGCCCTGGACAACGGTCCGAACGGCCCCAGTTGGAAATTCAACGTCGAGCCGCCAATGCGGCGAGCCCTTCGCGGCTGGACGGGTAACGGGGCGTCCAGCCCAGTTCCTGCTCCGCCTTCGCCGACGACACGCGCATGCTGGTGAGGAAGATCGTGTGCGCGTACGGCATCGGCTTCGTGAACCACCGCGGCACCGTCATCGGCTTGGGCAGGCCGAACTGCTCGGCCACGCACAGGACATGGGCCCGGAACCCGAGCGGGGTGCGGTCCGCGATGTTGTAGGCCTGGCCGGGCCTGCCGTGTTCGACGGCGGCGGCCACCGCGCGCGCCGCGTCGGTGAGCTCGACCCACGGCAGAACCCGGCCGTGGTCGTCGGGGGCGGGCAGCTGCCGCTTGCGCAGCATGGGCAGGATGGCGTCGGTGCCGCCAGGGCCGTAGAACAGGCCGAAGCGGAGCGAGATGCCCGCCAGCCCGGTTGCCTCGAAGGTGAGCTGTTCCTTGATGCGCATGCCCTCGACGTGCCGTTCCAGCTCCGCCGAGGTGCCGCGCGGGCCGAACGGGTCGTCCTCGGTGATCACGTGCTCGCCGAAGTCCCCGTAGCCGTAGCCGAAGACCATCGACTCGCTCACGAAGCGCTCGGCGCCGGTGGCCTGCGCTGCCTCGACGAGGTGGGCGGTGCCGGCGATGCGCAGCGCGTCGGTGGCATGCATGTCGCGGTGACGCATAGGCGCCTTGCGCAGGGCCGTCGCGGCGTGGATGACGGTGTCGAAGTGCCGTCCCTCGACGGCGCGCAGCAGCGCGTCGCGGTCCATGAGGTCGGCCCGGACGCCGTTCGCAGGTCCCCGGCCGAGTCCGGTGACCTTGTGGCCGGCCTCGGTCAGGGCGCGGGTGATGTGACCGCCGAGGATGCCGCTGGCTCCGGCGAGAAGGATGCTCTGGTTCTTCTGGTTCGTCGTCATGACCGTGCGACGGTTCGGAGGGCCGCGGATGTGACATCCCGGCGCGGGTGCGGCCGCGCAGATCGCTGCCGGGCGTTGCGGCTACGGCACGAAGGTGTACGGCGTCGTGGTGGTGAGGGGCTCGAATCCCAGTCGTTCGAGGATGGGGCGGCTCTGGCTGGAGGCGTCCACCTGGAGGTAGCGGTAGCCGCGCTGCGCGGCGGCGCGGGCCCGGTGGGCGACCAGGGCGCGGTAGATGCCGCGGCCGCGCCAGGCCTCGACGGTGCCGCCGCCCCACAGTCCGGCGAACCGGGTGCCGGGCACCAGCTCCATGCGGGCCGCGCTCACCGGCTCGTCGCCGGCGAGGGCGACGGTGGCGACGACCGTGTCCGGGTCCCCGGACAGCCGGGCCAGCAGTTGGTGGCGTAGGCGGGAGCCGTCGGTGCCGAAGGCCTTCTCGTGCACGTCCGCCAAGTGGTCGACGCCCGCCGCGTCGGTGACCGGCAGCAGACGGATGCCCTCCGGCGGCTCGGCGTCGAGGTCGAGGTCGGCCACCTCTGCGATCATCAGTGTCTCCTCGGGCTCGGGCTCGAATCCGGCGGCCGCGAGCCGCTGTCCCAGATCCACCGGCCGGTCGTGCCCGTACAGCTTCCACTCGAACTCACGGCCGAGCCCGGAGAAGTAAGCGATCTGCTCGGCGATCGCCTCGGCGGCGTCCGTCTCGTCCAGGTCCGACCAGACGACGCCGTTCCAGCCGCGGGCCGAGGAGACATGGCGGACGACGCTGCCGACCCGCTCGACGCGGGCGTCGGGGCCGTCGGGCTGGGCGCCTTCGCGCATGTCACGGTCGTAGAGGGCGAGCACCCCGGCATGATCCATGTGCTCACTCCAGCATCCGGGGACGGCCCGGGCAACACCTTTACGGGCGGCCCTCCGGCCGTACCGCCGCCAGATACGCGCTCAGTCGGTCGCGGGTGCGGGCCAGGCAGTCGATACGGGCCTGGATGCGGTCGAGGTGGGCGTGCAGGAGCGCGGCTGTCTCGGGGGTCAGGCGGTCGGCGGACAGCAGGACCTCGTCCGGGCCCGACAGGTAGGGCAGGATCGCCCGGATCATCTCCGTGGTCAGGCCGGAGTCCAGCAGCCCGCGGATCTGCTGGACGTCCTGGACCGCGGGCTCGCCGTAGTCGCGGTAGCCGTTCTCGGCGCGGTCCGGGCTGAGGAGGTCCTGCTCCTCGTGGTGCGGGCGCTGCACCGCCGCTTCCACGGCCGCAGCCCCTGACGGTCGCGGCCCCCTCCCGAGATGCAGTGGTCCGGCCGCAGTGCCTACGATCTAGAAGGCCAGGACGACCAGACCAGGTGGACGGCCCGGTCTCCTCCAACGGGGGGAGGCGCTTGCCTTGCTGCCGGCAAAGCGGCTGATGGCCGCACATATAGCGCTTGTGGCCGCCGCCACGGCCGTGTACCTGACGGTGCCCGCCGCGCGCGCCCCGGTGTGGGCCGTCATCGGCCTCTCCGGCACCGCCGCCGTGCTCATCGGCAGCCAGGTCAACCGGCCCGCCCACCGCTGGCCCTGGTGGGTGCTCGCCGCCGCGCTGCTCACCTTCATCGCGGGCGACACCTACTACAACGTCGTGGAGGAGTACTTCCACGCCTCCAACCCGTTCCCCTCCCCCTCCGACGCCTTGTACCTGAGCACGTATCCGCTCTTCGCCGTCGGACTGTCCGGTCTGGTCCGGTACCGGTGGGCGGGCCACGACCTGCCGAGCCTGCTCGACGCGCTGATCATCACCGCGGGTCTGGCGCTGCCCGTGTGGGTGTACCTGGTGCAGCCGCTGACCATGGTGCAGGGGCTGACGTGGCAGCAGCGGGCCATCAGCATTGCCTACCCCCTCGGCGACGTCCTGGTCCTGGCCCTGCTGGCACGGCTGTTGGCACCGAATCCGGTCGACCGGCACAACCGGTCGGTGCAGTACCTGGTCGTCGGCACGGTGACGCTGCTCGGCTTCGACATCCTCTACGGGATCCTGCAGCTCAACGAGAGCTGGCAGGCGGGCACCGTGCTGGATTCCGGCTGGATCGTCTTCTACACCGCCTGGGGCCAGGCCGCGCTGCACCCGGACATGGTGCAGCTCACCGCCGCCCTGCCCCAGCAGGGCTCCCTGCTGCCGCCGCCGCGGCGGCTGGTGATGCTGGCCCTGGTCACGCTCATCGCGCCGGGAATCCTGCTGTACGAGGGGCTGACGCGCTCGGCGCACGACGCGGCCGTGATCGCCGCGTTCTCCGGCTTCCTCTTCCTGCTGGTGATCCTGCGGCTGGCGGGGATGGTGGTGGCCCACCGCAAGGCGGTGACGCGGGAACTGGCGTTGCGCAAGGCGGCCGCCTCGCTGGTCTCGGCGGTCCGGCAGCAGGAGGTCGCGCGGTCCTGCGAATCCGCCGTCGACCGGCTCCTGGGCACCATGGTCGGCCACCGGACCCTGCTGCTGCCCGCCGAACGCGCGCCGGATCTGGCCGCGTATCACGCGCAGATCGTGCACGCCCACGAACTGGGTGCGGACACCGGCGCCGAGCTGGACGGCGCGGCGACCGTCCTGGTGTGCCTGATGATCCCGCCCGACCGCCCGTACGGAGACGTCCCGGGCGTCCTGCTGGTCGCCGGGCCGGCCGAGGCGCTCGCCGAGACGCGGGGGTCGATGGAGATCCTGGCCTCGCACGCGGGGCTGGCCATGGAGCGCATCGCCCTGCGCCAGGAGATCATCCGCCGGGAGAGCGAGGCGTACTTCCGCACACTGGTGCGCAACACCTCGGACGTCATCCTCATCGTCGAGGACGACAACACCATCCGGTACGCCAGCCCCTCGGCGGCGACCGTCTTCGGCACCAACGACGTGGTCGGCGAATCGCTGCCGGATCTGGTCGACCCACGGGACCGGCACCGTGCGGCGCGGGAACTCACAGCCGTCCGGGACACCGGGCCGCGGGCCACCCACGACCACTGGTGGGTGCGCCACCGGGCCGGGCGCGTCGAGGTGGAGGTGCGGTGCAGCGACTTCCGGGACGAGCGGACCGTGGCCGGACTCGTCGTCACCCTGCGCGATGTGACCGAGCAGCGCCGGCTGGCGCACGAGCTGACCCAGCGGGCCTTCCACGACTCGCTGACCGGCCTGCCCAACCGCACCCTGCTGCTCGAGCGGATCGAACGCGCGCTGCTGCGCGGCCGCCGAGAGTCGTCGATGACCTGTCTGCTCTTCATCGACCTGGACGACTTCAAGCTGGTCAACGACACGCTCGGGCACTCGGCGGGCGACCATCTGCTGATCGCCGTCGGCGACCGCCTGTCCAAGACGCTGCGCCGCACCGACACCGCGGCCCGGCTGGGCGGCGACGAGTTCGCCGTCCTGATGGAGGACGCCCGTGCACCGCTGGACGCGGAGCTGCTGGCGGCCCAGGTGATCCAGACGCTGACCAGGCCGTTCACCCTCGCTGACGAGTCGGTGACGGTCTCCGCCAGCGTGGGGGTGGCCACGGCCCGCGACAGCACGGACGCGGAGGAGCTGCTCAGCCACGCCGACCTCGCACTGTATGCGGCGAAGTCGGCCGGCAAGCGGCAGTGGCGGCGCTTCCAGCCGCTGCTGCACACCCGCATGGTCGAACGGCACGACCTGCAGAGCCGACTCGCCCAGGCGGTCGCCGGACACGAGTTCGCCCTGCGGTACCAGCCGGTCGTGGACATCTCCGCGGGCGAGGTCGTCGGCTTCGAGGCGCTGGTGCGCTGGCCGAAGGCACCGCACCAGCCCGTCACACCGGAGCAGTTCATCTCGCTGGCCGAGGAGACCGGGCACATCGGCGTGCTGGGGGCGTGGGTCCTGGAGAACGCCGTCAGCGACATCGTGGGACTGCAGCAACTGCCCGGCCCCGTGAGCCCGCCGTACGTCAGTGTGAACGTGTCCGCCCGCCAGTTCCGCGACGTGGGGTTCCTGGAGCAGGTCGGCCAGGCGCTGCAAACGCCCGGCCTCGCGCCCGGTTCGCTGCAACTGGAGCTGACTGAGACGGTGCTGCTGCGCCGCGACACCCAGATCCAGTCGATACTGCGCTCCCTGAAGGAACTGGGCGTGCACATCGCGGTCGACGACTTCGGGACGGGCTTCTCCTCGCTGCGCTATCTGCGGGACTTCCCCATCGACGCGCTGAAGATCGACAAGACGTTCATCGACGACATCGCGCGCGACGCGCAGCAGGTCGCGCTCGTCGAGGGCATCGTGCGGATCGCCGACACCCTGGGCCTGCAGGTGATCGCCGAGGGAATCGAGGACGCGGCGCAGCGCGACCTGCTGGCCGGTATGGGGTGCCGGTTCGGGCAGGGCTATCTGTTCGCCAAGCCGATGACGGTGGAGCAGAGCGAGCGCGTGCTGCGGGAGAGCGAGGGACGCTGCTACGTGCCGGGCAACAGCGCCCCCAAGGCGGTGGCCGTACCGGCGGCGCGACCCGCGCCCCGGGAGCGGCGGGCGGCGCTGTGGGCGGACCTCGAGCACCTGCGGCGGACCAGCCCGATGAGCGACGCGGTGCTGGACGAGGTGAGGGGCCGGCACATCCGCAGCCGCGGCCACTGGCTGGTCGACTTCGCCTCCTGCAACTACCTCGGCTTCGACTGGGACCCGGAGATCATCGAGTCCGTGGAGCCCCTCCTGCGGCGCTGGGGCACCCACCCCAGCTGGTCGCGGCTGCTGGGCAGCCCCCGTCTGTACCCGGAGATCGAGACTCGGCTCGCGGATCTGCTGGGCGCGTCGGACACGCTGCTGCTGCCCACACTGACACTGATCCACGCCTCGGCGATCCCGGTGCTGGCCGAGGGCGGCCATGTGTTCGTGGAGGCGACGGCGCACAGGACGGTGTACGACGGCTGCGTGGTGGCCCGCGGCCAGGGCGCCACCCTGCACCGCTTCCACGCCGGTCGCCCCGACGAACTGGAGACCCTGCTGGCCTCGGTGCCCGCGGGCCTGCCGCGGCTGGTGTGCCTGGACGGCGTGAACAGCATGACCGGCAACATCCCCGACCTGCCCACGCTGGCCGCGGTCTGCCGCGCCGCGGGCGCGACGCTCTATGTGGACGACGCGCACGGCTTCGGGGTGATCGGGGAGCGCGGACCCGACGAGCTCTGTCCCTACGGCTCGCGTGGCAACGGCGTGGTGCGGCACACCGGCGAGTCGTACGACGGGATCGTCCTGGCCGCCGGTTTCTCGAAGGCGTACTCGTCGCTGCTCGCCTTCCTCGCGCTGCCCACCGAGCTGAAGAACCGGCTCAAGACGGCCGCGGGGCCCTATCTGTACTCGGGTCCCTCCCCGACGGCCTCCCTGGCCACGGCGCTGGCCGGGCTGGAGGTCAACGAGCGCCGTGGGGACGTGCTGCGCGCCGAGCTGTACCGCAGGACCACGCGGGTGCTGGATCATCTGGACGGGCTGGACGTCAGGACGCTGAACGGGGACCGTCTGCCGATCATCGAGATCCCGCTGGCGAACGCGGACGACCTCGACGCGGTCGGGGCGTTCCTGTGGGAGGAGGGCATCTATGTGACGCTGGCGGCCTATCCGCTGGTGCCGCGGGACCGGGTGGGCTTCCGGATCCAGATCACGGCACTGAACTCGGACGACGACATCGAGCGACTGAACGGCACCCTGACCCGGCTGGCCGCGCGGTTCCCGCTGAGGGCGAAGGTCTGAGACGGCCATGAAGACGCACAACGACGACGTCGACTGGGACCGTTGGCCGGTCGCGGACTACCTCGCGGAGAACTACCGCGACCTACACCCCTCCGACGCGGCGGTCATCACCCACCACTCGGCGTTCTACCGCCGCTTCGCGCCCGGCTCCGTCGGGCGCTCGGTGGAGTTCGGGGCCGGACCCAATCTGTATCCCCTGATCCTCGCGGCCGCGGCGAGCCGCCGGATCGAGGCCGTCGACGCGGGCGCGGGCAACATCGCCTACCTGGAGCGCCAGATCCAGTGCGGCCCGGATGCCAGCTGGCTGCCGTTCCACGCGCTGTGCCGACGCCTCAACCCGGACCTGCCGGCGACGCTGGCCGCGGCGCTCGCGCACGTCAACGTCGTCCACGCGGACGTCAGGGAGCTGGAGCCCGCCGGGTACGAGCTGGCATCCATGCACTTCGTCGCCGAGGGCGCCACCGAGGACTACGCGGAGTTCACGGACTTCTGCCGTGCCTTCGTCCGCTGCGTGGTCCCCGGCGGGCACCTGGTGGCGGCCTTCATGGAGAACATGCCCACCTACCGCATCGGGCCCGTGTCCCGCTGGCCGGGCTGCCCGGTGGACCCGGAAATCGTCACCAGGGTGTTCACCCCCATGACCCGTGACCTGTCAGTCCACCACATCGACGCCGACCCCACCCTGCCGGACTACGGGGACTCGGGGATGGTGCTGCTCACGGCGGTGGCGCGTTAGCCCAGTTCCAGAGTCGTGACGCCGAAGACGCGATCCTGGGCGTAGGGGCGGACCGGGCCCGTGTACATGCGGGCCGTCTCGAAGGAGGGGGTGAAGCCCGCCCGTTCGGCCAGGGCGATGCCCGGCGCGTTCGTCTCGGGAACATCCACGGCGACCTCGCTGCCGGCCGCCTCGGCGGTCAGAGCGGTGAACAGGGCCTGTGCGTCCTCGGGGGTGTCGGCGAAGAGCGGGCCGATGCGGAGCGAGTCGTGGGCGGGACGGATCACACCGTAGCCGGTGATCCGGTCGCCGGTGCGGCGGAGGAGGGCGCGGTGTCCGGTGCCGGTGAGCCAGTGGGCCAGGAAGCGGGGGCGGTCGGCCGGGTAGCAGGCGCTGTCGTAGGCGGTGAGGTCGGGGACGTCGGTCTCCTGCACATGGTGCACGCCGGCCGGGGTCTCGGCCGCCGGCGCGGTGCCGGTGAACCGGACGGTGCGGTGGGCGAGTTCGAAGCCGGAGCGGCGGTAGTTGTCCTGCTGGGCCACCACCCCGTCGAGACCGATGGTGCGGCTGCCCGCATGCGACAGCGCGGTCTTCCAGGTGGTCAGGCCGTGGCCGCGGCCGCGCAGGTCGGGCCGGACGAGGTAGCAGCCGAGGAAGGCGTAGTCGGGGCCGTAGTTGACGACGGAGATCGCGGACACCGGTTCGCCGTCGATGCGGCCGAGGAAGAAGCCGTCGGGGTCCTGCGCGAAGAACGCCGCTTCGTCGGCCGCTCCCGGGTTCCATCCCTCGTCCGCGGCCCATCCGCTGATCACCGGCCAGTCGTCGGGTCCGGCCTGGGTGACGACGAGGTGTTCGAGTGCAGCGGAGGTCATACGTGCGCTCCATTCCGTGGTGTGACGGCGGACGAGGGGGCGCGGTGATCGACCACGCCCCGCAGCATCCTTGCGGATCTTGCGGGGCGCGTCACGGTGGGTTTGAGCCGTTGCCGAGCGAGCTCAGCGCACCGGCCCTGGGCGGAAGCGCCGACGGATGGCGACTCCGCCGAGCACCAGCGCGACGCTCGCCACTGCGGCGGGCAGTGTCTGGTCGGTGCCGGTGTGGGCCAGGGAGGCCGGCGCCTTGCGTGGGACGGCGTGCAGAACGGGCACCGACCGCGGATGCGCCTTGGGCGGGACCGCCGCAGGCTTCGGAGGCACCTTCACCGGGACCTTCACAGGCTTCGGTTGCACCTTCGCCGGGACGCTCGGCTTCGGCTCCGGCTTGCTGCAGGAGCAGGCGCCGGAGTCGTTCGTGGCCTCGTCGTCGGTGGCCTCGTCGTCGGCGGCGACCACGTTCCCCGTGTTCCCGTCGGCATTGACCGGGACGTGGACGGGGAGCTGGAGGGTGTCGCCGGAGGCCACGCCCGGCGAGTCCTCACCACTGCCGTGTGCTGCGCTGCCGTCGGCAGCACGCTTGCTGACCGCGCCCTTGTTGCTGCAGCTGCTGCCGGCGGCCGGGTTGAGGACTCCCGTCGCGTTCGCGGTGTTCCCGCACACGTTCGCCGGGGCGTGGACCGGGAGCTGGGCGGTGTTGCCGGAGGCCGTACCGGCCGAGCCGGCGGTCGCGCCGTCCGCCGCGGCTGCGGCGTACGCCGGAACCGTCAAAGCCATCGCTCCCGAGGCAGCGGCGACGGCGATCACACCGTTTCGGGCAACCCTTCTCATAGGTTCCCTGCCTTCCAGACATGGCCGCGGGCACATACCCGCGCCGGTGAAGCGGGCACTCGCCCGCACCGGATAAAACGCCCAAGAACCGTCCGAGTTATGGCTTATTCACCTTTCACCCCATCGAGTGGCGCCGCTGTCCACCCGGCAGCAGGACCGCCGTACCCGAGGCGAAGGAGAGGAGGGTAGGGCATCCCGTGTGCTCCCGCTCGCCCGGAGGCGCGCCCTGCGGCATCCGCTTATCGTGATCGAGGGCGCCGTTCTCCCGGTCCCCGGCGGGCGCCCCGGGAGGCATTGATGCTGGTCAAGCTGTCAACGCGGCCCGCTGCCCGACGCTTCGCCGTCACCGGAGCCGTAGGCCTGGCCCTGCTGGCCGCAGGGCCGCCCACGACGGCCTCGGACGGTACCGGGCCCGATCTGTCGCGGTTCTACGGGCAGAAGATCACCTGGTCCGGATGCCAGGGCGACGACATGCCCAAGGACCTCCAGTGCGCCAAGGTCACCGTCCCCCTCGACTACGCCAGACCCAGGGCGGGCACGCTCGACCTGGCCCTCGCCCGCTACCGGGCGACGGGCGAAAAGCGGGGTTCCGTGCTGCTGAACTTCGGCGGCCCCGGCGCCGGAGGAGTCAGCGAACTCGCGTCCGGCGGCGACGACTTCATGAGGCTCACGAACGGCTACGACGTGGTGACCTTCGACCCGCGCGGCGTCGGCAGGTCCTCACCGGTCAGCTGCGGAGACGGCTCCGACGAGGCCGCCGCCGCGGCCGACGAGATCGCGGAGAGCAACGATCCGCGGGCCGTGCTGCGGCAGTTGCAGAAGGCGGCCACCCAGTGCGCAAAGCACTCGGGGCCGGTACTCCCCCACATCGGCACGGTCAACGCCGCACGCGACATGGACGTGATGCGCGCGGTACTCGGTGACAAGAAGCTCAACTATCTCGGCTTCTCCTACGGAACCCGGCTCGGCGCCGTCTACGCCGCCCAATTCCCCAAGAAGGTCGGGCGGTTGGTCCTCGACGGAGTGGACACGCTGACCGAACCGATGTCCGAGCAGGGAGTGGCGGGAGCCGAGGGCCAGCAGACGGCCCTGGACGACTTCATCAGCTGGTGCACCAAGGACATCGCCTGCCCCTTCGGCCAGGACCCGCGCGACGCCCGTGATCAGGTCGTCCATCTCGTCGGCTCCCTCGACAAGGACCCGTTGCCGACGGACTTCGGCCAGGAGTTCACCGGGCAGGATCTCGTGGGGGCGATCGGCCAGGCGCTCTACAGCAAGGATCTGTGGCCGTCGCTGGAGCGCGCGATCGCCGAGCTGGTCGAGGACGGCGACGCCCGCGGTGTGCTGGGCTTCTCGTCCGGCGGGGCCGCGCTTCCCTTCCGGCAGCACGCCGGGGGCGGCCTGGTCGACGAGAACGACGTCCCGCTGGACAACCTTCCGGCGGCGCTGATGGCGATCAACTGCGCGGACGATCCCGATCGCCCCGGCGCCGACCGGATCGTGAAGGAGCTCGGCCGGCTGCGCGCAGAGTACGAGCAGGCCTCCCCGGTCTTCGGCCGCTACCGCCTCACCGAGCTGCTGATGTGCTACGGCCGCCCCAAGGGCACCGACTTCATCCGCGACCGGGTGCGCGACCTGCACACCTCGAAGATGCTGCTCGTCGGCACCCGCGGCGATCCGGCGACGCCGTACCGCTGGACCGAAGAGACGGCGAAGCGGCTGGGGTCCTCGGCCGTGGTGCTCGACAACAAGGGCGAGGGCCACACCGGTTACGCGTCCTCCAAGTGTGTGCACGGCAAGGTCGACGACTTCCTGCTCTACGGCACCCTGCCCCCGACCGGCAGCTCGTGCGGTCCGGAGGGCGACGAGACCCCGACCACCTGAGGTGTCAGGCCTCCCAGGAGGCGAGCTGCCGCAGCGCCCCCGCCGTCCGTACGAAGCCGTCGTCCCCGAGCAGCGCGCGCAGTTCCGCGTTCAGGCGGTCGACCTCCGGCTGTCCGGCGCGCAGGGCGGCGGCGCCGGCCTCGGTCAACTCCAGCCTCACGGCCCGGTGTTCCCGCGGATGCGCCTGCTTGAGCAGGAGACCCGCCGCGGTGAGCCGTCCGACGAGTGCCGTGACCGCGGATTCCCGCAGCCCGAGGATGCGGGCCAACTCCTGCTGGGTGAGCCCGGGCTGGTCCTGCACGGCGAACAGCGCGCCGAGCTGGGCGGTGCTGACGCCGGCAGCCGCCAGGCAGCGGCGGTCGACCGTCGTGCGCAGCTGGTGCGCCGCCCGCTGCAGCAGGAAGTAAAGACGCTGATCAGGCTCGGACATGGGCCGATGTTGACAGACTGCACGAGTCCGCGCCACTCTCACTTCACTGGTGAAGTGAGCTGAGGAGACGAGCAGGACGATGGATCTGGATCTGGCCCGCCAGGGCCTCGCCGAGCAGCCCTTCAGCAGGCTGCTGGGCGCCCGGGTGACGGCGTTCGGGGACGGCGAGGCGACCCTCGAGCTCGACATCCGCGAGGAGCTGCTCCAGCAGTACGGCTTCGTGCACGGCGGGGTGCTCTCCTACGCGGCGGACAACACACTGACGCTCGCCGCCGCGACCGTGGTGGGGGCAGGGCTGATCACGTCCGGATTCACCATCGACTATCTGCGCCCAGCCACGGGCGAGATCCTGCGCGCGCACGCCCAGGTGGTCCGGGCCGGCCGCACCCGTGTCGTCACCCGCTGCGACCTGATCACGATCGACGCCGCCGGGGCGCGGACTCTGTGCGCCGTGGCCCAGGGCAACATCGCGGTGATCGAACCGAACGGCGAGCAGCGATAGACCGGGAGCCGAAATTGTCCTGATTGCCCAGTACGGCTGCCCCTAATGCCCTTTGAGGGAAACGGCCCTATGGTGCTTGGTATGGAGCACGACCTGAGTCCCTCAACCCTGTCCGAGCTCCGGCGCCCGCGCGCCTATCCGGCCGTGTCGGTGCTGACGCCCACACACCGCCGGGAGCCCGAAAACGCCCAGGATCCGGTCCGGCTGCGCAATGTGGTGGCCGAGGCCAAGAAGCAACTGGAGTCCGATCCCGCGGTGACCCGCGAACGGCGCTCCGACGTGGTCCGTCAGCTCGACCAGGCCCTCCAGGAGGTGGATCTGGCGCATGCCGAGGACGGCCTGGTGATCTTCGCCGCCCCGGGCGAGCACCAGGTGTGGTCGCTCGCCCGCACGGTGCCGGAGCGGGTGGTGCTCTCGGACACCTTCCTGACCCGCAACCTTGTCTCCGCACACGCAGCCGAACAGCCGTTCTGGGTGCTGTCGGTCTCCTCCGACCGGGTCACCCTGTGGAGCGGCGGCACCGACCGCGTCACGGAGGACCGGGCCGGCGGATTCCCCATGACCAGGCGCCCGGTGAACTTCGACGCCGAGCGGCAGGAGCGGATCGGCGACCTGCCGAGCACCTTCCGCGACGAGGACACCCGCCACTTCCTGCGGGAGGCCGACGCCGCGATGGGCATGGTCCTGCGCGAGCAGCCGCGGCCGCTGTACGTCACGGGCGAGCAGGCGGCCCTGTCCGCCATGGACGAGGTCGGCAGCGTCACCAAGGAGGCGGTGCACGTGCCGCACGGCGGTCTCGCGCACGGCACTCCCGACGCCGTGTGGCAGGCGGTACGGCCGAAGGTCGCCGCCGAGGCCCGCAGAAGCACCGATGCCGTGGCCCGGGAGCTCGAAACGGCCCGTGGCCGCAAGGCGTTCGCCGCCGGTGTCGACGAGGTCTGGCAGAACGCCCGCGAGGGCCGCGTACGGCTGCTCGCGGTCGAGGAGAACTACCGCGTGACCGTGCGCGACGTCCTCGGCGGTCACCTGATCCCGGCCGAGAACGGCGACCTGGACTCCCGCGAGGACATCGTGGACGAGATCGTCGAACAGTGCCTGGAGACGGGCGCGGACGTCCGCTTCGTTCCGGACGGGATGCTGGGCGACGCTCACGGGATCGCGGGAGTCCTGCGCTACTGACCTCGTGCACCTCTATGCGGGCCACCGCTCGCCGATTGGCCCGCGACCCGGGCACGGCACCGCTGGGAAACTGCCACCCCTGGTGCCGTGCTTCGAGGAGATGCCATGCAGGTCGCCGTGGTCACCTTTGACGGATTCAACGAGCTCGACAGCTTCATCGCCTCGGCGCTGATCAACCGGTGCCGGAAGGACGGCCTGGAGGCGTTCATCACGACGCCGACGCCGGTGATCACCTCCATGAACGGGGTCGAGGTGACCGGGCAGCGCCCCATGGAGTTCGTGACCGAAGCCGATGTCGTGCTGATCGGCAGCGGGGTGAAGACACGGGACGTGGTCGCCGACGACCGGATGATCTCCCGGCTGCCGCTCGACCCCGCCCGTCAGCTCATCGGTGCGCAGTGTTCGGGCGCGCTCGTACTCGCCCGGCTCGGGCTGCTGCGTTCCATGCCTGCCTGCACGGACCGGAAGAGCCGGCCCTTCGTCGAAGCCTGCGGAGTCACCGTGCTCGACGCGCCGTTCCATGCCGAGGGGAACATCGCCACCGCAGGCGGCTGTCTGGCCTCGCAGTATCTCGCCACCTGGGTCATCACCCGAACGCTCGGTGAGGACGCCGCACGTGACGTCCTCGACTACGTGGCCCCGGTCGGCGAGAACCAGCAGAGCGTCGAGCGCGCCCTGCGCGCCGTCCGCACGGGCGAGGCCGCACTGCGCTGACGCCCCGCGGACCGGCCCTCAGACATTGCCGAACAGCGAGTTCAGCCCCTCCTCGACGGCCGCACCGATGTCCTCCTGCCCGGCCGCCACCACGGCGTAGGTGCGCAGCAGGAACCGGCGCAGGGCGGCGGTGTCGAACTGGAGCAGGGCCAGGCCGTAGGGAGAGTGCAGCTCCATGACGGTACGGGCCTGTCCGCACGGCCAGATGTGCACGTCACCGCTGCCGGCGGGACCGCGCAGCCCCTCTTCCAGCAGGGCGCGGCCGAAGGTCCAGGTGACCCCTGTGCCGTCCAGGGAGACCTCGGGCGGAAAGTCGAGGTGCACGGCGAGCGGGTCCGTGGCGGCATAGCGCAGCGTGGCGGGAACCGGGAGCTCCCGCTCGTCGGCGGTGATCAGACGGCCGCGGGCGGGCTGCTCGAGGGTCAGGTCCATGGTCGGTCTCCACTGCGGTCGGAGGTCGGCCGGATTTCCGGTGTGCTTGTACGACCCCGCAGGAGCCGTTTGCATTACGTGGAAGCGCTTGCGATTTCGTGTGACCTGCGTCACTCGATGAGCCATAGAACAAGTAGCCGTCGAACGTGCGACTGAACGCGCACCGGAAATTCTCAACAACCCTTCAAATCGCGTACGCTGCCTACGACTTGACCGGCCTGCGACGTACGCCATTCGCACCGCATGACCACTCCGTGAAGACTGTGGCATATGCCAGAAGCACCACCGTATCGTGTGTTGCCAAATCCCTTACAGGGCGTCGCGGGCTGTGCAACAGTCGTAACGGCCCTTAAAGGCCACCGGACCCGGTCGTACCGTCCCCGCATCGGAGTGCGTCATGCCGTCCCACCTCTCTGCGGATCACCCAGCCGCCCAGCCGCCAGGACGCGGCTCGGTCGAGGCGCTGATATCGCAGACGCGGCGGCTCAAGGGCGAAGTGGACGCCGTACGGCGGGACGCCCGCGGCGACGGTTCGGACCCGCAGGAGCGCTGGCAGCGCGCGCTGTGCGATCTGGCACTGCACCAACTCAGCGACCTCGACACCCACTTGGGGCAACTGCGGGACGGCCCGCCGCCCGTGCCCCCGGCCACGGACGCGGCGCACCTCGCCCACGCCCTGCCCTCCGCTCCCCCACGTGACTCGCTGCTCAGCCGGGTCGGCAGCGCCGAGTGGAATTTGCTGACGGACGAGGCGACCTGGTCCGGCGAGCTCTACCAGATCCTGGGCCGCGACCCCGCCACTCCCGCTCTCACCCTCGACGAACTGCCCTCCCTGGTCCTGGACGAGGACCGCGCGAAGCTGACGGCGATGGTCACGGACTGCCTCGTCGACGCCAAGCCCATCGACGGCGAGTTCCGCATCGTGCGCCCGGACGACGAGGTGCGCACGGTGCACATGATGGGCGAGCCCGTGCTCGACACTGACGGCAGCACCGCCTCGATGTGGGCCGTACTGCGGGACGTCAGCGAACTGCGCCGCAGCCAGAAGGTGGTGAGCGAGACCCGTGACTCGCTGCAACGCCACCAGCACCGCGCACAGACCGAACACCGGCTCGCGGTCGAGCTGCAGGAGGCCGTGCTGCCGCCGTGGCGTGGCTCCCTGCGGCTCCCGCAGCAACGGCCCGAGACACTGGATCTCGCCGCGCACCATCTGCCGTCGTCGAGCAGTGCGCTGATCGGCGACGACTGGTACGACGCGCTCGAACTGCCCGACGGCCAGACCCTGCTCAGTGTCGGCGACCTCACCGGACACGGCATGGCCGTCGCCTCGGGCATGGCGACGCTGCTGGGCGCCGTGCGCGGCATGGCGATGGCCGGCACCGAGCCCGGTCAACTGATGTGCTGGCTGAACCAGTTACTCGACGCCACCGTGCAACCCGCCCTCGGCACCGCCGTCTGCTGCCGCTACCGCCCCGAGACCCGCACGCTGACCTGGGCACAGGCAGCACACCCCGCCCCGCTGCTGTTCCGCAACGGGACGGGGCGCAGGCTGCACGCACCGAACGGCGTCCTGCTCGGTGCGACCTCGCAGGCCTCCTACCAGCAGGCGGAAGAGACCCTCGAGCCGGGCGACGTGCTCCTGTTGCACACCGACGGGCTGGTGCCCGGGCGCGGGAGTACGGAGACGGTGACCGCGACCGTGGACCAACTCCTCGGCCTGGCCCCTCGCTTCGGCGAGTCAGCGAGCGCGCAGGACTGCGTACGGATGGTCGTGGAGGAGTACGGCGAGGCCGACCGCGAGAACGACGCGTGCCTGCTCGTCGCCAAGGTGAAGTGAACCGCCGAGGTGCCCCGGTGAAGTGAAGCAGCGACAGCTGCACGGACCCCCTATGCCCGTGCGCTGTTGCCGCCCTTCGCCGTCCTGGGCAAGGCGAGTTTGATCTCCTCCCGCAGCTCGTGGATCTTCGGGTAGCTGGAGTACTCCGCGGTGAGCCGGTACATCTGGCGCAGCCGGTCCCAGGTGCGGTGGGAGGAGTTGGATCCCATCGACATCAGGGCGAGGCGTGCATAGCGGTCGGCCTGTTCGGGGTCGTCGGCGATGAAGCAGGCCGAGGCCATGGACAGGAAGTCGAAGATCTTCGACCGTTGCCGTCCGTCGACCCTGAGGGCCAGTGCCTTCTCCGCGTAGTGCTGGGCGTGCACGGCCGCTCCCGGTTCGTGCTCGGCCAGGGTGCGGTAGGCAAGGGCCTGCATGCCATACAGGTCCTCCTCCTTGAACATCTGCATCCAGCTCGGCGGCGGCACATCGCCCCGGTCGGAGACGAAGAGGTCCTCCGCCCGGCCGAGGGTGCGGCGCATCGCCTGGCCCTTGCCCATCGAGGCCTGCGCCCAGGCCTCGATGGTGTAGAGCATCGCCTTGGTGCGCGGCAGCACCTCGTCGCCGGAGCCGGACTGGGCGAGCTTCATCAGGTCCAGGGCGTCGTCGGGCCGGCCCAGGTGCACCATCTGGCGCGCCGCACGGGAGAGTGCCTCTCCGGCGCGGGGCCGGTCGCCTCCCTCTCTCGCGGCATGGGCGGCGATGACGAAGTACTTCTGGGCCGTGGGCTCCAGGCCGACATCGTGCGACATCCAGCCCGCGAGGACGGCGAGATTGGCGGCGACGCCCCACAGGCGCCGCTGGAGATGGTCGGGGTGACGGTAGGCGAGCATGCCGCCCACCTCGTTGAGCTGGCCCACGACTGCCTTGCGCTGCAGGCCGCCGCCGCGGGCAGCGTCCCAGGCCCGGAACACCTCGACCGAGCGCTCCAGTTCCTCGATCTCCTGCGACCCGATGGGGGCGGCCTCGTAGCGGTCGAACCCGGCGGGATCGGCGTGCAGGGGATTGTCGAAGTCGGGAGCGTCGGCGGAGAGGGTCGGATCGGTTTGCAGCCAGTCGTACATGGCGCTGCTGAGTGCGGATCCTGCGGTGAGCGCGACACCCGCGCCCACCAAGCCGCGTCGGTTGAGCATGAGGTCCATTCCCGTGAATTCGGTGAGGACCGCCGCAGTCCGCTCGGGCGCCCACGGCACACCGTCGGGATGTTCCACACTCCCGGCGTCCTGCCGTTTCCCCGCACGCCCGTGCCGGACCAGACCGAGGTCCTCGATGGTCACGACACGGCCGAGACGCTCGGTGAACAGAGCCGCCAGCACCCGCGGCACCGGATCGCGCGGGATCTCTCCCATGTCGATCCAACGCCGCACCCGGGAGGTGTCGGTCGACAGCTGGGGGTGGCCCATGGCCGCCGCCTGCCGGTTGACCAGCCTCGCGAGTTCACCCTTGGACCAGCCGGCCAGGCCGAACAGGTCCGCAAGGCGGGTGTTGGGTTGTCCGCTCACGTCAAGCCCCCAGGTTCTCGGCTGAGTTGACAGTAGCCCGGTGCAAGTTGCCGGGCGACTATTCGCCAGGGTTCGCCAGGGTTCGCCAGATGGTGTGCCACTGGGCATCGGGTGTCAGGTAGGAAAGCGCCACCCCGACCCGGTCGCCTTCTTGAACAAGGGATGCATTCCCCAGGGTGCACCCGAGGGGCCGGGCCGGGGAGCGCATTGTCGTCGCAGGCACACGAAGGGATCTGTTTCTCCCATGTACGCAGCATCGTCCTCCGTGTCCGCCCCGCCCCGGTCGCTGCATTCCCGCCCGGCGGGCAGCGGCCCCTACCTCGATCCCGCGGCGCGTCCCGCGGCCCCCGTGCTGGGCGCGGGCCGGCCGCGCCGCGCCGCCGGGCTCGGCACCCAACCGCTCAGCGGGAGACTCGACTTGTCCGGCCCCCAGGGCGCCCAGCTGCGGACGGCGATCGCGTCGGTGCACCGGATCTGTCCCGAGTTCGCTCCGGTGCAGGTGCTGCGCCGCAGCGGACGGTCCGTGCTCCTGGTCGGTACCACCGGGCGCAGCACGGCCGTCGCCAAGTGTTTACTGGACCACTCCCCAGCCTGGGCCGAGCGGATCCGCCATGAAATAGCGGCATACCGCTCGTTCGTCCGGCACCGCCCGCCGGTGCGGGTGCCGAGACTGATCGCGGCGGACCCGGACAACTGCACACTGGTCATCGAGCGGATGCCGGGACGGGTCGCGGCCCTGCAGCGGCACCCGGCCGAGGCCCCGCCGCGCGCCGACATCAGGGCGGCCCTCGGTGCGATCTGCCGGCTGAACGCCTGGCGGCCGCCGGCGGGCACCTTCGACGCCCCGCTCGACTACGCGGCCCGTATCTCCCGCTACCACGAACTGGGGCTGCTCACCGACCGCGACATGGGCGACCTGCAGAAGCTGCTGCACGGCATCGCGCACTCGGCGGGCCGGCAGGGCATGGGACAGTTCTGCCACGGCGACGCACTGCTCTCGAACATCCTGCTCTCACCGGCCGGTCCAGTGCTGGTGGACTGGGAGCACGCGGGCTGGTACCTGCCGGGCTACGACCTGGCGACGCTGTGGTCGGTGCTCGGCGACGCGCCGGTGGCGCGCCGCCAGATCAGCCAGATCGCGCAGTCGGCGGGCCCGGCCTCGCGGGACGCGTTCCTGGTGAACCTGATGCTCGTACTGACCCGTGAGATCCGTACCTACGAAACAGCCGTGCAGCGTTCGATGCACGACACGACCCCGGCGGCACCGGGAGTGGCCCACCCGGGCGCTGCGCCGTCCGGCGAGGAACAGCGGCTGCTGCTGAGGCGGCTGCACGACGACTGCCAGCTGGCCCGACGGGCCGTACGAGCGGCGGTCGGCACTCGCTGACGGGGACGAAGGTCCGCGGTGCGCCCAGGACAGCGGCGTACCGCGGACCTTCGTATGTCCGGACCTGCGCGGCAGACCTTTCCGAAAAGCCTTCGGCAGGGGCCATTGGTGTACGCCACTGATGCCTCGCAGGCCCGCACACCGCCGCCCGGAAACTCCTCCACCCTCGTGTTGACATGGGAAATCTCCTGCCTCTGGGCATGATTGACGGATCGTCGGCCAGCGGGTACCACTGACCCACCGCTCGGCCCTGCACGCCCCGCCACGCTCGTTCGTCCCAGGAGGCTGCATTGCGAGGATCTGCCACCGACCCCACGTCCGCACCCGGCCACAGACGCACCCGCAGAACCGCCGGCGCCCTCGCCGCGGCGGCCCTGCTGCTGCCGCTGCTGGGCGCGGCCCCGTCCGACGCCCGGCCCGCCGAGGACCGGCTCCAACAGGCGTTCGCCTCGGCGTCCGCCGAGTACCACGTGCCGCAGAGCGTGCTGCTCGGCGTCTCGTATCTGCAGTCCCGGTGGGACACGCACGGAGGCGCGCCGAGCGTGTCGGGCGGTTACGGCCCGATGCACCTCACCGACGCCCACACCGCGATCGCCCGCACCGCGCGCCACAGCGACGGCACGGGGGACGCCCGCGGGGACACGGCCCGCGGCGCCCTGCACCCGGACACCAAAGTGCCGGAGAACTCCGAACTCCCGCCCCGGCTCAAGACGTTGCCGAAGGCGGCCGCCCTGACCGGGCTGAGCGCCGAGCGGCTCCGTACCGACCCGGCCGCCAATGTGGCGGGCGGTGCCGCGCTGCTGGCCTCCGAGCAGAAGGAGCTGGGCGAGCCGCTCAGCGCGGACCCGGCTGAGTGGTACGGGGCGGTGGCCCGTTTCTCTGCTGCGGACGACACCGCGACGGCGGCGGCCTACGCCGACGACGTGTACGAGGTGATGCGCACCGGCGAGCAGCGCACCACGGACGCCGGACAGCGCGTCGTCCTGACCGCCCAGCCGGACCTCACCCCCGACACCGCACAACTGGAGAAGTCCGGCCTGCGCACCCTCTCCGCCGACGGCACGGAATGCCCGAAGTCGGTGTCGTGCCAGTGGATCCCGGCGCCGTACGAGGAGTTCGGGAACAACGACTACGGCAACCACGACGTGGGCGACCGCCCGGCCTCGCAGAGCATCAGATACATCGTCATCCATGACACGGAAGGCACCTGGGACGGGGTCCTGAAGCTGGTGCAGGACCCCACCTATGTGTCGTGGAACTACACCCTGCGCTCCACGGACGGCCTCATCGCCCAGCACGTCAAGGCGAAGGACGTGGCCTGGCACGCGGGCAACTGGTACATCAACGCCAAGTCGATCGGCCTGGAGCACGAGGGCTTCCTCGCCGCGCCCGACGCCTGGTACACGGAGGCGATGTACCGCGCCTCGGCGCGCCTGGTGCGGTATCTCGCGGCGAAGTACCGCATCCCGCTGAACCGCCAGCACATCCTCGGCCACGACAATGTGCCGGGCCCCACGACGTCGACCATCCCGGGCATGCACACCGACCCCGGCCCGTTCTGGGACTGGCGGCACTACTTCGAACTGCTGGGCCACCCCTTCCGGAAGACCGCAGCCAAGAGCGGCGGGCTGGTGACGATCCGTCCCGACTACCAGGCCAACCAGCCGGAGTACACGGGCTGCGTCACCAAGGACGAGCCCTGCGCGGCGCACGGCTCCAGCGAGGTGCGCCTGTACTCCGACCACGACGCGGACTCCGCCCTGATCAAGGACGTGGGACTGCACAAGAACGCCGACTCGACGATCGACGTCAATGACGTGGGCTCCCGGGCGTCCACCGGCCAGCAGTTCGCGGTGGCCGGCCACTACCGCGACTGGACGGCGATCTGGTACCTGGGCCAGAAGGCATGGTTCAAGAACCCCAAGAGGCACCGGACAGCGGTGGACGCGTCGGGTTACGTGGTCACCCCGAAGCCGGGTCTGGACAGCGTCCCGGTCTACGGACGGGCCTACCCGGAGGCCTCGGCCTACCCGGCCGAGGTGCCCGCGCAGGCGGTCTCGCCGCTGCCGTACACACTGCCGAAGGGGCAGAAGTACGTGGTCGGCGACAAGGTGCCGGGCGAGTACTACTACGCGGTCACCTTCACCACCGACTCGCACCGGGTCGTGGTCGGCAAGGACCTGTACTACGAGATCCAGTTCGGACACCGGGTGGCGTTCGTACGCGCGGCGGACGTGAAGGTGGTGCGGTCCCGCCGCTAGCCGGTGTCAGCCCTGCTGGAACAACTCCGCCGGGAGCGGCTTCAGCAGGGCGTACAGGTCGTCGGTGATGGGGCGGTCCCAGGCGGCGATGGTCACCAGGACGTTGTCACTGCGGTCGAACTGCACACAGGAGATGCGGCTCTCGGAGAGCTTGAGACGGCGCACGATCAGGAGGTTGTCGCCCTGCATGACCGGCATGTCCTCGACGCCGACGACGCTCACCTCCTCCTCGTTCTCCAGCGCGATCAGCAGCTGGGCCACCTCGAAGGGGATCTCGTCCTCGGCGGTCTCGCGGGCCGGGGAGCCCTCGGGCAGATTGCCGATGATCATCGCGGGGCCGCGGCCGCCGAACAGGTCGTAGCGCAGGAAGACGCCCTGACAGGTGCCGTCGGGGGCGGGCAGCAGGCCGGCGCCCAGATTGCCGGGCCAGTCGCCCGGGTCCATGGCCAGGACGTCGAAGTCGGGCCCGGCGGGGGTGGCGCTGCGGCGGCGGAGGAACGACATGTCGCCAATGGTACGTGGACCCTGCCGGTTGGTGGGCCGGGTGGGTCGTCGTTCGGGTGCGGGTTGTGGGGGTTGATCGCGCCCACGCGGCGGAGCCGGAAATCGATACGGCCCCGCGCCCCTAGGGGGTGGGTCTCACGTTGGCTTCAATGTTGCCGCCAATCCGGTGATCTCCGTACCCATCTTTCGGTAGACCGCGGACAGCAGGCGCACGACCGTCGGCTCGTCCAGGTGCAGTTCCTGTGCGATCTCCGGCTCGGTGCAGCCCTGAGCTGCCAGGTTCGCGACGACCCGCTCCCGGGAGGTCAGAGTGTCCGTCTCGGTGCTGTGGAGGCGGTGGGGGCGGAGGCCGGAGGCGGCCAGTTCGTCTCGGGCTGTTTCGGCGAGGCCGTCGGCGTTGCACTGGACTGCGGCGTCGAGGCCTCGGTAGAGGTGTTCGGCGGCGTCTCGGGGACGGCCGGTGCGGCGGAGTTCGGTGCCCAGGGCTACGAGTGCGCAGGCGAGTTCGTAGGCCGCCGGGGAGCGCTCCAGGTGGATGACGGACTCCTCCAGGTATTTCATGCGGGCCGAGCCCGAGGAGACCTCAGCCGCCGTCCGCAGGGCCTGGCCGATGGCGGACGGGGTGCCGAACTGGCGGGCACGGGCGAGCGCTTCGAGGGCGGTGTCGACGGCCCTTTCGGGCGTGTCGTGGCTCTCGGCACGGGCGAGGTGGAGCTGCCAGGGGCACCAGGCGGGGTTGCGCATGCCGCGCGGCTCCAGGCGTCGGCCGGCGGCGGCCAGCTCCTGAGCCGCTTCCTTGGTGCGGCCGCGGGCGAGCAGGAGTTCGCCGTACACGGTCTGGGCGTCGGGGAAGACGACGGCGGCCGGGAAGGGCGCCCCGAAGGAGTAGTCCTCGGCGACCTGCGCGGCCTCGGTGATGCGGCCCCGGGCGAGGAGGACCTCGATGAGGATGCCCACGGCGTACCAGTGGGCGGGCGTGCCGGGGCCGACGCGCTCGGCGAGCCTCAGGCCCGCCATCACGAAGTCCTGAGCCTCGGAGAGCCGGCCGCGACGGTAGCGGACGTAGGCGAGGAGCGTGTAGGCGAAGGAGAGGTGGGCGCCGCGCCAGCCCTGGCGCTCGAAGTCGGCGATGCCGCTCGCGAACAGCTCTTCCGTCCGCCCGGGCCGGTCGGCGTACATGAACGCGAGCGCGACCAGGACGGGCACCTCGAAGCCACGGTCGGGTTCGGCCCAGCCGAGGCCGCCGGCCAGGGCGCGTTCGGCGTGGTGGAGGGCGACGTGGGCGGGCTCGCCGCGCAGGACCGCGTCCCAGGTACGCAGGCCGATGATGTAGCGCTCGGTGAGGTCGCGGCCGCTGAGGCGGTCGGCGAGTCTGGTCAGGCGGCGGGAGCGGGAGGGGTGGTCGGGTTCGTCGGCGCGGAAGGCGTCCCACATGAACTGTTCGGCGACCATGCGCAGCTTGACACGGGCGTCGTCGGTGGTGCGGATCTCGCGGGCGAGGGTGTCGGAGGCCTCGGCGAGGCGATCGCTGTGGGCGAGGACCTGGGAGAGCCGGTAGACGATGTGCTGGCGCAGGTGGGCGTCGGCGATGGGTTCTTCGAGGGCGGCGCGCAGATGGTTGACGGTGGTGGCGGGTTCGGTGAGCAGGGAGGCGGAGCCCAGTTCGTACAGGACGGCGGCGCGGTCCTCGTAGGGCGGGGGTTCGCGCAGGGCACGGGCGAGGTAGCTGCGGGCGGCGTCCGGTGCGCCGGCGCGGAGGGTCTCCTCGGCTGCGGCGCGCAGTTGCTGCACGACCCAGTTGTCGCCGTCGGGGTGGGTCTCCAGGAGGTGGCGGCCCGCGGCGGAGGGGCCCTGCCCGTCGTTGATCACGCACCAGGCGGCCTGGCCGTGCAGGGCGACGCGGATGCCGGGCGGGATGGCCCGGTAGACGGCGGTGGCGATCAGGGGGTGGACGAACTCGAGGGTCTCGACGCCGGTCAGGATGCGGGCGCCGCGCAGGGCGTCGGCGGCGTCGGCGGCCTCCTCGTGGCCGAGCCCCGCGACGGCCGCGGCGAGCTGGGGGTGGATCTCGGTGCCGAGGACGGCGCAGGCCCAGGCGAAGCGCACGGTGGAGGTGCCCAGGCGTTCGAGGCGGGCGATGAGGCCACTGCCCTTGACGGCGGCGGCAAGATCGCGCAGCAGATGGGCGCCGGTCTCGGTCGGGGTGAGGCCGCGGTCGCGCACCTTGGCGACGAGTTCGACCGTCTCGAACGGGCTGCCGGCGGTGACGGCCCAGCACTCCCGGCAGAACGCGTCGTCGGCGTGCGCACCGAGCGTCTCCCGTACGAGGCGGGCGACGGCGGCGGCGCTCAGCGGTTCCAGGTCGAGGGGGCGGCCGCCCGCGCGCCCCGGCAACCCCTTGAACGACTCGGCGTGGTCGGGGAGTTCGTCGGGCCGGTAGGCGACGACGACCAGCAGCGGGAGCTGTTCGGCGCGGGGCGCGAACGCGGCGAGCCAGCGCAGGGATTCGGGGTCGGCCCAGTGGGCGTCGTCGAGGACGAGGACCATCGGGGCGCGCAGCACGGCGAGATGGGTGAGCACCCAGTCGAGGCCGTCGCGCAGGCCCTGCTGGTCGGGCGGGGCGCCGTCGGTGGGGGCGCACAGGCCGAGGGCGGGTCCGACGATGTCGTACCAACTGCCCAGCGACGCCCGCAGATCGGTCTCCGCGGCCCCGGCCAGTTGGGGCTGCAGCAGCTGGCGGGCGACATGGAAGGCGACGCGCTGTTCCTGGTCGCCACCGCGGGCGGACAGCACGGTGCAGCCCCGGGTGGCGGCGCGCCGGCGGACCTCGGCGAGGAGGGTGGTCTTGCCGATGCCGGCGCGCCCGGCGAAGGCGAGGAGCGCGCCGCGGGGGCGCTCGGACGGCTCGGCGCCGTCCCTGCGCAGCCCGGTGAGCTCTCCCAACGCCTCGTCCACTGCGGCGAGTTCACTCTCGCGTTCGAAGATGGTGCGGCTGCTCCGCACGCTGCGCTGCCCCATGGCGTACCCCCTGCCACGGTGGTGCGCCCGCGCGGGGAGCGGGCGCGCTCCGTGACCTACAGGCACCTCAGCGTACGCCTCGCGAGGGTCGCGCGACCCGGTCTGTCCGTTACTGACCGACCTGTTTCAGAGCCTGTCTGCCACCGTCGTGGAGGCCGCCCTGAACACCGGTGCATCTCAGTCCGTATCCCCCATAGAGGGTCTCCCATGGCAGACGCGGACAAGCCCGGCGGGTTGTGGGCAGGCCCCGAAGGGGATGAGCGACATGGCACTCATGGCACGCAAGGCCCGTACGACGGGTACGGCACTTCGGGTCACGGCGACGGCGTCGGTCTTCGCCGCCGCTCTCGTCCTGGCCGCCTGCTCCAGCGGTGGCGGGGGCGGTGGAGGCGGCTCGGCCTCCACCGGCGCGAGCAAGGCCTCGGGGACCCGGGTGACGGTCACCGAGACCGAGTACGGGCTGAAGCTGTCCCGGTCGTCGTTCACACCGGGCACCTACACCTTCGTCGCCGACAACAAGGGAAAGATCACGCACGCCCTGTCCATCGACGGCCCCGGCGTGGAGGACGCCAGGACCAAGAACATCCAGGGCGGCCAGGAGGCGAACCTGACGGTGACCTTCAAGAAGGGTTCGTACGACCTGTACTGCCCGGTCCCGGGTCACAAGCAGCTCGGGATGAACACGCACATCCAGGTCGGCTGAGCCGTCACGCCCCCTGGACGGTCTTGTGCCGGTCGTGGTGGCGGGCGACGCGTGCGCGGTTGCCGCAGGAGGGCTTGCACCACTCCTGGCGCGGGTGCTCCTTGAGGAAGTAGCGCACGCAGCGTGGCGCGTGACAGGCGCGCAGCCGCTGCCGGTCGGGGCCGGCGAGAAAGGCGATCGCGGCCTGCGCGAGGGTCGCGGTGAGCTCGTGCGCGCCGTCGGCCGCCCTTCTGTGTACGGCGGGTTCGGCACCCTCGGGCCAGTGCAGCACGGGGACGGTCGGGGTGCGGGCAGCAGCGGCGTTGAGGCGTGCGACGGCTTCGGGTAGGGGCAGCAGGCGCGTCGCGTCGGCGCGGCTGGGTTCGGCGGGGCGTACGGCGTGGGCGAAGAGGGCACGGACGGCCGCGCGGAGGTCTCGTACGGCGGTGAGACCTGCCTGGTCGGCGACGAAGGCGGCAGCGTCCGGCACGGTGTCGGGGTGGGCGCGCACCCAGGTCGTGAACCCCGCGACGTCCGCCAGGTCGTCGGCGACGCCGCCGTGTCCGTCGTGGCGGACGGTGAGGGCGAGGTCGAGAGCGAGACGGGTGTCCCTCGCGAGCGATTCCTGCATGTGGCTAACGATAGGTCCGCCGGTATCCATTAGTAGCCGAGGGGGAGGGTTCATGGCGGATCTGCGTGGGCTGCTGCGCGGGCTGGAGGTGTTCGCGGGCGAGCTGCCGGAGTTCGATCCGGGCGCGGCGCCGGGCACGCCGTCCGAGTTGTTCAGCGAGTGGCTGCTCATGGCGGTGGAGGCCGGGGGTGCGCGAGCCGCATGCGATGACCGTCTCGACGGCCGGCGAGGACGGGAATCCGACGGCTCGGACGCTGATCCTCAAGGGCGGGTCCTGAGGGCTGGCAGTTCGCGTCGGACAGCGGCAGCGTCAAGGCACGCGACCTCGCCGTGCGGCCCTTCGCGGCCCTCACCTTCTACTGGCCGCAGCAGGCCCGTCAGGTCCGGGTCCGGGTACGGGTCCGCACAACCGTCGTGGCCGCGAGCCCCTAGGACAGTGCGGCCGACTTCCTCGCCCGGGACGCGGGGGCCCGTGCGGAAGCGCTGCTGAGACGCCAGTCACGGCCGCTCACCGACCTCGCCGAACGCGACAGGGCGGTGAAAGAGACACTGGCCCAGCTGAAGACGCAACCGAACCCGGTCACCCCGGGCTGAACGCCGCACACCGTGCAGCCCGAGTCCATCGAGTTCCGGCAGGGCGACCGCGAAAGTCCACACACTCGGCTCGCCTACCTGCAAGACGACACCGACTGGCACCGCCAACTGCTCTGGCCGTGAACCCCGGCGACGCTCGCGGCCGGCGTGCCCCGGTTGCCACAGCCGGGCAGCAGGGCGTCGGAGCGGCCGAAGATCGCGGCCACGATGCTCACAGAAGCGGCCTCAACGGGCGCGGGGAACAGCGCCGCAAGCCCCCACGTACCCGCCGTTGCAGCCGCAGCCGCGCACGGTGAGGCCTCACTCCTCCCCCATGGCCGGCGGTACCACCGCCACCGGGGCCGCCGCGTGCAGCAGGACCGCCTGGGCGACCGAGCCCATCATGCGGGCGGGGGCCAGCAGGCGGCGGCGGTGGCGGCCCACGACGACCAGGTCGGCGTCCTTGGAGGCCGCGACCAGCTGGCCTGCCGCGTCGCCCGGCATCGCGTAGGTGTCGACGGGGACGTCGGGGTGTCTTGAGCGGTGCGGGGTGAGGAAGCCCTCGGCGAGGGTCCAGGTCTGGTTCTCGACGGCGTTCTGGTCGACCATCGGCGGGACGAGTTCGCCGGGGGTGGTCCAGGTCTGCGCGGGCCACATGTAGGCGGCGACCACATGGAGGCGGGCGCCGCGCAGTGCGGCCTCGGTGAAGGCGAAGGCGAGGGTCGCCTCGTCGGGGCTGTCCACCTGCAGGCCGACGACCACGCGCGGGCCGGGCTCGACCGGTACGTCTCCGTGCACCTCACGGCCGGGCCGGGGCACCACGACGACGGGGCACTCGGCGTCGCGTGCGGCGGCCATGCCGTTGGAGCCGAGCAGCAGACTGGCGAAGCCGCCGCGCCCTCGGGAGCCGAGCACCAACAGCTGGGCGCTGGAACCGAGTTCGGGCAGGATGGCGCCCGGCACCCCCTCCAGGCCGTGGTACTCGACGGCCGGCAGGTCCCCCCGCCCCTTCACATACGTGCGCACCTGGCCGAGCACCGGATCGTCGCCCGGCTCCGGCGGCCCGGCCGCAAGGATGTCGGGCTGGGCCCAGGCGGCGTACTGCCGCACATGGACCACCCGCAGCGACACCCCGCGCCTGCGGGCGTCGAGGAGGGCCCAGTCCAGCGCGCGCAGGCTGTCGTCCGAACCGTCGACCGCCGCGATGACCGGCTGGGTGCTGCTCATGCGTTCCTCATCTCGGGGAGACGACCTTCCCTTCCCGGAGCCAGCCTCGCTCAGGCATCGGCCCGGGAAGGGCGCTCAAGGTCGCGTGTCCGCAAAGACGGGTGGAACACCCCCGGATCGGCCCGTCGGCTCCGCCGCAGGGCTACCGGGTCAGGTCAGGTCGAACTCTCCTTCCCGCGCCCCTGACACGAACGCGCCCCATTCCGCGGGCGTGAAGATCAAGGAAGGGCTTTCCGGGCGGCCGCTGTTGCGCATCGCGATGAATCCCTCGACAAAGGCGATCTGGACATCCCCCAGGCCACGGCTGCTCGAGTGCCAGTCGGCGGTGCTGAGGTCCAGGTCAGGCTTGTCCCAGCCCGCAAGCGGGTGCTGCTGGATGGTGGTCTCGGCCACGTCCGTGCTCCTCCCGATTCGTCGTCCGCGGCCAGCCTAGCGATCGGTTTCTGATGCCGACAGGCCACGTGAGGGGGACCTTTCCGGAGTCTTCTACGAGTCCGGAGGTTCGCTCCCCACGAGCCACATCGAGAAGAACTGCGATCCGCCCCCGTAGGCGTGCCCGAGGACCCGCCGGGCCCCCTCCACCTGGTGTTCTCCGGCCTGGCCGCGCACCTGGAGCGCCGCCTCGGCAAAGCGGATCATGCCGGAGGCGCCGATGGGATTGGTCGACAGGACGCCGCCCGACATGTTGACGGGCAGGTCCCCGTCCAGTTCGGTCACCCCGGCCTCGGTGAGTTTCCAGCCCTCGCCCTCCTCGGCGAAGCCGAGGTTCTCCAGCCACATGGGCTCGTACCAGGAGAACGGCACATACATCTCGACGGCGTCGATGTCGCGGCGCGGGTCCGCGATCCCCGCCTGCCGGTACACATCGGCGGCACAGTCCTTGCCGGCCTGCGGCGACACGGCGTCCTTGCCCGCGAAGAGGGTGGGCTCGCTGCGCATGGCGCCGCCCAGCATCCACGCGGGCGGCCGGGGAGCGCGTGCCGCGCCGGCCCGGTCCGTCAGCACCATGGCGCAGGCGCCGTCGGAGGACGGGCAGGTCTCGGAGTAGCGGATCGGGTCCCACAGCATGGGCGAGGCCTGGACCTTCTCCAGGGTGATGTCGTGCTCGTGGAGGTGGGCGTAGGGGTTCTTCAGGGCGTTGCGCCGGTCCTTGTAGGCCACCAGCGAGCCGACCGTGTCGGGCGCGCCGGTGCGCCGCATGTACGCGCGCACATGCGGGGCGAAGAACCCGCCCGCCCCGGCGAGCAGCGGCTGCTGGAAGGGGATCGGCAGGGACAGGCCCCACATGGCGTTGGACTCGGACTGCTTCTCGAAGGCCAGCGTCAGCACGGTGCCGTGGACGCGGGCCGCGACCAGATTGGCGGCGACGAGCGCGGTCGACCCGCCGACGGATCCGGCGGTGTGCACCCGCAGCATCGGCTTGCCCACCGCGCCGAGCGCGTCGGCGAGGTACAGCTCGGGCATCATCACGCCCTCGAAGAAGTCGGGCGCCTTGCCGATGACGACGGCGTCGATGTCTGCCCAGGCCAACTCCGCGTCGTCAAGAGCGCGCCCGGCCGCCTCACGCACGAGTCCCGCGATCGACACGTCCCGCCGGGCCGCCACATGCTTGGTCTGGCCGATGCCTACGACGGCCACGGGCTCCTTGCTCATCGGGGATCCCCTTCGAGTACGGCCACCAGGTTCTGTTGCAGACAGGGCCCGGAGGTGGCGTGGGCGAGCGCACGGTCGGACTCGCCGCGGTGGATGCCCGCGGCGGCCTCACCGAGACGGATGAGCCCGGCGGCCATGATCGGGTTGGCGGAGAGTGCCCCGCCGGACGGGTTGACCCGCACGTCGTCGCCGAGCCGCAGTGCCTTGCGCAGCACGACCTCCTGCGAGGTGAAGGGTGCGTGCAACTCGGCGGTGTCGACGGGCCGTTCGAAGGCGCCGGCCTTCTCGGCGGCCAGACGGGTGGAGGGCGAGTCGGTCAGGTCGCGGACACCGAGGCCGTGGGCTTCGATGCGGTGGTCGATGCCACGGATCCAGGCGGGCCGTTCGCACAGTTCCCGGGCCCGCTCCCCCGCCGCGAGGATCACGGCGGCCGCGCCGTCGCCGATGGGCGGGCAGTCGCCGGTACGGAGGGGCCGTACGAGGTACTCCCCCTGCGGTACCGAACCCCTCAGCTGGGCATGGGAGTTGGCGGCGGCGTCCGCACGGCTGCGGGCGGCGACGGCGGCGAGCGCGGGTTCGTCGGTGTCGCCCGCGTCGATCAGGGCCTGCGCCTGCAGCGCGGCCAGGGCGACGGAGTCGGGCCACAGAGGTGCCACGTAGTACGGGTCGAGCTGCCGGGTCAGGACGTCGCGCACGGAGCCGGGCGAGGACTTGCCGTACGAGTAGACGAGGGCGGTGTCGGCGTCCCCGGTGAGGAGTTTCGTCCATGCCTCGTACAGGGCCCAGGCGCCGTCCATCTCCACGTGCGACTCGGAGATCGGCGGCCAGGCGCCGACGCCGTCGAGGGCGAGGGTGAAGGAGAACGCGCGGCCGGCCAGGTAGTCGCTGGAGCCGGAGCAGGTGAAGCCGATGTCGGCGGTCTTCAGCCCGGTCTGGGCGAGAACGCCGTGCAGCACCGGCATGAGCATCTCCACCTCGGAGAGCTCCTCGCTGGTGCGCCGGTGGTCGGTCTGAGCGAAGGCCACCAGTGCTATGTCACGCATCACAGCAGCTCCTTGTACGTCTCGTACTCCGCGTCGGGTTCGCCGGTGGGCCGGTAGTGGTCGGGGTAGCGGGCCCCTTCGGTCCACACCGGTTCGACGCGCAGCCCCATGCGCACCTGGTCGTAGGGAATGCCGCCGATACGGCCGTGCAGCGCGAGCCCGGCGCCGTCGAGGGCGATGTGGGCGTAGACGTACGGGACTTCGATGTCCAGGTTCTTCGCCTTGATGTTGACGATGCAGAAGGTGGTGACCGTGCCGCGCGGTCCCACCTCGACCTGTTCCGAAGTGGCGACGCCGCAGGTGGGGCAGGCGCCCCTCGGCGGCACGTACACCTTCCGGCAGGAGGGGCAGCGTTCGCCGACCGTCCGCCGCTCGGAGAGGGCGTGGATGTAGGCGGTCTGGGCTCGGCCCGGCGAGTAGGTGTAGTCGAGACGGGCGGGTGCGACGATGCCGGTGATCGGTTCTTCGAACTCCCCCGCAGGAACGGTGAGTACGGTGTCGTCACCGTCGTACGGCTCGAAGCAGGCGATGTCGGTGATGGCGCCGGATCGCTCTTCGGCCCAGCGGATCCGGACCCGCATGCCCGTGTGCACCGCGTCGGGACCGGGGGCGTCGAGGGCGTGCAGCAGAGCGGTGTCGGCGCCGTCGAGCCGGACCAGGACCCAGGCGAAAGGTGTGGTGAGGGGTTGGCCGCGGCGTGGCTCGTGGTTCCAGGCCCAGGTGGTGACCGTGCCGGTGGCTCCGACCTCGACCTGGTCGCGGATCTCCTCGGCGGTGACGGGGTCGTACTCGACGGGCGGGACGAGGACCCGGCCGTCACCGGTCCTCACCCCGAGAACGACGCGCTCGCGCAGGCCGGTCAGAAAGGCACTCTGCACAGGCCCGAGGGATCGAGTGAAGGGAAATTCAACGGCGAGGGGAGCCTTGAGGACTTCGGCCACCGGGGCTACCTCCTTGAGAGAACGACGGTCAGGAGCGCCCCGTAAGGGGCGCGGGACTGTGACATGTGCGGCTCCGCCGCGATGGGGGCCCCCCGCTGAAGCGAAGTCGAGAGCGGGGGAGCGACCAGCCACAAACGACCCGCACCTTCCAAACCGGCAGGGGCAGCGCAGCCCTACGCCCGCTTGTAGACAGGCGGCCGCTTCTCGGCAAAGGCACGCGCCCCCTCCTTGGCATCGGCCGTATCGAAGATCGGCCACCCCCGCTTGAGTTCGGACGCGAGCCCGTCCGTCTCGGTCATCTCGGCGGTCTCGTAGACGGACGCCTTGACAGCCTCCACGGCGAGTGGCCCGCAGGTGTTGATCTGTTCGGCGATCTCCAGCGCCTTGGCGAGGGCGGTGCCGTCGGGGACGACATGGCCGATCAGGCCTACGTCGGCGGCCTCGCGGGCGGTGTAGGGGCGCCCCGTGAGCAGCATCTCCAGCGCATGGGTGCGCGGGATCTGGCGCTGCAGCCGCACCGTCGAGCCGCCGATGGGGAACAGCCCCCGCTTGACCTCGAAGAGCCCGAACGTCGCCGACTCCCCCGCGACACGGATGTCGGTGCCCTGGAGGATCTCCGTGCCGCCCGCCACGCAGTAGCCCTCGACGGCGGCGATCACCGGCTTGCGAGGGCGGTGGTGGCGCAGCATCGCCTTCCAGTGCAGGTCCGGGTCGACCTTGAGGCGGTCCCGGTACTGCTCTCCCTCCATGCCCCTGCCCGCGAGGGCCTTGAGGTCCATGCCGGCGCAGAACGCGCCGCCCGCACCGGTCAGCACGATCGAGCGGACGGCGTCGTCCTCGTCGGCCTCGATCCAGCCGTCGTACAGACCGACGAGCATGGACAACGAGAGCGCGTTCTTGGCGTCCGGCCTGTTGAGCGTGAGCACCAGTGTGGCGCCTTCGCGCTGCACGGTGAGGTGTTCGGTCCCACCCATCACCCATCTCCCCTCTCAAAGAACGAGAACAGGTTGCAGTAGGCGGGGAGCCACTTCAAGGGTTTTCTGACAGGCAGTCAGATTTCTTCGCGCGGACCCTTCACAGTTGCCGCCCCCTTTGCTCTGATGACCGGCGAACCGATGGATGCGACGTTCACATGTGCGCCTTTCTTCGTCATGGCTGCCGGGGTCAGGAGGAGCGGTGGAGTACAACCTTGCCGACCTGTTCGAGTCGGTCGTCGACGTGGTGCCGGAGCGAGAGTCCCTGGTCTACGTCGACCACCCGGGCACGGGCGCGGAGAGGCGTCTGACGTACGAGGAGCTGGACACGGCGGCGAACCGCATCGGCCACCATCTGATCGACGCAGGGATCCGCCCCGGTGAACACCTCGGGCTGCACCTCTACAACGGCATCGAGTATCTGCAGACGGTGTTCGGGTGCCTGAAGGCGCGGATCGTCCCGGTCAACGTCAACTACCGTTACGTTGAGGACGAGTTGGTATACCTGTACCGGGACGCCGATCTGGTGGCGCTGGCCTTCGACGCGGAGTTCGACGGGCGGGTGGCGGCGGCGCTGCCGCAGTGTCCGAAGCTGCGGCATCTGGTGCGGGTGGGCGGGACGCAGGACGGGGTCGCTGCCGTGTCGTTCGCCGAGGCCGAGGCGGGCGGGTCGCCGGAGCGCGGCTTCCCGGCACGCTCGGGCGACGACCAGTTCATCATCTACACCGGGGGCACCACCGGGATGCCCAAGGGTGTGATGTGGCGTCAGGAGGACCTGTTCTTCTCGGGTCTGGGCGGGGGTGCGCCCACCGGTGAGCCGGTCAAGAAGCCGCAGGAGCTCGCCGAACGGGTTGCGGCCGGGGGCTCCGGGATCACCTTCTTCCCCACTCCCCCGCTGATGCACGGCACCTCCACCCTCACCTCGTTCATCGGCTTCAACTTCGGGCAACGGGTCGTGATCCACCGTAAGTTCGTGCCCGAGGAAGTGCTGCGGACGATCGAGAAGGAGAAGGTCACCAGCATCTCGCTGGTCGGCGACGCGATGCTGCGACCGCTGATCGACGCGCTGGCCGGGCCCATGAAGGGCACGGACTGCTCGTCGGTGTTCAGCGTGTCCTCGTCCGGCGCGGTGCTCTCCGAGACCGTACGCCGGCAGTTCCAGCAGCTGCTCCCGAACGCGCTGCTGCTCAACAACTACGGCTCCTCCGAGTCCGGCTTCAACGGCACAGCCACCGCCGACTCCGGGGCCGGACAGAGCTTCCGGATCCGCGTGAACTCCCGTACGCAGGTGGTCGATCCGGCCACCCACGAGCCGGTCGCGGTGGGCGAGGTGGGCCGGGTCGCACAGTGCGGCCATGTGCCGCTCGGCTACTACAACGACCCGAAGAAGACCGCCGAGACCTTCTTCGAGAAGGACGGCGAGCGGTGGGTGCTGCTCGGCGACATGGGGACGGTGGACGAGGAGGGCGTGGTCACGGTCCTCGGCCGTGGCTCGCAGTGCATCAACACCGGGGGCGAGAAGGTGTATCCGGAGGAGGTCGAGCAGGCCCTGAAGTCCCATCCCGATGTGTACGACGCCCTGGTGGCCGGGGTGCCGGACGCGAAGTGGGGCAATCACGTGGCGGCGGTGGTGCAACTGCGCGAGGGCGCGCCCCGGCCTTCGCTGGAGGACGTGCAGTCCTACTGCCGCACCCATCTCGCCGGTTACAAGATCCCGCGGCAGCTGGTGATCACCGAGGCGATACGGCGGTCGCCGAGCGGCAAGGCCGACTACCGGTGGGCCCGGGAGGTGGCGGTCTCGGCGGACCGGTAGGCGGAGGGCCGGGGCCGCGGGTGAGCCGGCCGGGGCGGCGGGCGTAGTCTTTTGCGCGCGGTTGACCCGGGTGTTTGAACGGAGGGTGACGTAGGGCCGTACGCGAGGTTGGCGGCTCGGTCCTGCGGGCCCGGTCCGCCGTGCCATCAGCGGTTTCGCACGGAAGGACCCACGGGTGTCGCACCTCACGCCCCCTCGTCGACTGCCGGAGACGGACGCGGACGCGCCGGACAGGGCCAGAGCCGAGGAGGCCTCGACCGCTCCCGCGGCGACCGACCCGGAGCCGGGCACCTCGGCGGACGGGGAACCGGCCGAGGTGGTGGCGACCGACGCGGCGGACGAGGCGCCCGGGCAGACGACGAAGCCGGCGGCGAAGGAAGCGGACGAGCCGGGCGGCGACTCTGCGGCAGTGGAGACGGCCGACCGCGCGGAGGACGGGAAGGCGCCCACATCCGGCGACGAAGCGGCCCCGACGGGCGCCGCCCCCTCTCCCGCCCGCCCAGGCTGGTTCGGCTGGCGCCGTCGCTACCCCCGTACGGCGGTTGCCGTCCACGTGGGCACGACCGTCCTGGCCGCCGCGCTGGTGTTCGTCGTGCTCCTCGTGCCCAACCGCCTCGACTGGATCACTGTCCAGTCGTTCTTCCGTCTCCCCGTCGAGGCGATCTTCCTCGCGGCCGCGCTGCTCGCGCTGCCGGCGAGAGGACGGCGGATCACGGCCGTCGTGCTGGGGGCGTTCGTCGGACTGTCCGGCGTTCTGAAGTGCCTCGACATGGGGTTCCGTCAGACCCTGGCCCGGCCGTTCGACCTGGTCTTCGACTGGGTTCTGCTGAGCGACGGCGCGGACTGGGTGAAGGACTCCTTCGGGCGCTCGGGCGAGGTGCTCGCGGTGGTCGGGGTGATCGTCCTGGTCATAGCCGTGCTCACGTTGAGCGCGCTGGCCATGGTGCGTCTTGCCAATATGCTGGCCCGGCACCGGCCCGTCGCCGTACGCTCCACGCTCGTCCTCGGCGTCGTGTGGATCATCTGCTTCACGCTGGGCGTGCAGTTCGGCGGTGTCACCGTCGCCACCAAGGGCTACGCCGAATACCTCGCCAACCGTGTGCAGTACGTCCGCGACGGCCTCGGTGACGCCGACGTCTTCAAGAAGCAGATGGCCGTCGACGCCTACGCCAAGACACCGCCCGACCAGCTGCTGACCGGGCTGCGCGGCAAGGACGTCATGTTCACCTTCATCGAGAGCTACGGTCGGGTGGCGATCGACGATCCGACGATGGGACCGGAGGTCGACGCGACGCTCAAGGCGGGCGACGCCAGGCTCAAGGCGGCCGGTTTCGCGGCGCGCAGCGGCTGGCTCAGGTCACCGGTGACGGGCGCCGGCAGCTGGCTGGCCCACTCGACGTTCCTGTCGGGCCTGTGGATCAAGAACCAGCAGCGGTACCGGACCCTGACCACCAGCGACCGCGCGACCCTCACCAGCTACTTCCAGAAGACCGGCGCCTGGCGCACGGTCGGCATCGTCCCGGGCGTGCGCAAGGCCTGGCCCGAGGGCAAGTACTTCGGTCTCGACCACATCTACGACTCCACGCACCTCGGCTACCAGGGCCCGTACTTCAGCTGGACGCCGGTCCCGGACCAGTTCAGCCTGGAGGCCTTCCAGAAGCTGGAGCACAGCAGGAAGAACCGCGACCCGATCATGGCGGAGATCATCCTGGCCTCCAGCCACAACCCCTGGTCGCCCATCGCCCACATGATCGACTGGAAGGACCTCGGGGACGGAAAGGTCTTCTACAAGATCAAGAAGGAGGGCACGAACCCCACGGAGGTCTGGAAGAGCGCCTCGCGTGTACGCACCGAGTACCGCAAGGCCATCCAGTACTCCCTGGACAGCCTCACCGAGTGGATGCAGCGCTACGGCGACGACAAGACCGTCCTCGTCTTCCTCGGCGACCACCAGCCCGTCCCGACAGTCACCGGGGGCACCAGCAACCGGGACGTGCCGGTCACCATCGTCGCCCGCGACCCGAAGGTCCTGGACCGCGTCTCGAACTGGGGCTGGACGGACGGGATCAAGCCTGCGGACAACGCCCCGGAGTGGACCATGAACAAGTTCCGGGACCGGTTCATGACGGCGTACGGGCCGCACGGCGGGTGAGTTGATCGGCCTGGGTCCTTCGGACGGCTCAGCACGACGCGCCGAGGCGGGACGCCGTCTCTGCTGCGCCGACGCCGAAGCCCTGCCGGGGTCGGGCCGCGAAAGCCGTGACCCGGGCCGCCCCCTGCTCACCTGCGCTCTGATCCGCCGGTGAAACACACGCGCCGGCCGTCGGCCGGGATCAGGCAGACGCGGGCGTCGCCCGGTTCGTGCGGTGGTGTCAGGGCCGTCATCGGGGTCGCCAGGTAGGCGCTGCGCTCCTTCTCGGTGTCGACGTGGATCTCCTTGCGAGGTGCGCCCGGCAGGGTGAGTTCGACCCGGTCGCCGAGGTGGAGACGGGTGGCGCGGGCCCAGACGGCGTGGCAGGCCGTGCCGTTGCGAAGCTGCACGCTGCGTCCGTCGGCGGCGGTACGTGTCGCCAGGGTCCTGACCATCTGCTGCCCGCCGCATCCCATGTCGAGCGGGTTCTTCCCTTCGCAGGTACGGCCCGAGCAGCCGGGGCCGGGTGTGAACGTCGCCGGCGCGGTGCCGGTGGTCGCCGATGACGACCCGTACGTCCCGGACAGCAGCACGGCGACGGCTGCCACCGTGGCTGCCGCCAGCCCGGCCGCCGCGCCCCACACGTACGGGGCCCCGCGGACGTTCCGGCGCTCGGGAGGCGGCTCGGGCGCCGCCCGGGCCCGTCCGCTCCAGCGGGCGTCGGCCAGCTCCCACAACGCCAGCAGCCGTTCGGGGCGTACGCCCGCCACCTCGCACAGCGCCACCACCGCGCGGCGGGGCACCGGCTGCGTACCCGCGAGATAGCGCGCCCAGGAGGACTTGCTGTACGGCGTGCGCCGGGCCAGCTGGGCCAGGCTCAGTCCCGCCGCGGCGCGCACCTCGCGCATGCTCCCGGCCAGCTGCGCCGTCTCCGGGCTCATGTGCGCAGCTTCTTCCAGGTGTCGGGGCCGACGATGCCGTCCGGCGCGAGTCCGTACCGTTTCTGGAAGGCGCGCGCGGCACGCCCGGTCTTCTCGCCGTACACCCCGTCGACCCTTCCGCCGTCGTACCCGTGCCGTCGCAGCAGGCACTGCGCCTCCACCACGTCCCAGCCTGTGCTGCCGCGGTCCAGGAGCACCTCACGGCTGGTGGAGTAGCCCGCGGTGACGGTGCCGTGCTCGCGCCGGACCCGGTCGCAGCCATAGGTGTGACCGCTGGGGAAGGCGGAGGCGGCGGGCGCGGGATTCCGCTTCGCCCCGCTGCCGTCCTCTCGGTGCCAGGCGGCTCCGCTCAGGAATCCGGCGCCGAACGCCACCAGGACGGCTGCGACGGCGACGGCCGCCGGCGTGTGGGCGATCCGCCGTGGTCGGGGCGTACGGCGTGGCGGCCCGGGCTCGTCGTCGAGGGCCGCCGCTCGCTGGGCCCGCGCCGTCTCGGCGACCTCGTGCAGCACCAGCAGCCATTCCGCCGGCGCCCCGCAGACTTCGGCGAGTTCCTCCGCCGCGGCGCGCGGCACCAGCTTCTTCCCGTTGAGATAGCGCTCCCAGGACGAGGAGCTGTACGACGTCTTGGCCGCGAGCACGGCCAGGCTCAAGCCCGCGCGGTCCTTCAACCGCCGCAGCTGTGCGACGAGTTGCCGCTCCGCGTCGTCCAGCCCGGCGGGCAGTTCCTTCCAGCGCGTCATGTCACTTCCCCGTACGCGTGCCCAGTCGCCGTCGTGGAGGAGGACGCGGTTGCTCCGGGGCTGCGGTTGCGGATCCCGACCACTGTGACCGCTTCCCGACCTAGCCCACCGTCCCACGATTTTGTCAGGGGACGCGACGTCCCAGCAGGTCAGCGCGTGGGCCGTGCCGCGTGCCACCGGGCCTGCCGCTTCCCCTGGCCGGTACCGGATCCGGCCGGGCAACGTCGGTGGTGCCACCGAGGGGCACGGCCCGGAGCCTCCTCCCGTGCCCTCGCATTCCACCGGAAGCGATACGGCCCCTCAACTCACCGGAAAGGAATCGGCCATGACCATGCGCAGGACCCTCGCACTCGCGACGATCACCGGAGCGCTCGGCGCCGGCCTGGTGCTGGGCTCGGTCGGCAGCGCCTCCGCGCGGCCCGACGTGCCGAACATCAGCCGTGGCGACAGGGGCGTGCCCGTGCTGTGCGTCCAGCACGGGTACAACGACTGGGCCAAGCGGACCCATCACCACACGATCGGCGAGGACCGGAAGTTCGGCTCCGACACCTACAGCGCGGTCCGGCTCTTCCAGCAGAAGTCCGGCCTGCACGTCGACGGGGTCGTCGGCAAGAACACCGGGGACAGCCTCCTGGACAACCTCCAGGGCGACGGAGGCTGGCGCTCCGGCTGCTACGAGCACCTGCCCAGCTCGCACCGCTGATCGAAGCGGACGCGCGTGGGGCCCTGTCCTCTCGGGGGAGGACAGGGCCCCTCGCACTCTTCACTCCACCTCAAATGTCACGGCAGCCGGCGCATCCCGCAACTCGAGCCGGGCGACCCCTGGGCCGGGCTTCTACTGCACCGACGGCAAAACGGCCCCGTCCCGGTCCAGAAACCCGGCGATCCGGCGTACGAACCACTCGGGGTCGTCCACCCACGGATAGTGCCCCGCACCTGGCTGGACGGTGAATTCGGCGTTCGGGAAGGCCTCGGCCGCGGTGCGCGCCAGCTCGGGGCGCGGGCCACCGTCGAGCTCGCCGGCCAGGACCAGGACCGGTGCGGCCATCCGGGCGAGTGCGGCGCCGGTCGCCGGCGGGTCGTAGGCGCCCTCGGAGCCGTAGACGTCGGCGGCATCGTCGTTGAACTCGGCGCGGGCGTCGTGCTCCGCCGCCGTGTCGTCCCAGCGGCCGTAGAAGAAGGGCGCGAACGCCGGGTCGAAGTCGGCCTTCCCCGCCAGCCACGCCTCGAAAGCCGGGAACAGGTCCTCGAACCACGGCTCGCCGCTCCTCAGCCGTGCCGCAGCCAGCCGGTCCTCGGCGCTGGGCTGCCTTCCCAGCGCCCACGGGGTGCAGGTGACCAGGACGAGCCGCGCCACCCGCTCTGGGTGCCTGGCGGCGTACAGCATCGCCAGACTGCCACCGGCCGAATGGGCGAGCAGGTCCATCTGCTCCAGCCCCAGGTGGGCGCGCAGCGCCTCCACGTCGTCCACGAGCCGGTCGCACCGGTAGGTGGCCGGATCCGCCGGTACCGCGGAGTCGCCGGTGCCGCGCAGGTCGAGCAGGACCAGCCGGCGGTGCGCCGCGAGCCCGCCCAGGTCTCCGAGGTAGGAGGAGGCCTGCATCGGGCCTCCCGGCAGGACGACGAGCGGCTCGCCTTCACCCCGGAGGTGGTAGGCGAGCTGGGTCCCGTCGGCTGCGGTGAAGATCGGCATGCGCCGATCTTCCTATCCCGTGGCCCGGCGCCGCAACGCAGTTGTGGGGGCGCTGCAGAAAATGCGGGCCGCCCTCTTGCCTGCCCCGACATGGCCTGAATTACTGATCCCGAACAGCTCGACCGAATGATCGGTCGCCCGTATTGATGCGGTTGGCGAAGGAGACGTCCCCATGGTGGATGCGACGGAGCTGCTGGACCCGGGGGAGCGGCTCGACGCCGGTGCGCTGCGGGCGCTGCAACTGGAGCGGCTGCGGGCCTCGCTGCGGCACGCGTACGAGCACGTCCCCTTCTACCGGGAGTCCTTCGACAAGGCCGCCGTCCACCCGGACGACTGCCGCTCCCTGGCCGACCTGGCCCGTTTCCCGTTCACCACCAAGGCGGACCTGCGCGAGAACTACCCGTACGGCATGTTCGCCGTGCCGCAGGACCACATCCGCCGGATCCACGCCTCCAGCGGCACCACCGGGCGCCCCACGGTCGTCGGCTACACGGACAACGACCTCGCCCTGTGGGCCGACATGGTGGCCCGTTCGATCCGCGCGGCGGGCGGCCGGCCCGGCGACAAGGTGCATGTGGCGTACGGCTACGGCCTGTTCACCGGCGGCCTCGGCGCACACTACGGGGCGGAACGGCTCGGCTGTACGGTCATCCCCGCCTCCGGCGGTATGACGGCCCGCCAGGTCCAGCTGATCCAGGACCTGGAGCCGCAGATCATCATGGTGACGCCGTCGTACATGCTCACGCTCCTCGACGAGTTCGAGCGCCAGGGCGTCGATCCGCGCGGCACCTCCCTGCGGGTGGGGATCTTCGGTGCCGAGCCGTGGACCGAGCAGATGCGGCGGGAGATCGAGGAGCGGTTCGCGATCGACGCGGTGGACATATACGGGCTGTCCGAGGTGATCGGCCCGGGGGTGGCGCAGGAGTGCGTGGAGACCAAGGACGGGCTGCACATCTGGGAGGACCACTTCTACCCGGAGATCGTCGATCCGATCACCGGTGAGGTGCTGCCCGACGGCGAGGAGGGCGAGCTTGTGTTCACCTCGCTCACCAAGGAGGCGATGCCGGTCGTGCGGTACCGGACGCGTGACCTGACGCGGCTGCTGCCGGGCACGGCACGCGTGTTCCGGCGGATGGAGAAGGTCACCGGGCGCAGTGACGACATGGTGATCCTGCGGGGGGTCAATCTCTTCCCGACGCAGATCGAGGAGATCGTGCTGCGCACGCCCGGGGTCGCACCGCACTTCCAGCTGCGCCTGACCCGCGAGGGGCGCCTGGACGCCCTCACCGTGCGGGCCGAGGCCCGTCCCGATGCCGCACCCGAGGCGCGGGAGGCCGCAGCGCGGTCGATCGCGGCGGCCGTGAAGGACGGCATCGGCGTCTCGGTGGCGGTGGAGATCGTCGAGCCGGAGTCGCTGGAGCGGTCAGTGGGGAAGATCCGGCGGATCGTGGACCTGCGGTAGCGCTCCGCTGGTTGTGCCGCGGTAGGTCGTCGGTGGACTGCGGCACCGTTGTGGCTGGTCGCGCAGTTCCCCGCGCCCCTTTGGGGCGCGGGGTCCTACTGGTCGGCGAACCGGTCCCGTAGTTCCCTCTTGAGGATCTTTCCGCTGGCGTTGCGCGGCAGCTCGTCCACGAACACCACCCGCTTCGGTGCCTTGAAGTGGGGGAGCTTCTCGCGGGCGTGGGCGATCAGTTGCTCCTCGGTCACCTCGCCGCGCGGGACGACGACCGCGGTGACCGCCTCGATCCAGTGGGCGTCGGGCAGGCCGATCACGGCGACCTCGGCGACGGACTCGTGGGTGTAGAGGGCGTCCTCCACCTGACGTGAAGCGACCAGTACGCCACCGGAGTTGATGACGTCCTTCACCCGGTCGACGATCGTGTAGTAGCCGTGGGCGTCCCGGACCGCCAGGTCACCGGAGTGGAACCAGCCGTCGCGGAAGGCGTCGGCGGTCTCCTCGGGTTTGTCCCAGTAGCCCTCGCACAACTGCGGGGAGCGGTAGACGATTTCGCCGGGAGTTCCATCGGGGACGTCCTTGCCGTCCTCGTCGACCACGCGGGCGTCGACGAAGAGGACGGGGCGGCCGCAGGAGTCCATGCGGCCCTTGTGTTCGTCGGGTGCCAGGACGGTGGCCAGGGGGCCGATCTCGCTCTGACCGAAGCAGTTGTAGAAGGCGAGCTCGGGGAGTCGTGCGCGCAGCCGCTCCAGCACGGGCACCGGCATGATCGAGGCGCCGTAGTACGCCTTGCGGAGTCCGCCGAGGTCGCGGGTGGTGAAGTCGGGGCGGTTGGACAGGCCGATCCAGACCGTGGGCGGGGCGAACAGGCTGTCCGCGCGGCCGTTTTCGATGAGGTCGAAGAGCCGGTCGCCGTCGGGGGCGTCGAGGATGATGTTCGTGGCGCCGACCGCGAGGTACGGCAGCAGGAACACGTGCATCTGTGCGGAGTGGTAGAGCGGGAGGGAGTGCACGGGGCGGTCGCCGGCGCTGAGGTCGAGGGCGGTGATCGCGCTCAGGTACTCGTGCACCAGGGCGCGGTGCGTCATCATCGCGCCCTTGGGCAGGGCCGTCGTGCCCGACGTGTACAGCAGCTGCACGAGGTCCTCGGTGCGGGGCTCGGGCCCGTCGTACGCGGGGGCCGCAGTCAGCCGCGCCAGCAGTGAATCGTCGGTGTCACGCAGGGACAACGTCCGTACGTCTTCGGCGAGTTGACCAGCAAGATCGGGGTCGGTGAGGACCAGCGAGCTGCCGGACTGGCCGACGATGTAGGCGAGGTCGTCGCCGGTGAGGTTCTGGTTCACCGGCACATGGACCAGGCCCGCGCGGGCGCAGGCGAGGAAGCCGATCAGATAGGCGTCCGAGTTGTGGCCGTAGGCGCCGACCCGGTCGCCGGGAGCGAGTCCCTGCTCCAGCAGGACGCTCGCCGCGCGGGAGACGGCCTCGTCCAGTTCCTCGTACGTCCACCTGCGGTCGCCGTACTCCACCGCCAGGCGCGCGGGGGTGCGTCGGGCGCTGCGCCGCAGCACCCCGTCAACCGTGCTGCCGTGTCCCTGCGTCATGACTGATGATCCTCGGTGCGTGGCCGGGGCAGGTCAAGCACCCGGGAGACTCGCAGACACGCCCGTCGGCACACGCAACCGCTCCTTTCCCCACACGCCTTGGGAGGCACCTTTGCGCACCCGTGTCAGACGACTGGTCGTCGCGGCCGTCGCGTTACTCGCCGCCTCGTCCGCGCTGCAGGCCGGCGCGGCCGAGCGCCCGAGCCGCCAGGACCATCCCTCGCGCGGCGGGCTGTCCGCCGTCATCCGCTACACCGAGTACGGAATCCCGCACATCGTCGCGCGGAACTACGCGGACCTCGGCTTCGGCACCGGCTGGGCGCAGGCCGCCGACCAGGTGTGTCTGCTCGCCGACGGTTTCGTGACCGTGCGCGGCGAGCGCTCTGCCTTCTTCGGCCCCGACGCGGCGACCGACCGCTCGCTGTCGTCGGCCTCCGACAATCTCTCCAGCGACCTGTACTTCCGCGGCGTACGGCAGACCCGGACGGTGGAGAAGCTCCTCGCCGAACCGGCGCCGCGGGGCCCGAGCCGCCAGGTCAAGGACATGCTGCGGGGATTCGCCGCCGGGTACGACGCCTGGCTGGCGCAGAACCGGATCACCGACCCGGCGTGCCAGGGCAAGGCGTGGGTGCGGCCGGTCTCGGCGACGGACGTGGCCGCCCGTTTCTACGCCATCGTGATTCTCGGCGGCCAGGGCGGCTCCGTGGACGAGATCACCGGGGCCCAGCCGCCCACCGCCTCCACCGCACCCCGCAAAGAGGTCGACGCCAAGGCCCTGATCAGGGCGGTGCGGGAGCGGTCCGCGAGCGCGGACATGGGCTCGAACGCGGTCGCCTTCAGCGGCGCCACGACGGCGAACGGCCGCGGTCTGCTGCTGGGCAACCCGCACTACCCGTGGCAGGGCGGGCGCCGCTTCTGGCAGTCGCAGCAGACCATTCCGGGCGAGCTGGACGTCGCGGGCGGCTCGCTCCTCGGTTCGCCGGCCGTCTCGATCGGCTACAACTCCCGTGTGGCATGGAGCCACACCGTCGCGACCGGCGTCCCGTTCAGCCTGACCCGGCTGACCCTCGACCCCGCCGACCCCACCGTCTATCTGGTGGACGGCAAGCCGGAGCGGATGACGAAGCGGACCGTGAGCGTGGCGGTGCAGGACGGTGCGCCGGTGACACGTACCCAGTGGTGGACGCGCTACGGCCCGGTGGTGGCCGACCCCGGCGGTGATCCGCCGCTGCCGTGGACGGCCACGACGGCGTACGCGCTCAATGATCCGAACGCCGCCAACTTCCGCTTCGCCGACACCTCGCTCGGCTTCGCCAAGGCGCGCTCCACGGCGGACGTCATGACCTCCCTCGACCGGCATCAGGGCCTGCCGTGGGTGAACACCATCGCCGCGGACTCCGCCGGGCACTCCCTCTACACCCAGTCGCAGGTGCTGCCCCGGATCACCGACGACCTGGCGGCCCGCTGCTCCACCGACCTCGGCAGACTCACCTACCCGCAGGCGGGTCTCGCGGTCCTCGACGGCTCGCGCGGCGACTGCGCGATCGGCAGTGACGCCGATGCCCTGCAGCCCGGCATCTTCGGGCCCGGCCGGATGCCCACGCTCAAGGACGCCCCGTACGCGGAGAACTCCAACGACAGCGCTTGGCTGGCCAACGCGGACCGGCCGCTCACCGGCTACGAGCGGATCTTCGGCGACGTCGGGACACCGCGCTCACTGCGGACGAGGGGCGCGATCGAGGACGTGGCGGCGATGGCCGAGCGCGGCGGGCTGACCGTCCGCGACCTGCAGAAGCAGCAGTTCGCGAACCGGGCGCCCGTCGGCACGCTGGCCGCGGCCGACGCGGCGGAAGCGTGTGCGGCGCTGCCCGGCGGCACGGCGACCGCGAGCGACGGGAAGTCGGTGGATGTCACGGAAGCCTGCAAAGTGCTCGCGGGCTGGGACCGGACCATGGACGTCGACAGCCGGGGTGCCCTGTTCTTCGACCGCTTCTGGCGGAAGCTGACCGCCGCGGTGCCGGTCGGCCGGCTGTGGAAGGTGCCGTTCTCGGCCGCGGACCCGGTCCACACGCCGAACACCCTCGACACCACCGCGCCCGGCTTCGCCAAGGCCCTCGCCGACACGGTGGCGGAACTGCGCGGCTCGGGAACCCCGCTGGACGCACGGCTCGGTGACCATCAGTACGTCGTGCGAAGCGGCGAGCGCATCGCGATACCGGGCGGCTCGAACAGGCTCGGCGTATGGAACGTGGTCGAGCCGACGTGGGACGCGGCTAGCGGGGCGTACACGCAGGTGCCGTTCGGATCGAGCCACCTGCAGGCCGTCGGCTGGGACGGCAGCGGCTGCCCGGTGGCCCGCACCCTGCTGACGTACTCCCAGTCGTCGAACCCGAACTCGCCGCACTACAGCGACCAGACCCGGTTGCTGCAGGGTGAGCGGTGGGTCACGGCCCGCTTCTGCGCGAAGGACATCATGTCGTCGCCCGCGCTGCGGGTGATCCGGGTCGGCGAGCACCGCTGATCGCGCAGCCCTGTCCCGCGCATCCCGCGTGGGACAGGGTTCACCCCCGCCTCACGCCCCCGGACGGCAGCGGCCCACCCGTGAACGCGTCCAGGAGGATCCGCCCGCCCAGCGGCCGGCGCAGTTTCACCGTCTTCTCCGCGCCCAGCAGCTGGGCCGTGCAGGGGCCGTCCTCGGTCCCGACGATCGACGCGGACAGCACGACGCTGTCGTGCGTCTCCAGGACGTCCACCGCTGGACCGTCGTCGCAGGCTCCGTGCGACGCGAGCACGGTGACGGTCCGGCCGTCGTCGCCCACCCTCACGAGCCTCTGGACCGGCCACAGTTCGTCGCTGGGAGACCGAGCCGCCGGTGCGATCGGTGGCTCGGGCTGCTTCGACGGGCCGAGGGCCACCCGCTTCAGCGGAGTGTCATAGCCGTCGAGCGTGAACAGCCAGGCCGGGACGGTCGCCGGGCCGCGGCTGGTGGCCACGGTCGTCTCGCCCGGCCTGGCGCCGGTCACGGTGAGATGCGGACCGCCGTCGGCGCCGCGGGCCAGGCTGTCGTAGGCCTTGCGTGCGCTCATCAGCGGCAGAGTGAGCGAGCGGCCGTCGTCCCACGTCACCACGCCGTTGCGGTCCGGGGTGTCGGGGAGGGTGGTGCGCAGCACGAAGTTCTGGGTCGTGTACGCGCGTTTGTCCGCCTCGGTGTGGAAGGCGCCGTCGGGCAGCTGGATCGCATCGCCCACGGGGTAGTAGCCCCTCGCCCACACCTCCGCGGCCTTGGAACCGTGCCAGGCGTCGGCGACCGCACGCGCCCGGGCCGACGAGCCGCCGTGGCCGACGGCCCTCTCGCTGCCGCAGCCGACGGCGGCACCGCCTGCCACGGTGAACAGGGCCAGTGCGGACAGCAGTTTGACGGCGCGTGCGGTGTGCCTGCGCATGGTTCCCCCAGGGCTGACGGTGACGAGCGCGGTGCCGCTCCTGTGACGCGTCGACACCGCGTCGCGTTCGGATCCGTCCGCCGCCGGTCGTTCCCGGGGTCACACGGGACGGGTGCGCCCCTCCCAGTACGGGTCCCGCAGCCGCCGCTTGTACAGCTTCCCGTTGGGGTCGCGGGGCATCTCGGCGATGAAGTCGACGCTCTTGGGCCGCTTGTAGCCGGCGAGTTGCTCGGCACAGTGGTCGAGGACCGAGGCGGCCAGGGCGGGGCCCGGCTCATGTCCCGGGGCCGGTTCGACGACCGCCTTGACCTCCTCTCCCCAGTCGTCGTGCGGAATGCCGAAGACGGCGGCATCAGCCACGGCGGGGTGGGCGAGCAGGGCCGACTCGATCTCGGCCGGGTAGATGTTGACCCCACCCGAGATGATCATGTCGATCTTGCGGTCGCGGAGGAAGAGATAGCCGTCCTCGTCGAGGTAGCCGAGGTCGCCGACGGTGAAGTAGTCGCCGATGCGGTTCTTCTTCGTCTTGGCCTCGTCCTTGTGGTAGGCGAAGCCGCCGGTGTTCATCTTCATGTAGACGGTGCCGAGTTCACCGGGCGGCAGCCGGTTGCCGTCGTCGTCGAAGACCGCGAGTTCGCTGATGGGCCAGGCCTTGCCGACGGTGCCGGGCTTCTTCAGCCAGTCCTCGGCGGTGGCGAAGGCGCCGCCGCCCTCGCTGGCCGCGTAGTACTCCTCCACGCTGTGGCCCCACCAGTCGATCATCGCCCGCTTCACATGGTCGGGGCAGGGGGCGGCACCGTGGATGGCGTGCCGCATGGACGAGACGTCGTACGAGCGGCGCACGTCCTCCGGCAGTGCGAGCAGGCGGTGGAACTGGGTCGGGACCATGTGGGTGTGCGTGCACTTATCACGGTCGATCAGCCGGAGCATCTCCTCGGGCGTCCACTTGTCCATCAGGACGAGACGGTGGCCGATGTGCAGGGACGCGCCCGCGAACTGGAGCACGGCGGTGTGGTAGAGCGGGGAGCAGACGAGGTGGACGTTGCCGTCGAACGGCTTGATGCCGAAGATGCCGAGGAAGCCGCCGAGATAGGCCTCCTCGGGAGCCTTGCCGGGCAGCGGGCGGCGGATGCCGCGGGGGCGGCCAGTGGTGCCCGAGGTGTAGTTCATGACCCAGCCGAGTTCACGGTCCGAGGGCGCCGACTCCGGTTGCCCGTCGAGGAGTTCGGCGTACGGACGGAAGCCCTCGACCGCACCGACCGCATACCGGTGGGTGCCCGGCAGGCCGGCCTCGTCGGCGGCGTGACGGGCGGGGCCGGCGAACCGTTCGTGGGAGATCAGCACTTTGGCTCCGGAGTCGGCGACGATCCAGCCGATCTCCGGGCCGACGAAGTGGTGGTTGACCGGGACGAGATAGAAACCGGCCTGGCTGGCGGCCAGATACGCGGTGAGGAACTCGATGCCGTTGGGCAGGACGACCGCGAAGGCGTCGCCGCGTTCCAGTCCGGCGGCGCGCAGGCCGTGCACCAGGCGGTTGGCGGCGGCGTGCAGCCGTCCGGCGGTCCACTGCTCGCCGTCGGGTGCGACGAGGACCGTGCGGTCGGGATCGGTGGTGGCCTGGGCCCAGAATCCGGCGGGGGGCGTACTCGTCACTTGCCGCTCCTTCCGGCGATACGAATCATGCGGTCGACGGCGCTCTCGAAGCCGCGGGTGAGATCGTCGAAGACGGCCTGGACGCTGCGTTCGCTGTTCATGCGGCCGACGATCTGGCCCACGGGGGTGCCGAGCAGTGGCTCGACCTCGTACTTCTGGATGCGGGTGAGGGCCTCGGCGACCAGCAGGCCCTGCAGGGGCATGGGGAGGGTGCCGGGTCCGGCCGGGTCGTCCCATGCGTCGGTCCATTCGGTACGGAGCTGACGTGCGGGTTTCCCGGTCAGCGCGCGGGAGCGGACGGTGTCGCCGGAGCCTGCGGCGAGCAGTTTCCGCGTCACCGCGGGCGAGGAGAGGTCGGCCTCTGTGCAGGCCAGCCACAGGGAACCCAGCCACACGCCCTGGGCACCGAGGGCGAGCGCGGCAGCCACCTGCTGTCCGCTGCCGATACCGCCGGCCGCGAGGACGGGCAGTGGATCGACGGCGTCGACGACCTCCGGGGTGAGCACCATGGAGGCGATCTCGCCGGTGTGCCCGCCGGCTTCGTACCCCTGCGCGACGACGATGTCGATGCCGGCTTCCTGGTGCTTGACGGCGTGCCGGGCGCTGCCCGCGAGGGCCGCGACGAGCACGTTGTGCTCGTGGGCGCGGGCGACCACGTCGGCGGGTGGGGAGCCGAGGGCGTTGGCGAGCAGCCGGATCGGGTAGTCGAAGGCGACGTCGAGCTGGCTGCGGGCGACCTGCTCCATCCATCCGGTGATGCGCCAGCCGGAGGCCTCGCCGTCGGCCAGCTCCGGGACGCCGTACTTGGCGAGGGTGTCCTTGACGAACTGCCGGTGCCCCTCGGGGATCATCGCTTCGACGTCGGCCTCGGTCACGCCCTCGACCTTCTTGGCGGGCATGACGACATCGAGGCCGTACGGCCTGCCGTCGACGTGGGCCTCCACCCAGTCGAGGTCGCGCTTGAGTTCGTCGGGGGCGGTGTAGCGGACCGCGCCGAGCACTCCGAAACCACCGGCCCGGCTGATGGCCGCGGCGACGGCGGGGAACGGCGTGAAGCCGAAAATGGCGTGCTCGACTCCCAGTTTCTTGCTCAGCTCCGTCTGCATGGGCGCAGGATGCCGCAGTCCTCCGGCCGACGGAAGAGCTTTTCTGATACACCGTCAGATTTATTGGACGGCAGGCCTTGTTGACATGCTTCACCACCGACACGAGGGTTTCTCGGGTGACCGACGACGCAGCGGAAAGAGATGCGAGCGACCGCCGGATGCCGACGCGGCGCCAGATCGGAAGAGCCGCCCTCGCTCTGGGTGGTGCCCTGGCCATCGCCCCCTTCCCGGCAGGACCGGCCGCGGCGGCCAGGAGCTCCGGCCACCCCACACTGCGCCACGGCACCCCGGAGAGCGCCGGCCTGCTTCCCGCTCCTCTGCGCCAACTGGTCGTGGACGCCGAGGCGTTCCTCGGCCCCTCCCCCAAGCATCCCTGGTACGCGGGCGCCGTGCTGCTCGCCGGGCGGGGCGGCACCGTGGCGCTGCACCGGCCCATCGGGATGGCGGTGCGCTATGCGGCGTACGACGAGAAGACCGACAGGGGTGTCGAGTTCCCGCCCGACCGGCAGATCCCCATGGCCGAAGACACCGTCTTCGACCTGGCCTCGGTGTCCAAGCTGTTCACCTCACTGCTGGTCGTGCAGCAGCTGGAACAGGGCGCACTGGAGCTGGAGGGGACGGTCGCCTCGTACCTCCCGGAGTTCGGCGCGGCGGGCAAGCAGGACATCACGATCCGTCAGCTCCTCACCCACACCTCGGGATTCCGTGACTGGATCCCGCTGTACAAGGCGCCGACCCACGAGGCGAGACTCCAACTCGTCCTCGACGAGGCCCCGATCAATCCGCCCGGCACCAAGTACCTCTACTCCGACCTGAATCTGATCTCGCTCCAGCTGGTCCTGGAGAGGATCACCGGCCGCACGCTCGACACCCTCCTGCACGACGGGATCACAGGACCGCTCGGCCTCGACCGCACCCGCTACAACCCGCCCGCCTCCTGGAAGCCGAAGATCGCCGCCACGGAGGACGAGCGCGCGCCCTGGTCCGGCCTGGAGCGGGGGCTCGTGTGGGGCGAGGTGCACGACGAGAACGCCTACAGCCTCGGCGGGGTCGCCGGACACGCCGGGGTGTTCTCCTGCGCCTGGGACCTGGCCGTGCTCGGCCGGACCCTGCTCAACGGCGGCTGCTACGGCCGGGCGCGCATCCTGCGGCCGGAGTCGGTGGAGCTGATGTTCACCGACTTCAACACCGCGTTCCCCGGCCACGAGCACGGCCTCGGGTTCGAGCTCTACCAGCACTGGTACATGGGCGCCATGGCCACCCCGCGCACCGCCGGGCACACCGGTTTCACGGGCACCTCCCTGGTGCTCGACCCGACCACCGGCTCCTTCCTCGTCGTGCTCGGCAACTCGGTCCACCCGGTGCGCAGTTGGCGCTCGGGCTCCGCTCCCCGGGTCGCCGCCGGAAACAACCTGGCACGCGCCGTACCCGTACGGCCGGCTCGCGGACGTACGGCATGGTTCGCGGGCATGGCGAACGCCACGACCGCCACGCTCGCACTGCCCCCGCTCGACACCACGGACGGCACGGCACGTCTGACCTCCGCCCTGTGGTGGGACACCGAACCCGCGTCGGACGTCCTCGTCCTGGAGGCCACGACGGACGGCGGCGCGACCTGGCTGCCGCTCCCGTTCACGACCGGGCGCCACGGCGAGGAGCCGCAGGAGCACCCGTCGGGCTCGGTCACCGGCTGGTCGGGCCGCGTCTGGCACCGGATGGCAGCCGATCTCCCGGCGCACCCGCGGCTGACCCTGCGCTGGCGATACACCACCGACAAGCTCTACGTCGGCCGCGGTGCATACGTCGACGGAATCCGGGTCGAGACGCCGGACGCCGTCCTGTTCGAAGATGCGCGTCCGGCGGACTCGGCGCGGATCGTCGCGACGGGATGGGTTCAGTCGGCCGACTGACGGCGCCCCTCGCACCACACGCATCGCCACAGCGTGCTCACGGGGATTCCTCCGCCACCCCGCTACCGTGAGTGTTGATCAGCGCACGGAACGTGGGAGGCGCCGGATGGCCAGAGGGGTGACGACCGCCCTCGCGGTGGGCGTGGCGGTGATGTGCGTGGCCGGTGTGGCGGCCGCGCCCTCGGACTCCGACCTGGAGGTGGTCCGGCTCGACCCGGCGGCCGCGCCGCACGGCGGCCGTACCGTGGTGCACGCCTTCGTGGCCAACAGGGGGCCGGAGCAGACCGCGTCGCCGTTCACCGTGGTGGTAAGGCTGCCGTCGGGCTTCACCGCCGAGGGGCCGTACTTCCCCGAGGGCTGCCGCGCCGAGGCCGGCGGCCGCCTGGTGCGTTGCTCCTTCGGGCCGGGTCTGGCACGGCTGCGCACGGCCACCGCGCTGGTTCCGGTGCGGGTGGACGCGCAGGTGCCCCCCGGCACCAAGGCCGAGGGGCACCTCCAGGTGGTGAGCGTCGACGACCGCGATCCGCGCAACGACCGTACGGGGTTCACCCTGTCCGTCGACCGCTGATCAGCGGTAGACCCTCACGTAGTCCGCCTGCATGGTCAGCGGCGTCGAGCCGGAGGGCGCGGGGTGGTACGCGCCGGCGCTCACCGACAGGTTGAGGATCAGATACGCGGAGAAGTCGCTGCCCACGCCGTGGCCGTCGGAGTAGACCTTCTTGCCGTTGACGTACCAGTCCACGGAGCTCGCGCCGTAGTGGGTGCCGATGGTGACCCACTGGCCGGGCGCGACCGCCGCGGAGTCGGTGTAGTAGTTGGAGCCGGAGGTGACGTGGTTGGTCAGCTCCAGCAGGTTCGGGTTGTCCGGGTGGTACTCGAAGGAGTCGATCTCGCCGTTGCCGTCCTTCCAGGTCCACAGAGCCGGCCAGGCGCCGGAGCCGGAGGGCATCTTGACCCGGGTCTCGGCGTAGTCACCGGTCTTCACCTGGAAGCCGCCGCTGGAGCCCTCGGTGGTGAGCAGGCCCGTGTTCCAGGCCTGCTTGCCGTTCTCCAGGGTGTGCGAGGAGGGCTGGGCGGTGAAGGTCGCGACGCCGCCGGAGGTGGTGACCTTGCTCTGGTCCAGCCAGTCCAGCTTGTTGTCGTCCGGGTTGTGGTCGCCGTAGGCGTAGGACGAGCTGCTGTCGCCGACCCACTTCGAGCCCCAGGCGATGCCGCCCGAGAAGTCGTCGGACCAGACCACGGACTGGCCGGCGACCGGCGAGCCGCCACTGCCGGACGATGTCGCGGTCGAGGCCTTGTTGACGGTCAGCTTGTGCGAGGGCAGGTTGTGCCAGGCCCCGCCGGACTCCTGCCAGAAGCCGAAGATCGTGTAGGTGCCGGCAGACAGCGTGCGCGAGCCACTGGTGAACTTCACACCGCTCGGGCATATTCGGACATTTGAGGCGTTCCCCGGGAAGTCCAGGTTCTTTCCGGCCGCGTCCCGGACGCCGACACCGAGGGTCTTGGCCGTGAAGCAGCTGGAGGAGTGCACGGTCAGCTTGGCCGACGCGGCGACACCCGCGGTCATGGTGGTCGGCGTCACGCTGTCCTGAGTGACGGAGGGGGCCGCGAAGGCCTGGGGGGCCAACGGCAGGAGCAACAGCGCGGCTGCTGCTCCGGCGGTGCCCAGGCGGGCAGGAGACAGGGAGTGGCGCATGGTGGGGGCTTCCTCGACGGCGCCTGCGAGGTGAGCTGTCCTGGTCGGACCGCTGACGTGTTTCGCAGGACTCGGCGTTCCGGCGGCGAAGGCCGCCCGGGACGGACCCCCGGAGACTAGGCAGATCCGTTGTCCACGGACAACGAGATCTCACTCACACGCTCATGATCAACAGCCCCTCGGGGCCGACCCCCGCTGCCCGTCGCGACGCGCTAGCCGTGCAGTTCCCGATAGGCGGCGACGGCCCCGGGGTGCAGGGGAACCACGCCGGTGGAGATCAGGCTGCGGACGTCGAGGAACTGGGTGCCGAGCGCCGTGGCGGGAACGAGGCGCGTGGCCCGCTGGACCAGTACGTGGGTGAGGGCGGCGGCGATGGGCCCGGGCAGGTCGGGGCGGCACAGGAGCAGGTTGGCCACGCCGATGGTGGCCACCTCGGGCGTTCCCCGGTACGCCCCCGCCGGCACCGTCACCGCTTCCAGCCCCGAGCCGGCCCGGCCCGGACCGGTGCGCAGCCGGGGCAGCAGGTCGGCCAGCGGCAGGAGGCGGATGCCGGGGCGCGTGTCGAGGCGTGAGAGCACGGGCAGTGGGACGCCGCCTGCGACCAACAGGGCGTCGACGTCGCCGTCCCGCATCGCGCGTGCCGCCTGCGGCATCAGCAGGTGGCGGACCTGTACGTCGGTGCCCGGGACGAGGCCCGCCGCGCGCAGCAGCCGGTCGCCGAGCACCGCTCCGCCGGATGCGGGCGCGCCCAGTGAGACGGTGCGCCCCGCCAGCTCGGCGACGCTGCGGACGCTCGCGTCGGCGCGCACGGCCAGCTGGATGTAGTTCTCGTAGACCCGGCCGATCGCGCGCAGCGGGACACGGCGGCCGAACGGTGCGGAGCCGCCGTACGCGGCCCACGCGATGTCGGCCAGGGCCAGCGCCACCTCGGTCCGCCGTGCCTCAAGCAGCCGTACGTTGGCGACACTTCCCTCGCTCTGGATCACCTGGCAGGACAGCCGGGGACGGACCGCCGTGACCTGCTCGCCGAGCAGTCGGCCGAAGGCCGCGTAGAACCCGTCCGCCTCGCCGGTCGCGATGCGCACCACGCCTTCCGCGCCACGGTCGGCGTGCCGTGCGTCGGCTGCCGCGGCGCCTGCCAGCAGTCCGGTGCATGCCGTGCCGAGCGCGGCCCGCAGAGCGGTGCGGCGGGCGGTGCGGCCGTGTGCCTGCGTGCCGGGTATGCCGTTCGCTTGCTCTGCGGTCATGTCGTGGCCCCGTTCTGCTCCTTGGGGAGCACGACTCGGACCAGCAGGCCGTGCGGTTCGGCCGCCGCGAACTCGACGCGCCCGCCGCGACCGTGGACCAGTTGCCCGGCGATCGCCAGGCCGAGGCCGCTGCCGCGTACCTCACGGTGGCGCTCCGAGCGCCAGAAGCGGGTGCCCGCCCGGACGAATTCCCCGTCGGCCAGGCCCGGCCCGTTGTCGCGTACCTCGAACACCGCGTCCGCGCCCTGGGTGAAGCAGCGCGTCTCGACTCGGGCGCCTTCGCCGGCGTACTTGATCGCGTTGTCGAGGAGGATGTCGGCCACCTGGGCCAGTTCGCCCTCCGTGCAGGTCATGAGGACGGGCGGGCCGGAGGCGAACTCCAGGCGGACCCCGCCCTGTTGGGCCACCGGTTGCCACAGCCGGGCCTGGGCCGCAGCGACCGCTGTCGCGTCGCAGCGGGTTCCCCGCCCGTCCGTGACGGAGAGTTCGCCTGCGCGGTGTTCGGCGTTCGCGAGCGTCAGCAGGTCGTCGAGGAGATCCTCCATGCGTTCGAGTTCGGCCGTGACCCCGCTGTAGGTGCGGGTGGCGGAGGCGGGCAGGCGGGACTGGAGCGAGTCGATGCGCAGGCGCAGTGCGGCGAGCGGATTGCGCAGCTGGTGCGAGGTGTCGGCCACCAGGCGGCGCTGCTGTTCCAGTGCCGTGGTCACCGCGTCGGCCATGCGGTGGAAGCCGGTGGCCAGTTGGCGCAGTTCCGGTGGTCCGCCGGTGCGTGCGTGCTCGGCGGGCAGCCCGGCCGCCAGCGCGCCGACCGCACGGTCGAGGCGGTGCAGGGGGCGTACGACCCACCGCGTGGCGGCGCGGGCGAGCAGCATGCAGGCCACGGCGAACAGACCCGCGCCCGCGAGGACCAGCGCCCAGCGCAGGGCGATGTCGGCGGCGGCGGCCCGGACCGAGGCGCGCAGGACGACGGCCCCGGACACCCGGGTGCCGGTGCCGACCGGGCGAGCCAGCATCTGCGCGCCATGGGACCAGGGGCGCAGCGTGCCCCCGGGCGAGACGCGCTGGTTGCGCAGCACCGCGTCGACCAGGCGGGCGACGGCGGGGTCGGCCGCACGCATGCCGCCCGTCTGCACCACCGGGGCGCGGCGGGCGTCGACGACCACCACCGCCTCGCCGTACAGCTGCGTGTAGCGGGTCACCTCGGCGGTCAGCGCGCCGGTGTCGCCGCCCTCGGCGGCCTGTTCGGCCAGCGAGGCGAAGCGGTCGAGATCGGCGGTGCGCGCAGCGAGGAGCTGCTGGGTGCGCTGGGACGCCGTCACGCCCAGCAGCGGTAGGGCGAAGCCGGCCACCGCGAGCACGGCGAAGGCCAGCACGACGGTCAGTACCCGGGTACGCATGGCGGGGCCCGGCCGGCTCAACCGCCGAACCGGTAGCCGAAGCCCCGGATGGTGGTCAGCACCTCGGGGCGGCCGAGTTTGGCCCGCAGTTGGGTGAGGTGGACGTCGAGCGAGCGGGACACGGCGAGGTAGGCGTCGCCCCACACCTCGTCCATCAGCTGCTGACGGCTGACCGCGGTACCGGGCCGGGCCGCCAGCGCGGCGAGGACCGCGAACTCCTTGGTGGTCAGCCGCACCTCGGCGCCGCCGACGGTCACCCGGCGTGCGTCGAGGTCGACCTCGACGTCGGCGGCGCGGACCGTGCGCGGCGCAGGAGCGGCCGGCGTCGTGGCGCGGCGGGTGACGGCCTCGATACGGGCCAGCAGTTCGGCCAGCCGTACCGGCTTGACCAGGTAGTCGTCGGCGCCCAGCCGCAGACCGCGCACCACCGACCGCTCGTCGCCGCGCGCGGTGAGGACCACGACCGGAAGGCCGCTCACGGTGCGCAGCTTGCGCAGCACCTCCAGGCCGTCGAGATCGGGCAGGCCGAGGTCGAGCAGCAGCAGGTCGGCCTGGCGGTGTCGGACCAGGACCTCCTCGCCGCGCCGCACCCGGGTGGGCAGGTGACCGTGCTCGTACAGGACCTCGGTCAGCGCACCGGCCACTCCGTCGTCGTCCTCGGCCAGGAGCACGCGCACGGTCACCTCCTTTCGTCCCGTCGGCCCTACGACCGGGAGACTTCCTCGTCCAGCGGCGATCCGTCCGACGTCTCGCGCATCCGAATGTAGACGAGCAGCGAGATCAGCACGCAGGCGGTGACGTAGTAGAAGTACCAGCTCTCGTGCCCGGCGTTCTTGAACCACAGGGCGACGTACTCGGCGCTCCCGCCGAACACGGCCACGGTCAGCGCGTAGGGCAGGCCGACGCCGAGCGCCCGGATCGAGGTCGGGAACAGCTCGGCCTTCACCACCGCGCTGATCGAGGTGTACAGCGAGCTGACGGCCAGCGGCACGACCATGAGCACGAACGCGTACACGGGATCGCTGGTGTGGGAAAGGAGGGTGAGGGAGGGCACCACCACGGCGGCGCCCAGCACCCCGAAGGCGATCAGCATCGGGCGGCGCCCCAGCCGGTCGGACAGCAGACCGACGGCCGGCTGGAGCACGACGAACACGAGCAGCGCGAAGAAGTTGATCCAGGCCGCCGTCGGCTTGGCGATACCGCTGGTGTTGACCATGAACTTCTGCAGATACGTGGTGTACGTGTAGAAGAACAGCGTGCCGCCCATGGTCAGCCCGGCGACGGTCAGGCACTGCCGCGGGTAGGACAGCAGCAGCCGCACGCTGCCCCGCGCCGGGCCACCGTCCTCCTTCTCCTCGCCCCCGGCGGCGGCACGCTCGAAGCTCTCCGACTCGTCCATGCCGCGCCGCAGCCAGAGCACCACGACCGCTCCCGCGGCGCCGACGACGAACGCGATCCGCCAGCCCCAGGCTTCCAGTTGGGCGGTGCTGAGCACCTGCTGCAGGATGATCTGCAGGCCGAGGGCCGTCAGCTGGCCGGCGATGAGGGTGACGTACTGGAAGCTGGAGTAGTAGCCGCGGCGGCCGGGCGAGGCCACCTCCGACATGTAGGTGGCCGAGGTCGAGTACTCACCGCCGACCGAGAGGCCCTGCAGCAGCCGCGCGGTCACCAGCAACACCGGCGCGAGGGCCCCGATCGAGCCGTACGACGGGGTCAGTGCGACGATCAGCGAACCGGCGGCCATGAGGGTCACCGACAAGGTCAGGGCCGCACGCCGGCCATGGCGGTCGGCGTAGCGGCCGAGCACCCAGCCGCCGATGGGCCGCATCAGGAAGCCGACGGCGAACACCGCGGCGGTGTTCAGCAGTTGGGCGGTCTGGTCGCCGGAGGGGAAGAAGACGGCGGCGAAGTAGACGCTGAACGCGGTGTAGGCGTACCAGTCGTACCACTCGATCAGGTTGCCGATCGATCCGCGCAGGATGTTGCTGACGACCCTGCGTTCGTCACGACGCGGCTTGTGCGCGCGCCCGGTCATGCTCTGTGTGGCCATCGGAACTCCCTTGTCTGCGGCCCGGGAGTTCACAGAGTCGACGCCGGCGCAGGGCCACTCAACATCGGGAACGAAGTCCTAACAGTCCCTTAGGACTGAGGTGGACCCTGGTGCCGGTCATACGGCAGGGGGAGATGGTCTCCCGGTAGTCGTGGGCCAGGGCCGCTCGGCAGACAGGCAGGGACATCCGGCCCCGGCCTGCGCCACCGCCCCGGGAGTTGACTGAGTACCGCGAGCGCCGCACCGGGCCAGGTGTCGTCGGCGCCGCTCCCGCACGCCGCGCCGCCGGATCACGGCGGTCTCCGGCCCGCAGGATCCTGAACACTGCCGGCCGCCCGGGAGATCCGGGCGGCAGAACGGAGGCGCGTCATGACCGACGCCCCGCACTCGTCCCACGCCTACCTCGCCGGTGGCGGCATCGCCTCCCTGGCGGCCGCCGCCTTCCTCGTCCGCGACGGCGGCTTCCCCGGCGAGCACATCCACATCCTGGAGGAACTCCCCGTCGCCGGCGGCTCCATGGACGGCAGCGGCGGGAGCGCCGGATATGTCACCCGTGGCGGCCGGATGCTGGAGGAGGAGGCGTACACGTGCCTGTGGAACCTCCTGGAGACGATCCCCACCCTCACCGACGCGTCGGTGTCGGTGCGCCAGGAGATCACCGAGTTCAACGCCAAGTGGCCCACCGACGCCAAGGCCCGCCTGATCGGCGACGGCACCACGATCCTGGACGCCGCCGACTACGGCCTCGACGCCCGCGACCGACTGGAGCTGACCCGGCTGCTGGTGCTGCCCGAGGCGGTCATCGGCGCCCGCCGGATCGAGGACTTCTTCTCGCCGCACTTCTTCGCGACCCACTTCTGGGCGATGTGGCGCACGACCTTCGCCTTCCAGAACTGGCACAGCGCCATCGAGCTCAAGCGTTATCTGCTGCGCTTCCTGCAGGAGTTTCCGCGCATGCACACCCTGGCAGGTGTACGTCGCACCCGCCTCAACCAGTACGACTCGATCATCCGGCCGCTGCGGACCTGGCTGGAGGCCCACGGCGTGCGCTTCGAGTACGGCGTGCGGGTCACCGACGCCGACTTCGCCACCGACGAGCGGGGCGCCCGGCGCATACGCCGCCTGCACGTCGAACGAGACGGCCGGCCGGACACGTACGAACTCACCGACGACGACCTCGCGTTCATCACGCTGGGCTCGATGACCGCCGATGCCGCCTACGGCAACGACGACGCCGCGCCGGAGCTGATCCGCGACAAGCGCGACGGCGGATGGCGGCTGTGGGAGACCCTCGCCGCCAAGGCCGACGACTTCGGCCGGCCCACCGCCTTCAACGGCAATGTCGACGAGGCGAAGTGGGAGTCCTTCACCCTGACCATGCGCAGCCCGCTCCTGCTGCACCGGATCGAGGAGCTGTCCGGCAACCTGCCCGGCACCGGTGCGCTCATGACGTTCAAGGACTCCGGCTGGCTGATGTCGATCGTGGTGCCGCACGCCCCGCACTTCGAGGGGCAGCCGGAGGACGTGTACACGCTGTGGGGCTACGGCCTGTTCGTCGACCGTGACGGCGACTTCGTCGGCAAGCCGATGGCGCGCGCGACCGGGCGGGAGATCCTCACCGAGCTCCTCGGCCACCTCGGTCTGTCGGACATCGAGGAGCAGATCGCGGCCACCACGACGGTGATACCGGTGATGATGCCGTACATCACCAGTCAGTTCGCCCCGCGCACCGGCCACGACCGGCCGCTGGTCATTCCGCGCGGTGCGGCGAACTTCGCGTTCCTGGGCCAGTTCACGGAGATCCCGGAGGACGTCGTCTTCACCGTCGAGTACTCCGTGCGCGGCGCGATGCATGCCGTGTACGGCCTCCTCGGCCTCGACGACCGCGAGATCCCCGGCATCCATCACGCCCTGGCCGACCCGAGGACCGCCTTCGACGTGCTCAAGGCCACGCTGGCCTGAGGCCCGCTCCATCCCGGCTCGCGGCTTCCGAACACTGAATGCGGCGGAGAGCGACCGCGACCCTCGCGGTCGGCTCCCGGCCATGCGTCCACCAGGAGTGGGGCGGTTCGTCCTCGGTCGCAGGACCCTCGGCCCCTGCTCCGGCGGGCGTCCGGCAGGGAGGCTGGAGGAGTGTCCAGGCCGGCGCTCGGATGCGCCCGGGGGCCGGCGCCGGTCGCGGCGATCGCCGGAGCCCGTGGTCCTGCCCCGGAGGCCTTCGCGTCCGCTGCGTCCAAAGCCATCGGCCGGTCGAGTCGGCACAGCGCAGGAAGGGAGCGAGCGTCATGGCCCGCATCGTCGGCGAGGTGATGACCCGGGAGGTCGTCGAGGCCCGCCGTGAGACACCGTTCAAGGACGTGGCACGGCTGCTGGACGAACACCGGATCAGCGGGCTGCCCGTGGTCGACCACGACGACAAGGTCGTGGGAGTGATCTCCGAGTCCGATCTGATCCGCTGCCAGGCGGCGCATTCCGTCTCCGGCCGGGCCCGGCGGTTCCGGGTGCCCGCGCTCGGCCGCTTCGGCCGTCGCAGGGCCGCCGTCGTCCGCCCGGGCACGGCGGGGGATCTGATGTCGTCGCCCGCGGTGACCGTGCATCCCGAACAGCGGGTGGCGGACGCGGCCCGGGTGATGGAACGCCACGGCATCCAGCGCCTGCCGGTCGTGGACGAGGAGGACCGGCTGATCGGCATCGCCACCCGCCGCGACCTGCTGCGCGTCTTCCTGCGCACCGACGAGGAGATCCGCCGGGAGGTGACCGACGACGTGCTGACCCGCGCCATGTGTCTGCCGCCCCACACCGTGATCGCCTCGGTCCGGGACGGCATGGTCACCCTGAAGGGACAGCTGGAGCACCGCACCGACATCCCCCTCGTGGTTCGGCTGACGTATCGGGTGGACGGAGTGGTCGGTGTCGTCGACAGCCTGACCTTCCGCATCGACGACACCCGGCCGCCCGGGAGGCCGCCCTTCCCCGGCGTCCTGTACGGATGACCGGCCGCACGCGGGCCGACCGGTCCGCAGCTTCGGGGCCCATCAGTCCCTCCAGGGGACCATCGGGACCTGGGTGATCAGGCGCAGCTCATAGAGGGTGCTGGTGGGAGCGGTACCGATCCCTCGCGGTGCCGCTCCCGTCCTGTGCCGCCGAACCGGCGGCCCCCTCTCTGAGACGGAGGCAGTCCTCCCATGACCCGCCACGACGACCGACCCCGGACCGAGGCAACAGACCCTGCCGGCGCACCGTCGGACACGGCCATCGCCGTGGACCGCCTGGTCACCAACGGGCTCAAGGCACTGGCCGACTACGAGGCCCTCGGCCAGGAGCAGGTCGACCACATCGTGAAGAAAGCGTCCGTCGCCGCCCTGGACCAGCACACGGCGCTGGCCCGGCTCGCGGTGGAGGAGACCGGGCGTCGACATGCAGAGGCTCATGCGCACGGCGTACTACGGCGGTGGGGAAGACCGGCCGGCGTAGGTGCACCGGACGGCAACCGGTGGCGTGACACCGGCCCTGGCCCCCAACATCCCCGTTTCTGAAGGCTGTTGGGGGCCAGGGCCGGTTCTGGCGCCGTTGTCGAGGGCGGGGCCCGAGCGGTCAGTACGCGTCCAGGCCAAGCTCGCGGAACTGGTCGCGGACCCGCCCGACCAGGTCAGGGCCCGGGGTGGGCGTATGGCGCAGGCGGAAGGGGATGCCGAGGGCGTCGTACTTCGCGGCGCCGAGTTTGTGGAAGGGCAGGACGTCGACACGGTCGACGTTGCCGAGGCCGGAGAGGAAGCGGGCGAGGCCGTACACGGCGTCCGGAGAGTCGGTCCAGCCGGGCACCAGTACGTACCGGATCCACATCCGGTTGCCGAGCCGGTCCAGGCGCCGGGCGAACTCCAGGGTGGGGGTGAGTTCGCCTCCGGTCAGCTCCCGGTAGGTGAGGACGTCGAAGGACTTGATGTCCAGCAGGACCAGGTCGGTGTCGGCGAGGAGTGCGTCGCCGGCGCGGGCGCCCAGGAAGCCGGAGGTGTCCAGGGCGGTGTGCAGTCCGGCCTCCTTGCAGCGGCGCAGCACGTCGGCCGTGAAGGCGGGCTGGAGCAGCGCCTCACCACCGGTGATGGTCACCCCTCCCCCGGCCGTGGTGATGAACGCCCGGTACTTGTCGATCTCCGCCATCACCTCGTCGACCGTGACCTCCCGTCCGTCGCGCATGTGCCAGGTGTCGGGATTGGCGCAGTACAGACAGCGCAGCGGGCAGCCGCTGACGAAGAGCACGAACCGGGTTCCGGGACCGTCCACGCCGGTGGACAGGTCCCAGGAGTGGATCCGGCCCGTTGTCCGGGCGAGTCCGGTTTCGGGGTGGAGTCCCGGCACAGTCGTCCGGTCGGTCGCGGTGCTCACAGCGATCCGTGGAAGGTGCGGCTGATCACGTCGAGCTGCTGCTCGCGGGTCAGGCGGACGAAGTTGACGGCGTAGCCGGAGACCCGGATGGTCAACTCCGGGTACTTCTCCGGGTGTTCCATGGCGTCCTTGAGGACCGCCCGGTTCAGGACGTTGACGTTCATGTGGAATCCACCGGATGCCATGTAGGCGTCGAGGATGCCGACGAGGTGGCCCGCGCGCTCCTCGGGGACGTGACCGAGTCCCTCCGGGGTGATGGTGGTGGTCAGCGAGATGCCGTCGCGGGCCTGCTCGTACGGCAGTTTCGCCACCGACAGCGCGGAGGCGGCGACGCCGTGCCGGTCGCGGCCGTTCATGGGGTTGGCGCCCGGCGCGAAGGGCTGTCCGGCGCGGCGCCCGTCGGGTGTGTTGCCGGTGTGCTTGCCGTAGACGACGTTGGAGGTGATCGTCAGCACCGACTGGGTGTGCTCGGCGTCCCGGTAGGTGGGGTGCTTGCGCACCTTCGCCATGAACGACTCCACCAGGGCGACGGCGAGGGCGTCGGCGCGGTCGTCGTTGTTGCCGTACGCGGGGAACTCGCCCTCGGTCTCGAAGTCGACGGCCAGTCCGGTCGCGTCCCGGATGACTTTCACGCGCGCGTACTTGACGGCCGAGAGGCTGTCGGCCGCCACCGAGAGGCCGGCGATGCCGCATGCCATGAAGCGGTGCACGGGGTGGTCGTGCAGGGCCATCTCGATGCGTTCGTAGGCGTACTTGTCGTGCATGTAGTGGATGACGTTGAGCGCGTTGACGTAGGTCTGCGCCAGCCAGTCCAGCACCCGGTCGTACGCCGCCGACAGCTCGTCGTAGTCCAGGTACTCGCCGGTCAGCGGGGGCATCTCGGGGGTGATCAGGTCGCCGGTCATCTCGTCGCGGCCGCCGTTGACGGCGTAGAGCAGGGCCTTGGCGAGATTGACGCGGGCGCCGAAGAACTGCATCTGCTTGCCCACCGCCATCGCCGAGACGCAGCAGGCGATCGCGGTGTCGTCGCCGGTGCGCGGGCGGATAAGGTCGTCCGACTCGTACTGGACGGCGCTGGTGTCGATGGACGCCTGGGCGCAGAACTCCTTGAATCCCGCGGGCAGTCGGGGGGACCACAGCACGGTCATGTTCGGTTCGGGGGCGGGGCCGAGGTTGTACAGGGTCTGCAGGAAGCGGAAGGAGGTGCGGGTCACCAGCGGGCGGCCGTCCGTGCCGATGCCGCCGATCGACTCCGTCACCCAGGTCGGGTCGCCGGAGAAGAGGGTGTCGTACTCGGGCGTGCGCAGGAACCGTACGAGCCGCAGCTTGATGACGAAGTCGTCGATCAGCTCCTGGGCACGGGTCTCGTCGATGACGCCTGCTGCCAGGTCGCGCTGGAGGTAGACGTCCAGGAAGGTGGAGGTGCGGCCCAGCGACATGGCGGCGCCGTTCTGTTCCTTCACGGCCGCGAGGAAGCCGAGGTACAGCCACTGCACGGCCTCGTGCGCGGTGGCGGCGGGCCGGGAGACGTCGCAGCCGTAGGCCGCCGCCATGCGGGTGAGCTCACCCAACGCCTTGATCTGCTCGGCGAGTTCCTCGCGGTCGCGGATGACGTCCGAGGAGGAGGGCCGGGTGTCGAGCCGGGCGCGTTCGGCGCGCTTGGCCTCGGTGAGGCGGTCGGTGCCGTACAGGGCGACGCGCCGGTAGTCGCCGATGATCCGGCCGCGGCCGTAGGCGTCGGGCAGGCCGGTGATGATGCCGGCCCTGCGGGCGGCGCGCATCTGCGGGGTGTAGGCGTCGAACACGCCGTCGTTGTGCGTCTTGCGGTAAGTGCCGAAGACCTTCGTCACGAACGGGTCGGGCTCGTAGCCGTACGCCTTGAGCCCGTTCTCCACCATCCGCAGACCGCCGCCCGGCATGATGGCGCGCTTGAGCGGGGCGTCGGTCTGCAGGCCGACGACGAGTTCCCGTTCGCGGTCGATGTAGCCGGGGGCGTGCGAGGTGATCGTCGACGGGGTCGCGGTGTCCACGTCGAGGATGCCGCGCGTCCGCTCCTCGGGGAACAGTGCGCTGACCTTCTCCCAGACGGTCCGGGTGCGCTCGGTGGGGCCGGCCAGAAAGGCCGCGTCACCCTCGTAGGGCGTGTAGTTGGCCTGGATGAAGTCACGCACGTCGATGCGCTCACGCCACCCCGTCCCGGCGAACTCCCGCCATGCGTCGGTCCGGGGGCCGCCTGTCACGGTCGCGGTCATCGCAGATCCTCTCCTGTACCTGTATCTCGCCATCGATGTTCGTCGTCCGGGCTGATCGCGAGCAGTGCCGTACAGGGCACCGGCCGGTCCCGTCCGGCACCGGCCTGCCGGGACCTTCGACCCACCCGGCGCGACGGGGCGCCGGTGACCGGGTCCAGGATGTGGATCCGCGTCAGGCAGTCGCCCGGCTCCTGCGCGCCGATGGCCCCGGCGGGCGTTGAACTCGGCCCGCGCGCGGTGGTGGCAGCGCCGGTCTTTCGGCCCGACGGTCAGGGCGACGGCCACGTGACCACGGCGGCGACCAGACCACAGGCGAGGAGGGCGGCGAAGACGTACCGCGACAAGTCCTGGCTTCGGCCGTGCTGGGGCAGGCCAAGGTCCAGTGCCGCCCAGTGCCGGGCGATCTCCCGTACCTCGTGGCGGTGTTGTGCGGCAGCACGGATCCGCAGAGCAGCCGCGCCGGCCGCACCCGCCACCGCGATGGCGCAGACCGCCTGCCACGCCACATCGGCGAGGAGCAGTACGGCGACGGCCGCGAGCGTCGTCCAGCCGGTGAGACAGGCCGCGGCCGCGGTGCGGCGGGAGTCCGGTCGGTCGGCTCCGGCGCGCAGTTCGGCGAGGGCCGGCAGGTACCAGACGCAGCCCGCGGCCGTCACCAGCCCGGCCCCCAGGGCCAGGACGCCATGAGCCACGGCTCAGCCCACCTCGTCGAGTGCCGCGATCTCCGGGTGGTGCAGGTCGAACGCCGGGGACTCGGAGCGGATCCGCGGCAGGGAAAGGAAGTTGTGGCGCGGCGGCGGGCAGGACGTCGCCCACTCCAGCGAGCGACCGTAACCCCACGCGTCGTCGACGCCGACCGGCTCTGCGTACTTGGCGGTCTTCCAGACGTTGTAGAAGAACGGCAGGAGCGACAGGCCGAGCAGGAACGAGCCGATGGTGGACAGGGTGTTGAGGGCGGTGAAGCCGTCGGCGGCCAGGTAGTCGGCGTAGCGGCGGGGCATGCCCGCCACGCCGAGCCAGTGCTGGACCAGGAAGGTGGTGTGGAAGCCGACCGTGAGCGTCCAGAACGTGATCTTGCCGAGGCGCTCGTCGAGCATCTTGCCGGTCATCTTCGGCCACCAGAAGTGGAATCCGGCGAACATCGCGTACACGACGGTGCCGAAGACCGTGTAGTGGAAGTGCGCGACCACGAAGTACGAGTCGGACAGATGGAAGTCCATCGGCGGCGAAGCCAGGATCACGCCCGTCAGACCGCCGAAGACGAAGGTGATCAGGAATCCGGTGGCCCACAGCATCGGCGTCTCGAAGGACAGGGAGCCCTTCCACATGGTGCCGATCCAGTTGAAGAACTTCACGCCGGTCGGGACCGCGATCAGGAAGGTCATGAAGGAGAAGAACGGCAGGAGCACGCCGCCGGTGACGTACATGTGGTGCGCCCACACGGTCACGGACAGGCCCGCGATGGCGATCGTCGCACCGATCAGACCCATGTAGCCGAACATCGGCTTGCGGCTGAACACCGGGATCACCTCGGACACGATGCCGAAGAACGGCAGGGCGAGGACGTACACCTCGGGATGGCCGAAGAACCAGAACAGGTGCTGCCACAGCAGTGCGCCGCCGCTGGCCGCGTCGAAGACGTGGCTGCCGAACTTCCGGTCGCATTCCAGCGCGAACAGCGCGGCCGCCAGCACCGGGAAGATGATCAGGACCAGGACGCCGGTCAGCAGCACGTTCCAGGTGAAGATCGGCATCCGGAACATGGTCATGCCGGGTGCGCGCATGCAGACGATGGTGGTGATGAAGTTGACCGCGCCGAGGATGGAGCCGAAGCCGGACAGTGCCACGCCCATGATCCACAGGTCGGCGCCGAGGCCCGGTGAGTGCACGGCGTCGGACAGCGGCGCGTACAGGAACCAGCCGAAGTCGGCGGCACCGCCCGGGGTGAGGAAGCCGAACGCGGCGATCGACGAGCCGAACAGGAACAGCCAGTAGGCCAGCATGTTCAGCCGCGGGAAGGCCACGTCGGGGGCGCCGATCTGCAGCGGCATGATCCAGTTGGCGAAGCCGGTGAACAGCGGCATGGCGAACATCAGCAGCATGATCGAGCCGTGCATCGTGAACGCCTGGTTGAACTGCTCGGCCGACATGATCTGCAGGCCCGGACGGGCCAGTTCGGCGCGCATCAGCAGCGCCATCACACCGCCCACGATGAAGAACGCGAACGCGGTGACCAGGTACATCGTCCCGATCTTCTTGTGGTCGGTGGTCGTCAGCCACTCCGTCCACGCCGGCCGGGCTGTCGGCCCGGCTGCCGGGACCACCGCCTCCCGGCCCGCGGAGCGTATCCGCGTCTTCGGAGCGTTCGTCACCTGTTCGATCTGTGCCTCGTCCACCGGACGATGTCCTCCCGGTCTGCTCATGTCGTCGACGAACCGGGAAGGGCCGCACCCACGGGGGAGAGCGCGGCACTTCCCGGCCGCCGCCACATGATCGTCCGTGGGGTGCGGGGTCCCGATAGGGTCCAACGGCTCCTGTGCGAGGGGAACGTAGGGGCCAACGGCCCCTCTTGAGTCCCGTTGCGCCCGCACAAGGGAGAGGAGCCCCTTCCGGTGTCGTGGGCTACGGCGCGACGACCGGTCAGGAGCGTCGGGAATGTCCGAATCACCACGCCCGGCTGTGGCACCGTCGCGTCTTCGGCTCGACGTGCCGGAACGTATGCACAGCCTTCTCGACGCCGTCACGAACATCGGGCGCGGTCTCGAACTCGCCCAGGTGCTTCAGAGCATCGTGGCGGCGGCGGTCGCCCTCACCGACGCCCAGTACGGCGCCCTCGGCGTGATCGGCGACGGGCACCGGCTGTCGCAGTTGCTGCCGGTGGGCATGGCCGACGACCTCGCGGCCCGGATCGGTCAGGCCGCCTGCGGGCGCGGCCTACTGGGCGAGCTGATCCGCCATCCGACTCCCCTGTGCACCCGCACCGGTGCGGCCCTCCAGGCCTTCCTCGCACGGCCGACGGCTCACAGCAGCGTCTGCCAGTAGTCCCAGAAGCGCGTGCCGATCAGCATGACGATGCTCAGGTACCAGGTGACCGGCACCGCCCAGTGGAACTCCCGCACCCCGGCCACCAGCACGCGGGGAGCGCGGATGACGCCGTGGCGGAGGTTGTGCACGGTGGTGTACCAGAACATGGCGATGGTGGCCGCCCAGGCCAGGCAGCACCACAGGCACAGCGCGCCGATCTCGTACAGCGCCTGCGTCATCAGCCACATGCAGAACCCCGCCCCGAACAGCGTGCCGAGATTCAGTCCGAGCCAGAACCAGCGGCGCAGGCGCGCCCCGGCCAGTACCGCGAAGCCGACGAAGGCAACCACCGGGTAAGTGGCCAGCCCCAGCAGCGGGTTGGGGAAGCCGAACACGGACGCCTGACCGCTGCGCATCACGTTCGAGCACGACAGCACCGGGCTCAGGTTGCACGACGGCGAGAAGGAGGGGTCCTGCAGGAGCTGGAACTTGTCGACGGTGATGACGTAGGAAGCGAGGACTCCCAGCGCTCCCGACACGATCAGCAGCCAGGCGAAGGCTCGCGAGGCCCCTGTCGAGCCCTCGGGTGCGTTCTGTCCTGGCCGTCTGCCTTCCAGGTCTTCGGTGCGGTGGTGCGCGGTCGTGGTCGTGATCGTCCCTGTCATCGGGGTGTTGCCGCCTCGTGGGTCGTGTGGATGGGCCGGGCGCTCGCGATGGTCCTACGGTCTTCGCCACTGTGCGGTCGGCGGTCGTGACCCGGACGCTCGGGGCCGGGTCCGCCCCCCGGGCCGGCATCGGGCGGCGGCACCGCGGTCAGCGGAATGCCGCGGGCGCGGGCGTAGGCCACCAGGTGCGCGGTGGCGTCGCGGCCGTTGGAGGGTGATCCGTCCCATACGGCCAGCACCTGACGGCATCCCAGAATCATGCGTTCGTCGGCTCCGATGCAGGCGTCCCGGTCGCCGGGGTCGAACTCCAGCAGGCGCACCTGCTGGGCGAGGGCCAGCAGCTCGCCGACGGCCATCCGGTCACGCCGCGGCAGCAGTGCCGGCACCATCCCCTGCGTCGGGGCGACCACGATCAGCTCCCGCCCCGATGCCCGCACGGCGCGGGCGAAGGCCACCGGCACCCCCGCTCCCGCGCGTACCAGCCCCGGCACGCCTTCGGGCAGGCGCTCCAGTACCGCACGCAGGTCGGCCTCCACCACCGTCAGCATGTCGGGGGTCAGCTCCGCGTACCCCACCGCCGCGATCATCCTGTGCCCCTTCCGGCCGTACCGCGCTTCTCGTGCTCGTTCCCGCTTGCGCGGCCCCGCCCTGCCCGGGCTCGGCTGATCCGCCACTGCCGACTCGGCGCGAGCGGAGGGACCGGCCGGGGATGTGCCACCGCCTGCGGACGCGACCGCCGTACCGAGTCCGAAGGCGGGATCCAAGCGCCACGGGCGGGACCGCGGGACCAGTCAAGTCAGCAGGCCCGGCCGATGACTAGGGTCCAATGGCCCTGGCACAGGGTGTCCGAAGCCCTTTCCATGGAGGTCGTCAGACCTGTCGGCGGTCCCGGGCTGCGCCTCGACGCGGCGCTCGCCTCGTCAGGACGCACGGGGCCATCGCGACCGTCGCTGCCGGCCCGCGCCGCCTGGTCGGCCTCTCCCCCCGAGGAGGCCCTCCGGCTGCTCGGCACGGTGCCCCTCGGACGGCTCGTCTTCACCAGGCAGGCGCTGCCCACCACCCGCCCCGTCAACCATGTGATCGACCGCGGGGACATCGTCATCCGCACCCATGAGGACACCGCGCTCCTCGCGCGCCCGGCAAAGCCGGCCGCACGGGGTGGTGGTCGCCTACGGGGCGACGACATCGACGTGGTCACCCGTCTCGGCTGGAGCGTCGTCGTCACCGGCTACTGCCACCTGGTCACGGACCCGGCGGAGGTGGCCCGCTGCCAGGCCCTGGTCCAGCCTTGGCTCGATCACCCCATGGACCACGTCGTACGGATCCGTCCCGGCCTGATCACGGGCATGAGACTCGCCGACGCGACGCTGCCCCGCCCTGGGGACGCGACCGGCCGTTGAGCGTCTCTGCATCCGGGCGCGACCATCGGCACGCCACTGCTCCGGTTTCGACGGCCCGGGCGGAGGAGAAGACGGCTCCGCCCGGGCCGGGCCCCCGCAGGCCTGCGCGAACCGCGAGGAAACCCGGGCCGACGGACTGTGGGTCCAGGCGACAGCCAACTCCCCTGTGCCTGTGCCACGAAAGAGCCGTTCGGCCTTCATCAGGCCCGGGAAGGCCCTTGTGAGCCGCCGCGCAGAGTCTGCGGCCGGTGCTCCATGCGCGTGCGGGCCACGGATCGTGTGCCGGCCGTCCCGATCGGCCGCCCCATCCGGCCCGGGCGACGCCGCGGGCGGCGGCCTCGACCGCGGCCCCCGCGGCGGCGACCGGCGCCGAGCCGCTGAGAGCGCCGTCAGAGCTCCCAGGAAACGACCGCACTCGGCCGTCCCTTGGCGTGAGTACGGGGGTCTTGGGCCTGGCCGGGGATGAAGTATCCGGGGGCCTACGCCCGCGCAGCCAGGACAGGTTGGTAGAAACCGCTGATGTCCGGCATGCGCCACGCGAGCTCGGTGAAGCCGGCTGCGGTGGCGGCATCCGTCACCTCTTCCCGGCTGAGCGCCCAGGAGGTGGCGCGGCGGACCCGCACCCCCCAGCCTTCTCCTTCGGGCACGAGCTGGAAGTACTCCTGGTCGTAGCGTTCGCCGTCGTCGTGCCAGTGCCACAGCTGGAAGGTGATCGAACGGCCGTCCGTGCCGTGCGAGACCTGGGGCGGTGTGGAGGCGGGGCGGGTTCGGCGGAGGTCGTCGTAGTCCCGGAGTGTGAGCAGGAGCAGGCCGTCGTCCGTCAGCACCCGTCGCATCTCGCGCAGGGCAGCCGCCACATCCGGCGCGGACAGCAGGTGGGCGAGCGAGTTGTCGGCGCACACGACCACGTCGAAGACGCCCGGCGCGAAGGGGAGGTGGCGCATGTCCGCCGCCAGGGTGGGCAGGGCGACGCCGCGGGCCGCGGCCTCGACCGCGGCCCGCGCGGCGGCAACGGGGCTCAGGTCGCTGCCGACGACCTGGTGGCCGGCACGTGCGAGCCCGATCGCCTGGGTGCCGATCCCGCAGGCGCAGTCGAGCAACTTGCGCGGCCCGGTGCCGAGTTCGCGGCCGACGAGGGTGTCCAGGGCCGCGGCCTGGCGGGCCATGCTCGCCTCCCAGTCCGGGAAGATGCGGTGGTAGTCGGCGGCGAGCGAGTCGTAGAAGTCCCGCGCTGAACCGTTCACTCGCCCGTCGCCTCCAGCACCGCCATGGCCGCGTTGTGCCCCGGCACCCCGCTCACTCCCCCACCCCGCACCGCGCCCGCCCCGCACAGCAGTACGTTCGCGTGCCGGGTCTCCACGCCCCACCGGCCGGTGCCGTCCTGGGCGTAGGGCCAGGTCAGTTCGCGGTGGAAGATGTTGCCGCCGGGCAGGCGCAGGTCGCGCTCCAGGTCGAGCGGCGTCTTCGCCTCGATGCAGGGGCGCCCGTCCGCGTCGGTCGCCAGACAGTCGGCAAGGGGTTCGGCGAGGTGGGCGTCGAGCCCGGCGAGGGTGGACTTCAGGAGCTCTTCACGTACGGAGTCGTTGTCCCGTTCGAAGAGCCGGGCGGGTGTGTGCAGGCCGAAGAGCGTCAGGGTCTGGTAGCCCTGGTCGACGAGGTCGCCGCCGAGGATCGTCGGGTCGGTGAGGGAGTGGCAGTAGATCTCCGAGGGCGGCGCGGTGGGGAGTCGGCCGGAGGCGGCCTGGGCGTGGGCGGCGGCGAGTTGCTGGTAGCCCTCGGCGATGTGGAAGGTGCCGGAGAACGCCTCGTGCGGGTCGACGGAGCTGTCGCGCAGCCTCGGCAGCCGCTTGAGGAGCATGTTCACCTTGAGCTGGGCACCCTCTGCGGGGGCCGGGGGCGTGTCGCCGGTCAGTTCGGCGAGGGCCTGCGGGGAGGCGCCCACGAGAACGTGGCGGGCGGCTGCGACGCCCTCTCCGTCCGCCGTGCGGTAGGTGATCTCCGCGGCCCGCCCGTCGGTGTCGATACGGAGGGCCTCGTGCCCGGTGGCGATGACGGCGCCCGCGTCCCGGGCCGCGCCGGCCAGGGCGTCGGTCAGGGCACCCATGCCGCCGACGGGGACGTCCCAGGCGCCGGTGCCGCCACCGATCACGTGGTAGAGGAAGCAGCGGTTCTGGGCCAGTGAGGGGTCGTGGGCGTCGGCGAACGTGCCGATCAGGGCGTCGGTGAGGACGACGCCCCGCACGAGGTCGTCGGCGAAGCGGTCCTCGATCGCGGCGCCGATGGGCTCCTCGAACAGCGTCCGCCAGGCCTCGTCGTCGTCGATGCGGCGGCGCAGTTCCTCGCGGGTGGGCAGCGGTTCGGTGAGGGTCGGGAAGACCCGCTCGGCGACGCGGCCGGTCATGCCGTAGAAGCGCTGCCAGGCCTCGTACTCGCGGTCGGAGCCGGTGAGCCGGGCGAAGGCCTCCCGGGTGCGCCTCTCGCCGCCACCGACCAGGAGTCCGGTGGGCCGGCCGTCCCGTTCCACGGGGGTGTACGAGGAGATGGTGCGGGCCCGGACGCGGAAGTCGAGGCCGAGGTCGCGCACGATCTTCTTCGGCAGCAGGCTGACCAGATAGGAGTAGCGCGACAGCCGTGCGTCCACGCCGGCGAAGGGGCGGGTGGAGACCGCGGCGCCCCCGGTGTGGTCCAGCCGCTCCAGGACCAGTACGGACCGTCCGGCCCGGGCCAGGTAGGCGGCGGCGACCAGGCCATTGTGGCCTCCGCCGACGATCACGGCGTCGTATGTCCGGTGTCCCTCGTGTGCAGCCATGGTTCTTGGTAACACGCGATGATCGTCAGCGGCCAGGGGGTTACGGCGACGGGGTCAGCGCCCGCCCGACGCACGCTGCTGCCGCAACACCGCCACCCGGCGGTACACCTCAACCGCCTCGGCGCCCCGGCCGAGCTGTTCCAGGCAATGGGCCTCGTCGTTGCGACTGGCGAGGGTGTCGGCGTGGTCGGGGCCCAGGACGCGTTCCCGGGCGGCGGCCACGCGGCGGTACTCGGTGAGGGCGTCGGACCAGCGGCCCAGCCAGCCGAGGCCGACGGCGACCTCGCGGCGGCTGACCAGGGTGTCGGGGTGGTCGGGGCCGAGGACGCGCTCGCGGATGGCGCAGACGTCGCGGGACTCGGCGAGGGCCTCCTCCCAGCGGCCCAGGCGGCCGAGGTTGACGCCGAGGCCGTGGCGGGCACGGAGGGTCTCGGGGTGGGTGGGGCCCTGGACGCGGGTGCGATCGTCGATGAGGTCGCGGTAGAGGGTGAGGGCCTCGGCGCTGCGGCCCAGGCGGCCGAGGCTGATGCCTACCTCGTAGCGGGCGGCGAGGGTGTCGGGGTGATCGGGGCCGAGGGCCTGGGCGCGGGCCTCGGCGACCTCGCGGTAGGTCTGCAGGGCCTCCGGCCAGCGGCCCAACTGGCCTAGGGCGTAAGCGACTTCGTAGCGGGTGACGAGGGTGTCGGGGTGATCGGGGCCCAGCACGCGGGCGCGTGCTGCGGCCACGTCGCAGGCCATGCGGTAGGAGTCCTCCAGACGGCCGAGTCTGCTGAGGTTGAAGGCGAGGTTGTGGCGGCAGCGCAAGGTGTCGGGGTGGTCGGGGCCCATGCCGCGCTCCCGGGCCGCGAGCACGGAGGTGTACACCTGGTGGGCGTCGAAGTGGCGGCCCAACTGGCCCAGTACATACGCCATTTCCTGGCGGGCGGCGAGGGTGTCGGGGTGGTCGGCGCCAAGGGCGCGGGTTCTCGCGGCGGCCACGAACTTGTACTCCTGCAGGGCGTCGGCGGCGCGGCCGGTGCGGCTGAGGGTGAAGGCGACCTCGTAGCGGCTGGCGAGGGTGTCGGGGTGCTCGGGGCCGAGCAGGTGGGCGCGTTCGGCGGCGACCGCGCGGTGCACCTCGCCGGCCTCCGCCCAGCGGCCGAGGCGTCCCAGACTGAGGCCGGCGTTGTGCCGTCCGGCGAGGGCGGTGAGGGTCTGCGGGGAGGGGGCGGGGAGCCGGTCGGGGACGGGGTCGTCGCTCCGGCCGTTCGCGGGCCGCGGAATCCATTCGCCCGTGAGGCCCGCCGAGGCGTCCGGAGGCGTGGAGCTGAGACCGGCGCCGGTGGCCTTGTGGCCGGTGGTCATGCCGCGGGTCCACGAGGGCAGCCGGGCCTCGCGGGAAGGCACCTGCTCGGGCGGCCGGAGCACCGGCTGCGGGGTCACGACGGTCGGTACGTATGTCGGTGTGGCCCGGCCCAGGCCGATACGCCGACCCAACTCGCGGGCATCGTGCGGGCGTTGCTCGGGGAGCTTGGCCAGCAGGTCCAGGATGATCTTCTCGAGGTACTCGGGGAGTTCGGCCCGGCGGCTGCGCGGCGGCCGGGGCGGGGTGTCACGGTGGCCGACGAGGATCGCCCAGGCGTCGTCGAGGTCGAACGGCGGCACGCCGGTGGCGATCTCGTACAGCACGCAGCCCAGCGAGTAGAGGTCGCTGCGCTGGTCGACCTCGGAGCCGCCGATCTGTTCCGGGGACATGTAGTGCGGGGTGCCCATGGCGATGCCGGTACCGGTCAGCCGCGAGGTGAAGCCGATGTCGTGCCCGAGACGGGCGATGCCGAAGTCGCAGATCTTCACCGTGCCGTCGGTGAGCCGCATGATGTTGGCGGGTTTCAGGTCCCGGTGCACGATGCCCTGTTGGTGGGTGTAGGCGAGGGCGGAGGCGACCTGGTCGGCGATCTCGACGACGTCGCCGACCGGCAGCGGGTGATGCTTGTTGTCCTCCAGGAGCTGGGAGAGGTTGCGGCCCTCCAGGAGTTCCATCACCAGGTAGAGGATGCCGTCGGACTCGCCGAAGTCGTGCACGACGGTGATCCCGCGGTGCTGGAGGGCAGCGGCCACGCGCGCCTCGCGGCGAAAGCGTTCCCTGAGGACCCGGGTGAAGGACTGGTCGTGGTGCGGGCCGAGGGGCTTGAGGCACTTCACGGCGACATGACGGCCGAGCGACTCGTCGCGCGATCGCCACACCTCGCCCATGCCGCCCCGCCCGATCAGATCGAGCAGCCGGTACCGGCCCTGGATCAGCCTGCTGTCCCCCATCTGCTGCGATCGCCCCCGTAACTATTCGTCCCGCCCACCCCTGACTCGTCCAGTATGGCGAGCTATCGTCCGAGTTTGTACGGTGCCGGGCGGGAGCCGGGGCCGAGCCGTGACATGGCGCGCAGGATGTGTTTGGGCGGGAGTTGCCAGCGCAGACGTGCGGGAATGCAGCGAAGCAGGTTGCCCGTGGCACGCAGTTGCAGGGTGACGGTGTCGGGTTTCGGGGCGGGTCTGCCGTACAGCTCGTGGGCGTACGGCGGCAGGGCGGCGTACGCCAGTCGGGCCACGCGCCGCCACAGCGCCTCGCGCGCGGGGACGAGGAGGGGGTGCGTCGGCGGGCGAAGCAGGAAGTCGTCCACTGCGCGTGCCTCGGGTCCGACGGCGAGTTCGGGCCGCACCTTCTCGAAGTAGGCGGCCATCTCCTCCTGATCGGCCGGTACGGCGTCGGGGTCGAGGCCCACCAGGCGGGCGCTCACGCGCTGTTCGCCGATGTAGTGGTCGGCCTGCGCGTCGGTGAGTACGAAGCCGGAGCGACGCGCGACCTGGAGGTAGGAGTCGATCTCGGCGCAGTGCACCCACAGCAGCAGCTCGGGTTCGTCGACGCCGTACCGCTCCCCCGTGTCCGGGTCGGTCGCCGACAGCATGCTGTGGATCTTCCGGACGCGGGCGCCGGCCCGCTCGGCGGCTTCGGTGGTGCCGTAGCTGATGGTGCCGACGAAATTGGCGGTGCGCATGAGGCGGCCCCAGGCATCGCGCCGGAAGTCGGAGTTCTGCATGACTCCGCGCACGGCCCGCGGGTGCAGCGCCTGGAGGTAGAGCGCACGGACCCCGGCGACCCACATCATCGGGTCGCCGTGCATCTGCCAGGTCACCGAGGACGGTCCGAACAGCCCGGGGTCACCTGCTTGGATGTCCGTCACCTCTGCAGGCTAACGCCGCACCCTCGGCATCCCCAGACCGATCCACGAGATGATCTCCCGCTGGATCTCGTTGTTGCCGCCACCGAAGGTGAAGATGACCGCCGAGCGGTAGCCGCGCTCCAGTTCGCCGTGGAGCACCGCGCCCGCGGAGCCCTCCTTCAGCGCGCCCACCGCGCCGACGATCTCCATCAGCCAGGCGTAGGCGTCCCGGCGCGCCTCGGAGCCGTAGACCTTGACCGCGGAGGCGTCCTGCGGGGTGAGCGTGCCGTTCTGGACGGCGTGCACCATCCGCCAGTTGAGGAGCTTCATCGCGTCGAGTCTGGTGTGGGTCTGGGCGAGGCGGCGGCGCACCCAGGGCAGGTCGATCACGCGGCGGCCGTCGGCGAGCTTGGTCTCCGTGGCCCAGCGCTGCACGTCCTGGAGGGCGCGGATGGCCATGGTGCCGTGCGCGGCGAGGGTGACGCGCTCGTGGTTGAGCTGGTTGGTGATGAGCCGCCAGCCCTGGTTCTCGGCGCCGACGCGGCGGTTGACGGGGACGCGGATGTTCTCGTAGTAGCTGGCCGTGGTGTCATGCGAGGCGAGGGTGTTGATGACGGTGCAGGAGTAGCCGGGGTCGGTGGTGGGGACGAGGAGCATGGTGATGCCCTTGTGGGGCGGGGCGTCGGGGTCGGTTCGGGTGGCCAGCCACACCCAGTCCGCGGTGTCTCCGTTGGTCGTCCAGATCTTCTGCCCGTTGACGACGTACTCGTCGCCGTCCCGTACCGCACGGGTCTTCAGGGACGCCAGATCCGTGCCCGCGTCGGGCTCGCTGTAGCCGATCGCGAAGTCGATCTCGCCGGCGAGGATCTTCGGCAGGAAGTACGCCTTCTGCTCGTCCGTGCCGAACTGCATGATCGTCGGGCCGACCGTGTTCAGCGCCATCAGCGGCAGCGGTACGCCGGCCTGGGCGGCCTCGTCGAAGAAGATGAACTGCTCCATCGCGGTCAGCCCGCGCCCGCCGTACTCCTTCGGCCAGCCCACGCCGAGCCAGCCGTCCGTACCCAAGCGCCGGACGGTGTCGCGGTAGAAGCGTTTCTGGGCGGCCGGGTCGCCGTGCCGGGCGTAGGCGTTGTCCGGCACCAACTCGGCGAAGTACGAGCGCAGTTCGGTGCGCAGCCGCTGCTGCTCGGGCGTGTATTCGAGGTGCACGGCGCCTCCAGGCTTCCCAGGCCGGTCCTGACGGCGCACACCGTAGAACGTGTTCCAGAAATTGGGAATGGCGCGGCATACGGAAAGGGCCCCCGATTGTCCGGGGGCCCTTTGCCGGGTGAGCTGTCCGAACCGGTCAGTGGGCGACGGGAGTCGGCCGTGCGGCGCCGGGTGCCCGGACCTGTTTCGGGACGAGCACCCGTTCCGCCAGCACCCCGAAGACCAGCCCGAAGGAGGTCCACAGGGTCAGCTGGATCGCCAGGGCCGCCAGGCGGAACTGCCAGAGCAGGGTGGCGGAGAAGGTCTTGGGGACCTCGTTGACGGCCGGCAGGAACGCGTACGCGAGCCCGACGGTGAGGAGGAAGAACGCGCCCGCGGCGAGCGTCGCGTTCCAGTTGCCCAGGCGTGGCGCGAGGCGCTTGCCCAGCATGACGGTGGCGACGGCCAGCAGCACGCTGAGCACCATCATCAGGAAGTACAGCGTGGTGCGCTTGCCGATGGTGCCGGGGTCGCCGACGGACGGCGGGTTGGCCGGGTACTTCAGGAACGGCACGACGTACACGGCGATCAGACCCGCGGCCGCGAGGAGCAGCGCACTCGCGCGCGGCCCGAAGCGGCCGATGCGGCCGAGCGCGAAGCAGTACGCGAGGGCGGCGATGCCGCCGAACGCGACGCCGTAGACCAGGACACCGGTGGACAGGCCCGCGGTGGACTGCATCGTGCGGCTGACGACTTCCATGCCGTGCTCGTGCGAGTGCGCCTCCTCGTAGGCGATGGCCGCATCCACGCGCGGTTCACCGAGGAAGTAGGCGACGACCAGGGCGAGCAGGCCCGCGGCGAGTCCCGCGAGCATGCCACGCACCAGGAGGTTGCGGACGGTTGCCGAGTTCATGGGCGGCTGTGCTTTCTCGCCGCCCTCAGTGGCAGGGGAAGCCGAGCAGGTGGCGGGCGTCGTGCACCCACTCGTGCACGTCGGATCCGTTCATCACGGAAGTGGCGCCCTGCTCGGCGCCGACGAAGTAGAGCAGGACCAGCATCAGGATGCCGAAGAAGACCGCCCAGGGGACGATCGCGCCGATCGGCAGCTTTGCCGGTACGGCGGTGGGGGTGGTGGTCGGCTGAGCGACAGACTGCGCCATGGCAGGCCCTCCTGGGGAACTCGCGTCCCGTCTCGGTGGTGCACGCGACGACGGGGCGGGTCTGACTCACCCGGTGCGCACCCAGGGTGCGCACCGGACTTACAGTGGCGCGACCGTGCCGGACTTCCACCGGCTTCCGCTGTGCCGTCGTCAATATCCACGAGACGGTACCGCGAAGCAGAGGTGGGGCCAAGGGCGCACGGGACGGCGGCGAGCGCCCCTGGTGAGCCGTTTCAGCCGTCGGATCAAGGGATTTGAGGGAATGTCGAGGGCGGGGACGGACATATGACGAGCCGAGTGATCTTGATCTCACCTGCGATCACCGCGGCCCTCCGGGAGGCCCGCTTCGACGACGGCTGCCCGCTCGACGCCTCCGGGTTGCGGCAGGCACGGGCGGCCGCCGGCGCACTCCCGGCGGCGGAACGGGTCTGGGTCTCCCCCACCGTGCGCTGCCGCGAGACGGCCGAGGCTCTCGGTCTCGACGCCGTGGAGGCCCCGGAGTTGGCAGCGCTGGATGCGGGCCGCTGGCGCGGTGCGACGCTCGCGGAGGTGAGTGAGAGCGAGCCGGAGGCGCTGGCCCGCTGGCTGTCGGACCCCGGGGCCGCGCCGCACGGCGGGGAGTCGGTGGCGGCGCTGTGCGGCCGGGTGGCGGGCTGGCTGGAGACGGTCGCGCAGACGCCTGGCCGGACCGTCGCCGTGGTCGAGCCCGAGGCCGTACGGGCCGCGGTGGTCCGGGCGCTCGGGGCGCCGGAGTCGGCATTCTGGCGTACGGATGTCCCGCCGCTGACCTCCGTCGAGCTCAGCGGCAGGTCGGGGCGGTGGAACGTGCGGCTCGGGCAGCCGCTCCGCGCGCCGCTGTGAGCCTCAGTTCAGCGTGGCGAGGAAGTCCGTGCACGCCTGTGCGCAGTCCCGGCCCGCCTTCGCGCCGTCCTCGGCGCCCGGCAGCCGGTCGAAGGCATGTGCGCACTCAAGGCACACCGTGCGGCACCACTCCACCTGGATGCGGATGGCGGCCTCGTCCAGGCGGTTCTGCTCGGACAGCACACGGCACGTCGCGTCGCACACCTCCGCGCACATGATGCCCTTGCGTCGTACGAGTTCCTGCTCCTGCGTGCCGTCCGGATCCACGAGGCTGGCGCGCAGCGCACACGCGCGTGCGCACTCGGTGCACGCCTGCGCGCAGGCGAAGCGGTCCTCCAGGAACCGGAAGAGCTCCTGCTGGGTCGTCGAAGTCACACCTGGCGGGTTGCCGTCGTCGATGGCCTCAAACACCGCCGCCCGCAGTCTGGCCGACAGGGGACGCAGCGAGCAGGTTCGCGCCGGGTCCCATGGGTACCCGCGAGCCCATGAGCACCTCTTGGATGGACATCGCCGCAGGCCGCGGCGCACTCGGGATCGGCCTGGTCGTCGTGGGGGTGGCGGTCGTGGCCCTGCTGATCGGTGCCTTCTTGCTGGGCGCCCGCATCCGTCGCCGCGAACCCGCTCCGCCTCGGCCGGAGGATCAGCCGCAACTGCCGGACGACGGCCCGGTCCGCGAGGTACGGGAGAACCGTGAGCCCGCCGAGATACCCCGCAGCGAGCACCGGCTGACCCCGCACGAGCTGCCCGGACACGGCAACTCGCCAAGCAGGACCAGTGCGTCGCAGCAGCGAAAGCGCTGGAGCGGGGGCAGCAGCGGGGCGTTCGGCAGTGGCGGGCCGGGAAGCCGCTGACGCCGAACACCTCCGCGGGCGACGCCGGGAGGACGCGAGAGTCAAGACCGACCCGCCCCCGCACTGCCGCTGCCCGACTACGCCCACCTGCCGACCGGCGGGCTTGAGAGCCGCGCATGGTTCCTGACCGCCAAGGAGGTCCAGGGCGCCTCTCTTATACCAGCACTCGTACGGCGACCCGCTCCCGATCACCGCGCTGCTGTTGGTCGGCCTGGAGCATGTGCAGACGAGCGCGAGCCGACGTCGGGGCGCCCCGAGCTCGCTGCGTCCCGAGCAGCACGGCCGCCACACCGGCTCCCCGGTGTCACCCGCGACCTCCGCGCAACCCCTTCGGCCGACCACCGCACGGCACCCCCCAACCAGAGGGGCAGGCCGAGGGACGATCAGCGGTAGCTGTCTCCGACCTGGGCGCGGGGCACCCGTGCAACGTGCTGCGCACGAGAGGAGCGACCGGGAGCCGACCCGCGGCGGAAGGTGCCCACGACGTGCTCGACACGCGGCTTCCCGTGTACGACGGCGGCACCTTCCGCCGCGGGTGCTGTGCGCCTCACCTCGGAAGGTGGCGGCCCTCGCTCACCGCTGCGACCCGGCGGCCTCTACCGACGGGCTGCGGGGCTCGGACGGTGCGTTCAGCCTCTGCACGCTCGTTCGCGTCGACGCCGTCGCGCGGGCCGACCGGGCTCCGGGCCATTTCCCGCAAACCTTCACCCAGTTTCGCTCATGATGGCTGCGACGCGCCTGGACGAGGCGCTCGACCGGCCGGCGGCTCGCCGAACGCGGGGATGCTCGGCCCCTGCGGAAGCAGCTGAACCACGACGAAGGACACCACTGCGGCCAGCACCACCAGCGCCACCGTGTCCACGTTGCCCAGCAGGAGCACGACCAGGACCACGCTGCTCACGGGCACCCGCAGGGCCGCGGTCACCGACGCCGCCATCCCGACCGCCATCGCCGGCACCAGCCCCAGACCGGGCAGCGGCGCCAGCAGGACACCGGCCGCCCCGCCCAGGAACAGGGCGGGGAAGACGGGGCCACCGCGCAGGCTGCCCAGACAGAAGGTGTACGCGAGGGCCTTGAACACCAGCACCGCGACGAGGGCACCCACCGACCAGGCGTGCGGGTGCTGCGCCAGGCCGGCCAGGGCGTCCTCCCCCGACATGGCGGCATCGGCCGGCGAATGGCCGGTGGCGACCGCGTAGAGGGTGATGGAGCCCGCCGCCCCCAGCGCGCACAGAATGGTGTTCCGTACCGTCCGGGTCGTCACGAAGCCGGCCACGAACCTGCCGCCCACGAAGACCCAGTGGATGAGGAGGGCGAGGGCCGGCGCGATCAGCAGGACCCACAGGACGTCTGCCCAGTCGAGCGGCGGCGGCTTCGGCAGCCCGATGTCCAGGCTCCCGGTCTCCAGGCCGGTCCAGTGCACGAACCCGGTGAAAATCAGGTCCCCGACTCCGCTGGCCAGCAGGGCCGGCAGCATCACCGCGAACAGCTGCGGCCCGCCCATCCCGGCCACCTCCATCAGGAGCACGGCTCCCACCACCGGGTTCCCGAAGAGCGCCGAGATGGCAGCCGCGGCCCCCGCCGCGCCGAGCAACGCCGTGCTCGCCTCGGTCCGGGGCGCCCGGACCAGGCTCGCGAAGAGCAGCGCAAGACCGCCGCCCAGGGCGATCAGCGGCGCCTCGGGACCCAGTACGACCCCGAGCGGCAGACCGACCAGAGCGGCGACGAGGACACCGGGCAGCGCTTCCTTGGTGACCCCGCCGGCATGCAGACCGCCCGCCGGGATGTGCCCGCCCCGCCCGGGAAGCCGGGCGACCACCAGACCTACGGTCAACCCGGCCACCGCCATCAGGGGCAGCGCCCACCACCAGGGAGCCTGCTTCCAGCCCAGGTGCTTGGGCCAGTCTGTCCAGATCAGCTGCTCCAACTGGTGGAGCGCGACGAGGAACCAGAAGGCGAGCAGCGCCACCGGAACGCCGATCAGCCCGCAGAACACCAGCGCCTTGCGGTATTCGGGGCGGCGCAACATCTTCTGCAGCTGGTCGGCCTCAGGGGGCTGATTCGCCTGCGCGGACACGGCCGCTCCCGATCTCGTCCCGGTAATGGGGTCCTCCCGAGGTCAGGACACGACAGGTGATTCAACCCATAACGGGCCAATTTTATCCAGCCGGTTGTCCATTGCCCGTCGCCACGCTACTGGGGACCAGAAACGGCTCGAGGCGGCCGAGGTCGAGTTGTGATGGCGACGCGTCGGGGCCATCTGCCCGTCAGGCCCCGTGCAGTCGCAGGCGCCGTCTACGGCCCATGGCCGCGTAGTCACCTGGCCTGCGTCGACTGAAGACACTCCAGGGGTGGCGGACTCGGTGAACGTCCGCCCGCTGGGGGCTACGTCGAGCGGGGCTGAGTCGTCGGGATCCGGTGGGTGAAGAACATCGCGAGGAGCGAGGTGAGGGCGAGGATCGCGAGTGCGGCGCGCAGGCCGTCCAGCCGTGCGTCGGCGTTCGCGTCGAGCGCGGCCTGGGTCACGTTCGTGCTCGTGCCCGCCTCGTCGAGAGCCGCCTTGAGCTGAGCGTCCGACAGGAAGGGCACGCCACTTTCGAGTTCGACGCTCGCCTCGCTCTTGACACGGGCCGGGATCTCGGGGTTCTGCTCGACGTTGGCGAGGAACGAACTGGTCAGCGCGGCGATCAGGACCGATCCGGCCAGTGCCGTACCGATCGAGGAGCCCAGGTTGGTGACCGCGTTCTGGACGCCGCCCACTTCCGCGCTCCGCTCGTCCGGCACCGCGGACACGGTGACCGAGCCGAGCTGGGACGCCAGCGCGCCCATGCCCAGCCCGATCAGCAGGAGGGGAACGGTGACGACTTCCGCACCGGCGTCGGCGTCGAGCGCGGCCATCAGGACCACTGCTCCCGCGAACAGCGAGAGGATCCCGAGCCGCACCACCCGCCGCGGCGAGACATCCGGGAGGAAACGCGGGATGAGGATCGCGGCGGCCAGCAGCGTCAGAGAGAGCGGCAGGATGCGGGCGCCGGTCTTGAGCGCGGACAGGCCGAGGGCGACGGACAGGTAGAGGGGTACGACAAAGAAGACCCCCATCTGCACGAGGTACTGGAAGAAGAACATCGTCAGCCCGCCGGTGAGTTGCCGGTTCTGAAGGAGCGCCGGGTCCACGAGTGGTTCCCTGCGCCGCTCCACGAGGCGTGCCTCCCAGCGGAGGAACAGCCAGATCAGGAGCAGTCCCGCCAGCATCAGCCAGACGACCAGTGAGATCCCGAGCCAGGTGGGCGCGTCGGGCTTCGGCTGGAACCAGCCCCATTCGTCCGAGCGGAGTACGCCGTAGACGAAGGCCCCGAGCCCGGCGGCGGACAGCGCAGTGCCGACGAGATCGATGCGGGAGCGGCTTTCGACCGGTGCGTCGGCGATACGGCGGCCGAGGGCCAGGATGGCGAGCACGATCACGACTTCACCGGCGAACACCCAGCGCCAGGAGAAGTATGTGGTCGCGACACCTCCGACCAGCGGGCCGAGGGCGATCGCCACGGCTCCTGCGGCCGTGACGAGTCCGTAGGCGGCAGGTCGGCGTTCGACGGCGAAGTTGGCGGCGACGAGCGCCACGATCGCGGGCAGGATGAGCGCCGCCCCGAGGCCCTCCAGGAGCGACCAGCCGACCAGGAGCACCGGCAGGTTCGGGGCCAGCGCCGTGGTCAGGGATCCGCACCCGTAGACGGCACAGCCGATCATGAACGCGCGTTTGTGACCGATCAGCGTGCCGACCTTGCCGCCGGGAATCATGAACATCGCCATCACAAGGGTGTAGGCGGTGATCGCGCCCTGGACCCCGGTCACCGTCGTGCCCACGTCGTCGGCCACCGTAGCGATCGAGACGTTCATGACGGAGCTGTCCAGGGCCATCAGGAACTGGCCGGACGCGAGTGTCATCAGGACGAGCCGTGTGGCTGCCGAACTCTCAGGGTCGCTTTCCCGTGGTGCCATGCGCGTATCGTCTCAACGGCCGTGGCGATCGGCCGTTGACCCGCCACGGAGGTCGACCGGTTGGCCGCGCATCGGCCGAGCCTTGAGTCCGTGCCCGCCGAGAGGTCGTCCGGTCACCTCACGCGAGTGATCCGGCATGGCCGTCCGGCAGGCAGCATGCAAGCAGGAGGGTTCCGGCGCGCGAGAGTGGGCGGTGTCGGCATGCGTCATGAGTTCCGCGGCGACGTCGGTCACCGCCCACGAGAGCCCCAGCGAATGCGTCACCGGCTGTCGCTGATACCGGTGGTGTCCAGCAGGGACGCCCGGCCCGCCTCGAGGCGGGCCGCGGGGATCCGGAAGGGTGAGCAGGAGACGTAGTCCAGTCCCACGCGGTGGAAGAAGTGGATGGAGTCGGGGTCGCCACCGTGCTCTCCGCAGACCCCGGTCTCCAGGCGGGGGTTGACGGCACGGCCCGCCTCCACGCCCAGTTCCACCAGCCGACCGACGCCCTCCTGATCGATCGTCTCGAAGGGCGACACGGAGAAGACGCCCTTGTCGATGTAGAGCGGGAAGAAGGACGCCTCCGCGTCGTCGCGGGACAGGCCCCAGGTGGTCTGGGTGAGGTCGTTGGTGCCGAAGGAGAAGAAGTCGGCCGCCTCGGCGATGCGTCCGGCGGTGAGCGCGGCGCGCGGGAGCTCGATCATCGTGCCGATCGGGCAGTCGAGGGTCAGACCGGTCTCGGTCTCCACTTCGCCGAGCACCAGTTCCGCCTCGGAGCGGGCCAGCCTCAGTTCCTCGACCGTGCCGACGAGCGGGATCATGATCTCGGCGCGCGGGGTGCCGCCGTCGCGCAGCCGCTCGACCACGGCCTCGGCGATCGCCTGCACCTGCATGGCCATCAGTCCCGGCACGGCCAGGCCCAGACGCACCCCGCGCAGGCCCAGCATCGGGTTCTGCTCGTGCATCCGCTCCACGGCGGCGAGCAGTTCCCTCTCGTGCGGGTCGGGGTGCTCGGTGCGGGCCAGGCGGACGGCCAGTTCGGTGCGGTCGGGCAGGAACTCGTGCAGCGGCGGATCGATCAGCCGGATCGTCACCGGCAGCCCGTCCATCGCCTCGAGGATGGCGGTGAAGTCGGCCCGCTGCAGCGGCAGCAGGGCGTCCAGGGCCCGTTCGCGTGCGGCGTCGTCACGGGCCAGGATCATCGCCTCGACCAGTTCCCTGCGCTCACCGAGGAACATGTGCTCGGTGCGGCACAGACCGATCCCCTGCGCCCCCAGCGCGCGGGCGCGGACGGCGTCCTCGGGTGTGTCGGCGTTGGCCCGCACCTCCAGGCGGCGCGCCGAGTCGGCGCGGGCGAGAGCGCCGAGCACGGCCTCGGTGAGCGTGTCCGTGGCGGTTCCGCTCTCCAGCGCGCGTCCGACGTGGGAGGCGGTGAGCGGCAGGGCGCCGAGGTGCACGGTGCCGGCGGTGCCGTCGACGGAGACGACGTCGCCCTCACGGACCACGGCTCCGGACGGAGCGGTGAACTGCCGCGCGAGCGGGTCCACGGCCAGCTCCTCCGCGCCGCACACGCACACCTTGCCCATGCCGCGCGCGACGACGGCGGCGTGGCTGGTCTTGCCGCCCCGACTGGTCAGGACGGCCTGTGCGGCGATCATGCCGGGCAGGTCGTCGGGGGTGGTCTCGCGGCGGACGAGGACCACCTGCTCGCCGGCCGCGGCCCGCCGTACCGCCTCGGTGGAGTCGAAGACGACGGCGCCCACCGCGGCGCCCGGCGAGGCGGGCACGCCGTGGGCGAGGGGCACGTCGGTGGTCTTCACGTCGAAGCGGGGAAACATCAGCCGGGTCAGCTCTGCGCCGTTCACACGGACCAGCGCCTCGTCGGCACTGATCGTCCCTTCCTCGCGCAAGTCGTGGGCGATGCGGAAGGCGGCCTCGGCGGTGCGCTTGCCCACCCTGGTCTGCAGGATCCACAGCTTGCCGCGTTCGACGGTGAACTCGACGTCGCACAGGTCGCGGTAGTGCTTCTCCAGGGTGCGCAGGTGGTCGCCCAGCTCGACGTAGGCGCGTGGGTCGAGCCTCTTGAGCTCGCTCAGGGGCAGTGCGTCGCGCACACCGGCGACGACGTCCTCGCCCTGCGCGTCGGGCAGATAGTCGCCGTACATGCCGCGTTCTCCGGTGGCGGGGTCGCGGGTGAAGGCGACGCCGGTGCCGGAGTCGTCGCCCAGGTTGCCGAAGACCATGGCCTGCACGTTGACGGCGGTGCCGAGGTCCTCCGGGATGTGTTCGCGGTGGCGGTAGACGTGGGCGCGTTCGGTGTTCCAGGAGTCGAGGACCGCACGGACGGCGCGAGCGAGCTGATCGGCCGGGTCCTGCGGGAAGTCCTCACCGGTCTCCTCGCGGATGATGGCCTTGAACTCCTTGGTGAGCCTGGCGAGTTCGCCGACGTCGAGGTCGTGGTCGTCCGCCTTGTGCGCGGCGATGGCCTGCTCGAACAGGTCGCCGTCCACGCCCATCACCGTGTGACCGAACATCTGGATGAGGCGCCGGTAGGAGTCCCAGGCGAAGCGCTCCTGCCCGGATGCCTTGGCGAGCCCGTTGACCGACTGGTCGTTGAGCCCGATGTCGAGGATGGTGTCCATCATGCCGGGCATGGAGAAGCGGGCGCCCGAGCGCACGGACACCAGCAGGGGGTCGTCGGCGCCGCCGAGGGTCCGTCCCATGGCCCGCTCCAGGCCGGCCAGGGCCTGGGCCGCCTCGACGCCGAGTTCGGGCGGCACCTCACCCGTGGCCAGGTAGACCTTGCAGGCGTCGGTGGTGACGGTGAAGCCGGGCGGCACGGGCAGACCGATCCGGGTCATCTCGGCGAGTCCGGCGCCCTTCCCGCCGAGCAGCGCGGCCATGTCGCGGCCGCCCTCGGCGAATCCGTACACGTACTTCGTCGGCTTGGTCATCGCGGCCTCTCAGTCATGGGGTACGACGGCCACGGGGCAGCCGACGTGGTGGATGGCGGCGTGGGCTACCGGGCCGGTACGGGGGACGGTGGGCCGCCCGGTCCTGCGGCGGCCCACGACGAGCAGGCTCGCGCCGGACGCGGCCCGGACCAGCACGGAGGTCGCGCGGCCCTCGGTCACGGTCTCGACGACCCGGACCTCGGGGTACTTCTCGCGCCACACCTGCAGGACGGCGGTCAGGAAGCCGAGCCACTCCTCGGCCCGGTCCGGACCGTTCACCAGGCCGATGTCCCCGGAGCCGAGCCCGATCGGTGAGGGCTGGTGCCAGGCGTGCACGGCCTTCAGCCGCGAGCGCCGCAGCCGCGCCTCCTCGAAGGCGAACTCGATCACCTCGTCGCAGGGGTCGGCGAGGTCGATGCCGAGCACGACGTCCCGGTACCCGGTGCGGGTGGACTCGGCGCCGTCGTCGTCAAGCAGATGCTCGTCGACGGCCTTCTCACCCGAGCGGACGAGGACGACCGGCCGGGCTGCGCCCGCCACCACGCCCAGGGCGACCGAACCGACCAGGAACCCGGTGAAGCCGCTGAGACCGCGCGAACCCACCACCAGCAGGTCGGCCTGCTCGGCCGCCTTCAGCAGGGCGGCGGTCGCGGGGCCCTCGACCTGCTCCTGGTCGAGCTTTACGGCGGGGCAGGTGCGCCGGATGCGGTCCTCCGCCTGGCGCAGCGACCGCTGGGCGAGGTGGCGCTGGGCGGCCGTGGCGATCTCGCCGTCCTCCTGACGGGGGTGCCAGTTCCAGGCGTGCACAAGCCGTAGCGGCCGGTCGCGGCGTACCGCCTCGCGGGCGGCCCACTCTGCGGCTGCGAGACTCTCGGCGGATCCGTCGACTCCGGCGATGACGGGCGGAAGCATGGTGCGCACCTCCTGCGCTCGGTCTGCTCCTCATCACCAGCTTCGTCCCGCGGCCTACCGGCGGGTATGGGCCGCCAGGTCTCCAAGCGGGTCCGTTCGGCCCCTGCGCACGCCGGGGGCGGGCGGCGAGGGTGGAAGGACCCCGGTCCGGAAGGCGGCACGCCATGCAACGAGTGATCATCGCCGGTGTCGACCGGTCGGCACGCAGCCGTGCCGCGGCCGACTGGGCCACACGCGAGGCGCTGCTGCGCGGACTGCCCCTGCGGGTGGTGCACGTGGTGCCGCCGGAACCCTTGGACCCGGTGGAGCAGTGGCCGTACCGTCCGGCGGCCGTGGCGGACCACGTGGTGGCCGAACTCGTCGAACGACACCCGGCGTTGCGGGTGCGCGGCGAGAGCCACACCGGGATGCCGGCCCCGGTGCTGCGGGCCGTGGGCGAGGAGGCGGAGCTGGTCGTGCTCGGCCTGCGCGGCGAGGGCGGCCGCGCGGGGATCACGGTGGGCACCACTGCTGCGGCCCTGGCGGAGAGGTCCCCCGGGCCGGTGGTCCTGGTCCCCGGCCCGCTCGTCGGCCAGGGTCCGCCGCGCCCGTCCGCCGGTGTGACCCTCGGCGTCGATGTCCGGGACCCGGTCGGCGATGCGCTCGACTTCGCCTTCGAGGCGGCCCGGCTGCGCGGTGCACGGCTGCATGCGGTCCACGCCTGGAAGCTGCCCGCGTCCGCCGCCGCTTCGCCGTTCCCCGTCCTGGAGGAGGACCGCGCCACCTGGGAGGACCACGAGGTGCAACTGCTGTCCGACGTGCTGCGGCCGTGGCGCAGGAAGTACCCCGACGTCGACGTCCTGGAGGACGTCATGCTGTTTCCCCCGGTGGAGGCCCTGGTCCACGCCTCGGAAGGTGCCGAACTGGTCGTGGTCGGGCGGCGTTCCACCCCGGGTGCCACCCTACGGGAGCTGCTGGAGCGCTCCCGTTGCCCGGTGGCCGTCGTCCCCGCATGATCAGGGGAGGGTCGGCCCCGGAGGTTGGGTCGTTCGGCCCCTGTGGGGCCGGACGGCGTCGGCGCAGGGTGAGGACCATGAGGACGCGTACTCGGATCGCCGTCATCGGCGTCGGCAACGAGTTCCGGCGCGACGACGGCGTGGGTTGGGCCGTTCTCGCCCGGCTGCGGGAGCGGGCCGCTCGGCAGCCGTTGCCGCCGGGCACCGTGCTCGCCACCTGCGACGGTGACCCCGGGCGGCTGATCGGGCTGTGGGAGGGCGCGGATCTCGCGGTGGTCGTGGACGCCGCCCATGCGCACCCGGGGGTGCCCGGCCGCGTGCACCGCCTCGAACTCGCGGGCGGCCTGATGGCGCAGCCGCAGACGACCAGCTCGCACGGCCTCGGCCTCGGCGAAGCCGTCGAACTCGCCCGAGTTCTGGGCGTGTTGCCCGACCACCTCGTCGTCTACGCGGTCGAGGGCGCCGAGAGCGCGCTGGGCACCGGCCTCTCCCCCGCCGTCGAGACGGCAGTGGAACCGCTCGTCCGAGCCGTCGAGTCCGAGCTCGCCCGGCACCGGGAGACCGCGGCCGGGAGGCCGGCATGACCGTGCGGCGCTTCCACGTGGAAGGGATCGTCCAGGGCGTCGGCTTCCGCCCGTTCGTGTACCGCACGGCCTCCGCGCTCGGCCTGGACGGCTGGGTGGCCAACGTCAACGGGCACGTGGAGGGCGAGGTCGTTGGGCCGCCGGGCAGCATCGACGAGTTCGCGGCCCGGCTGCGCACCGACGCCCCGACCCTCGCCCGGGTGCGCCGCGTCCGGCTGACCGGCGGCACGCCCCATCAGGCTTATGCCCAGGGTTTCCAGGTACGGCACAGCGCGCCCGCCGGTGACGACAGCGCGCCGCGCGAGATCCCGCCCGACGCGGCGATCTGCGAAGCCTGCCTGGCCGAGTTGCACGACCCCCGCGACCGCCGCCACCGCTACCCGTTCATCAACTGCACGGACTGCGGCCCCCGCGCCACGATCATCGAGGATCTGCCCTACGACCGGATCCGCACCACCATGCGCCGCTTCCCGCTGTGCGCCCGGTGCGCCGCCGAGTACGCCGATCCGGGCGACCGGCGCTTCCACGCCGAGCCCGTCGCCTGCCCCGCCTGCGGTCCCCGGCTGGCCTGGGAGGACCTGCGGGGAGAAGAGGCGCTGCGAGCAGCGGTGAAGGCTGTCGAGGCGGGCGGGATCGTCGCGCTGAAAGGCCTCGGCGGCTATCAGCTCGTGTGCGACGCGGGCGATCCGGCGGCCGTGTCGGAGCTGCGGCGCCGCAAACACCGTCCTGCGAAGCCGTTCGCCGTCATGGTCCGCGACCTCGACACGGCTGCCCGGCTGGCGCAGATCGGCGCCACGGAGGAGCAGGCCCTGACGTCCCCGGAGCGCCCGGTGGTGCTGCTCGCCCGGCGTCGGTGGCACGGCGCCGCCCCGCTGGCCCACGAGGTGCACCCCGGCTTGACCCGCGTCGGTCTGTTCCTGCCCACCACCGGCCTGCACCACCTCCTCCTCGACGAACTGGCCCGCCCTCTCGTCGTCACCAGCGGCAACCTCAGCGACGAGCCGATCGCGGTCGACGACGCCGAGGCCCGGCGCACGCTGACCGGTGTCGCGGACGGCTTCCTCACCCACGACCGGCCGATCCGCTCCCGCTACGACGACTCGGTGGTGCAGTTCGCCGGACGGACCCGGATCACGGTCCGCCGGGCCCGCGGCCTGGCCCCCGCCCCTTTGCCGCTGTCCGTGCGTGAGCCGGTCGCCGGGGCCGGTGCCCAGCTCAAGCACACCTTCACCCTGGCCGCCGACGGTCGGGCCCATCTCGGCCCGCACACCGGAGACCTGGCCGACCCGGCGGCCCACGACGCGTTCCTGACGTCGTACGCGCGCCTCAAGCGGCTCACCGGCGTCGAACCGGCGGTCCTCGCCCACGACCTGCACCCCGGTTATCTGTCCACGCAGTGGGCCGAGGCGCAGCCGCTGCGCCGGATCGCGGTGCAGCACCATCACGCGCATGTGGCCGCGTGCGCCGCCGAGCACGGCGTGCAGGGGCGCTTCCTAGGTGTCGCCTACGACGGTCTGGGCCTGGGCGACGACGGCACCCTGTGGGGCGGCGAGATCCTCGTCGCCGATCTGAGCGGCTACCGCCGCGTGGGCAGGTTCGCGACCGCGCCCCTGCCCGGCGGCGACGCGGCGGTACGCCATCCTTCCCGTACGGCGCTGGGTCATCTGTTCGGCGCCGAGACGCTGGGCTCCCCGCGCCCGTATCCCTGGCTCACCCGGTTCTTCACCGAGCGGTTCGATCCCGGCGAGGTCGCCGCCGTGCGCACGATGATCTCGCGAGGTGTGAACTGCCCGCGCGCATCCAGCACCGGACGGCTCTTCGACACGGTCGCCGCGCTGCTGGGGCTGTGCGACCGGGCGAGTTACGAGGGCGAGGCGGCCGTCCTGCTCGAAGCGGCCGCGGGCGCCGAGCACGCCGCGGCCCTGACCCATCGGGTGGTACGGGCGCAGGGCCTGTGGGTGTACGACTCCGCGCCGACGCTGACCGATCTGCTGGAGCGGCGGCTGGGCGGCGAGCCGGTGGCCCGGCTGGCCGCGGCCTTCCATCTGACCCTCGGGATCGTCACCGCGGAACTCGTCGCGAGGGCCGTGGCCGAGGGCGCGCCGCGCACGGTGTGTCTCGGCGGTGGCTGCTTCGTCAACCGCCGTCTGCTGACGGAGGTGAGGCGGCGGCTGCACGCGCAGGGGCTGCGGGTGCTGGTCGGCGGTCAGGTTCCGGTCGGGGACGGCGGCATCAGTTACGGGCAGGCGGCGGTGGCTGCGGCACGCCTGTCCGGGGAGAGGTGAGCGCACATGTGCCTGGGCATCCCGGGACGGGTTGTGGAGATCCACGACGATGCGGGGCTGCGGATGGCCACGGTGGATTTCGGCGGGATACGGCGCGAGGTCTGTCTGAGCTGTACGCCCGAGGCGGATGTGGGGTCGTACGTGATCGTGCATGTCGGGTTCGCGATCACCTTGGTCGATGAGGTTGAGGCGCGGCGGACGCTTGACGTGTTGCGGGCCATGGCGGGGGCTGTCGAGGGGGAACTGGGCGAGGCCCTTCCCTAGTGCTCGGCCGACAGAGCGATGGGCCGCAGGCCGCATGTTGGCGGCGTTGCAGGTCCGGTCGGCTTGTGCGGCTGGGCCAGTTGGCCCCTGCCTCAGGTGGCGGGCGCCGTCGGAAGCTGAGAGTGGAGCCGGCGACAAGGAGGAGGAGCGACATGAGCGCTGCCCCGGCCGTCCTCGATCGGGACGGGCTCAGTGCCCTGGTCGCGGTGCTGGTGGCGGACGGACGGACCGTCATCGGGCCGACCGTGCGCGACGGTGCGATCGTGTTGTCCGAACTGACCTCGGCGGATGCCCTGCCTTATGGCTGGGGTGTCGAGCTGGAGGCCGGGCGGTACCGGCTGGTGCCACGCGAGGACGGCGCCGCCTTCGCGCACAGCGCGGGCCCCCAGTCCTGGAAGAACTTCCTGCACCCGTCCAGGGAGCGGCTGTGGAGTGCCGACCGGACGGCGGAGGGCGAGGTGACGTTCACCGCGCACGAGCCCGCGGCCCCGGCGTACGCCTTCCTCGGTGTGCGGCCCTGTGACCTGCGGGCCATCGCCATCCAGGACCGCGTGCTGACCGGCGGCCGGTACGAGGACACCGGTTACGGCAGGCGCCGGTCCGGCGCCCTGCTGGTCGCCGCCGAGTGCACCGAGCCCGGCGCGACCTGCTTCTGCGTCTCCACCGGCGGCGGACCCGCCGCCGACCCCGGCTACGACCTCGCCCTCACCGAGGTGGTCGACGAGGACGGGCACCGCTTCCTGGTGCGCGTGGGCAGCGAGGAAGGCGCTCGGCTGCTGGAGCAGGTCCCGCACCACGGCGCGGACCTGGCCACGGAGGCCATCGCCCGCGCCTCGGTGGACGGGGCCCGCGACCGGATGGGCCGCTCGCTGCCCCCGGTCGACCTGCGCTCCCTGATGGGCGCGAGCCTCGACGCCGAACGCTGGAACGACGTCGCCGAGCGCTGTCTGACCTGCGGCAACTGCACCATGGTCTGCCCGACCTGCTTCTGCACCACCACGGAGGAGGTCACCGACCTGACCGGTGACCACACCGAGCGCTGGCAGCGCTGGGACTCCTGTTTCGACCTGGACTTCTCGTATCTGCACGGCGGCTCGGTGCGCCACTCGCCCCGCAGCCGCTACCGGCAGTGGCTCACCCACAAGCTCTCGACCTGGCACGACCAGTTCGACACCACCGGATGCGTGGGCTGCGGGCGCTGCATCGCCTGGTGCCCGGCAGGCATCGACATCACGGAGGAAGTGGCCGCACTGCAGGCCGAACGCGGAACGGAGTCGCACTGATGCCCCCCTCGATCGCCTTGCGCATGAACCACGCGCTGCCCGTCGAACACCGCGAGCGGCTGCTGCGGGTCGGCCGCGAGGCCGCCTTCCCGCAGGGCAGACGCCTGTTCGAGGAGGGCGGGCACGCGAACCGGTTCTGGATCATCCGCAGTGGGACGGCCGCCCTCGACATGCACGTCCCCGGCCGCCGACCGCCGGTCGTCGAGACGCTCGGCGTCGGCGATCTCCTCGGCTGGTCCTGGCTGTACGAGCCGTTCGTCTGGCAGCTCGGCGCGGCGGCGGTGACGCCCTTGCAGGCCTACGAGTTCGACGCCGTCGCCGTCCGGCTGATGTGCCTGGACGACCCCGAGTTCGGCCGTGCCGTGGAGCACTGGGTCGGCCGGGTGCTGGCCCACCGGCTGAATGCGGCCCGCGCCCGGCTGGTCGACCTGTACGGCATCTACGACACGAAGGACGAGCGATGACCGCGCTGCCGGTGCCGCACCGGGTGGTCGGCCGCCGGACGGAGACCGCCGACACGGTCACGCTCCGGTTCGAACCCGTGGGCCCCGCACTCCCCGACTTCCTGCCGGGGCAGTTCGCGATGGTGCACTCCTTCGGGCGTGGCGAGATTCCGGTGTCCGTCAGCTCCGTGCAGGCCACCGGCGGTCTCGCGCACACGGTTCGCTCCGTGGGCGCGGTCTCCGACGGGCTGTGCGCGGCCCGGGTCGGAGACGTCGTCGGCATCCGCGGCCCGTACGGCACCTGCTGGGAGTCGGGGCGGGCGCGCGGCCGTGACGTGGTGATCGTGGCGGGCGGCATCGGTTTCGCCCCGCTGCGGCCGCTGATCCTGGCGGTGCTGGCCGAGCCGGCCACGTACGGGCGCGTGAACGTCCTGATCGGCGCGCGCACCCCGAGCGATCTGATCGCCCGGGCCGAGGTGGCGAGTTGGGCCACCGCCTACACCGGCGTGACGGTGGACCAGCCCGAGGTCGACTGGCGCGGCGATGTCGGCGTGGTCACCCAGCTGCTCGGGCGGGCGCAGTTCGAGCCGGAGGAGACGACGGCGTATGTGTGCGGTCCCGAGCCGATGATCCGGGCCACGTCCCGCGAACTCGCCCACCGCGGGGTGCCCCGCGACCGCATCCAGGTGTCGCTGGAGCGGAACATGCGCTGCGCCACCGGGCACTGCGGGCACTGCCAGCTCGGCCCCCTGCTGGTGTGCCGGGCCGGCCCCGTCGTGGACTGGGAATGCGCGGAACCCCTGCTCTCCGTAAGGGAGTTGTGAGATGACCGCGACGCACACGAAGACCAGGCCCCGGCTCGCGGTGTTCAAGCTGGCCTCCTGCGACGGCTGTCAGCTCACCCTGCTGGACTGCGAGGACGAACTGCTCGCGCTGGCGGGCGAGGTGGACATCTCGCACTTCCTGGAGGCCTCCAGCGCGGTGGAAGCGGGCCCCTACGACCTCTCCCTCGTCGAGGGTTCGATCACCACGGCCGAGGACGCCGAGCGGATCCGGGCCATCCGCGCCGCCTCGCGCCACCTGGTGACCATCGGGGCGTGCGCCACGGCCGGCGGTATCCAGGCCCTGAGGAACTTCGCGGACGTCGACGAGTTTCGGCGCACGGTCTACGCCCACCCCGAGTACATCTCCACCCTCGCCACCTCCACTCCCGTCTCGGCCCATGTGGACGTCGACTTCGAGCTGCGCGGCTGCCCGATCGACCGCAGGCAGCTCATCGAGGTGATCACGGCATTCCTCACCGGCCGCAAGCCGGACGTGCCGGACCACAGCGTGTGCTTCGAGTGCAAGCGGCGCGGCACGGTCTGTGTGACGGTCGCCCACGGCACGCCGTGCCTCGGCCCGGTCACGCACGCCGGATGCGGGGCGCTGTGCCCGGCCTACCACCGCGGCTGCTTCGGCTGCTTCGGCCCGTCCGGGTCGGTGAACCTGCCCGCGCTGATCCCGCTGCTGCGCCGCGACGGCCTCGACGAGGACGACGTGGAGCGGTTCCTGCACACCTTCAACACGGCCGCTTTCGAAGAGGAGTTGGGCAAGTGACGCACCGTGGATCCCGTGTCCTGCACGTCGGCTCGCTGTCCCGGGTCGAGGGCGAGGGCGCCCTGCGTCTGAAGGTGCACGACGGCACGGTCACCGACGCACGGCTGGAGATCTACGAACCGCCGCGGTTCTTCGAGGCGTTCCTGCGCGGGCGTTCGTACACCGAGCCGCCGGACATCACCGCGCGGGTGTGCGGGATCTGCCCGGTGGCGTACCAGATGAGCGCGTGTGCGGCGATCGAGGACGCTTGCGGGGCGACGGTCGACCCGGTGATCCGGGACCTGCGCCGGCTGCTGTACTGCGGGGAGTGGATCGAGAGCCAGGTCCTGCACATCTATCTGCTGCACGCCCCGGACTTCCTGGGCCGTGCGAGCGCGATCGAGCTGGCCCGCACCCATCGGGCGGAGGTCGAGCGCGGGCTACGGCTCAAGAAGGCGGGCAACTCCCTGATGGAGCTGATCGGCGGGCGGGCCGTGCACCCCGTCAACGTCCGGCTGGGCGGCTTCCACCGGGTGCCGACGCGTGCCGAACTGCGGCCGCTCGCCGAGCAGTTGAAGCAGGCGCTGGACGATGCGTGGGAGACCGTGCGCTGGGTGGCCGGATTCGAGTTCCCGGATGCCGAGGTCGAGGCCGACCTGCTGGCGCTGGCCGCCCCGGACACGTACGCCATCGAGAGCGGCACCCCGACGGTGCTGCGCACGGACGGCTCCACCGCTTCCTTCCCCGTGCGGGAGTTCACCGAGCATGTCGCCGAGACCCATGTGGAGCACTCCACGGCGCTGCACTCGCGGCTGGACGGACGGCTGCATCTCACCGGCTCCCTCGCCAGGTTCGCGATCGGGGGTGCACGGCTGTCGCCGGTCGCGCTGGAGGCGGCCGTCGAGGCGGGGCTCGGCGATCCGCGCGAGGGCGCGGTGTGCCGCAATCCGTTCCGGTCGATCCTGGTGCGGGCGGTGGAGAGCGTGTACGCCGTGGCGGAGGCACTGCGGATCATCGAGGCCTACGAGCCGCCCGCGCGCCCCTACACCGAGGTCCCCCCGGTCGCGGGCGTCGGCCACGGCGCCACCGAGGCGCCCCGCGGACTGCTCTATCACCGCTACGAACTCGACGCAGACGGTCTCGTGACCAGCGCGCTGCTGGTACCGCCCACGGCACAGAACCAGGGTGCGATCGAGGACGACCTGCGTCGGCTGACCCAGCGTGCGATCGGCGAACGCGACCCGGACGATGCCGAGTTGACGGCCTTGTGCGAGCGGGCGATCCGCAACCACGACCCGTGCATCTCGTGCTCCACCCACTTCCTCGACCTGACGGTCGTCCGTACCTCATCGGACACCTCGCACGACTTTTCGGGAGGCTGCGATGCCTGAATCTCCGTACACCGTGAGCGATGTGATGACGCACACCGTCGTCGCCGTCGGCAGTGAGGCGCCTTTCAAGGAGATCGTCGAACTGCTCGACCAGTGGAAGGTCAGCGCCCTGCCGGTCCTGGCGGGCGAGGGCCGGGTCGTGGGGGTGGTCTCCGAGGCCGATCTGATGGCCAAGGAGGAGTTCCGGGACACCGAGGAGGGTGACCCGGCCGACCGGAGGAAGGCCGGCGCGATCACCGCGGGCGAGCTGATGAGCGCCCCGGCCGTGACCGTGCACGCCGACGCCTCGCTGGCCGAGGCCGCCCGCATCATGGCCCGCCGACACGTCAAGCGGCTGCCCGTCGTGGACGGGGTCGGCCTGCTGCAGGGTGTGGTCAGCCGCAGTGATCTGCTGAAGGTCTTCCTCCGTGACGACGAGGAGATCGCCCAGGAGATCCGGCACAGCGTGCTGGGCCAGCTCCCGGTCACCACTCCCCTGACCGTGAGCGTGAAGGAGGGCGTCGTGACGCTGGGCGGCTCCCTGCCCGACCGGATGCTGGTGCCCGTGGTGGCACGGGCGGTGCGGGCGGTGGAGGGGGTCGTGGACATCCGGCTCGATCTCACGCATCGATGACGCACGCGGAGGGCCGATGAAGTACCTCGACGAATACCGCGATCCCGTCCTCGCCCGGCGGCTGCTGGACGAATTGCGGCAGACCGCCACCCGGCCCTGGCGGATCATGGAGGTGTGCGGCGGGCAGACCCACACGCTGGTCCGCCAGGGCATCGACGAGTTGCTGCCTGCCGGGATGCGGATGATCCACGGCCCCGGCTGTCCGGTCTGTGTGACCCCGCTGGAGACCCTGGACCGGGCCATGGCGATCGCCGCCCGGCCCGGTGTGATCCTCACCAGCTTCGGAGACATGCTGCGCGTGCCCGGCACGGACACCGACCTGCTGTCGCTGCGGGCGCGCGGCGCGGACGTACGCGTGGTCTACGCCCCGATGGACGCCGTGCGCCTGGCCGCCGACCACCCCGAGCGGGAGGTGGTCTTCCTCGCGGTGGGCTTCGAGACGACCGCGCCGGCCAACGCGATGGCGGTGCTGCACGCGGCCCGCCTCGGCCTCAAGAACTTCTCCATGCTGGTCAGCCATGTCCTCGTGCCGCCCGCCATGACGGCGCTGCTCGACGACCCCGACTGCGAGGTGCAGGCGTTCCTGGCGGCCGGGCATGTGTGCGCGGTGATGGGCTGGACCGAGTACGAGCCGATCGCCGCCCGTTACCGGGTCCCGATCGTGGTCACCGGCTTCGAGCCGCTGGACCTGCTGGAGGGCATCCTGATGGCCGTACGGCAGTTGGAGGACGGCCGGGCGGAGGTGGAGAACCAGTACGTGCGCGCCGTGCGCCGGTCCGGCAACACCGACGCGCAGGACGCCGTCCGGGCGGTCTTCCGGGTCACCGACCGGGCCTGGCGGGGCATCGGGGCACTCCCCGACAGCGGTCTCGAACTCGCCGAGCGGTACAGGCAGTTCGACGCCGCCCGCCGCTTCGACGTGGGCGGACTGTGCCCCGTCGAGGACGCGGAGTGCATCGCGGGCGCCATCCTCACCGGGGCCAGGCTGCCGACCGACTGCACCGCGTACGGCACCCGCTGCACCCCCCGCCACCCCCTGGGCGCGCCGATGGTGTCGTCCGAGGGAACGTGCGCCGCCTTCCACGCGGCCGGACGCACTCCGACGAGGAGCACCGCATGAGCATCCAATGCCCCACCCCGAACCACGAGGACGAGGTCGTCCTGCTGGGCCACGGCGCCGGCGGACGCCTGACGGCGGAGCTGCTGGACCAGCTCGTCCTGCCCGCCGTGGGCGACGGCACGGGCCCGCTGGAGGATGCGGCGCTGCTGCCCGGCCATCCCGGCCTGGTGATGAGCACCGACAGCTTCGTCGTCAGCCCGCTGTCCTTTCCCGGCGGGGACATCGGATCCCTCGCCGTGCACGGCACGGTCAACGACCTCGCCATGCGGGGCGCCTGGCCGCTCGCCCTGTCCGTGTCCCTCATCGTCGAGGAGGGCCTGCCGCTGGCCGAACTGCGCTCCGTCATGGCCTCGTTGGGCAAGGCGGCGCAGGACGTGGGCGTGCCCGTGATCACCGGGGACACCAAGGTGGTGGGCCGCGGTGCGGCCGACCGGCTGTTCATCAACACCACCGGTGTCGGACAGCGGCACGAACTGCTGTGCCCGTCGGCCGCGTCGGCCCGCCCGGGCGATGTGGTGCTGCTGTCCGGGCCGGTCGGACTGCACGGCACGACCGTGCTGAGCACCCGTGAAGGGCTCGGCTTCGAGAGCGACATCGCCTCCGACACACGGCCGCTGCACCGGCTGGTGCGCGCCCTGGCGCCGCTGGGCGCCGCGGTCCATGTGCTGCGCGACCCGACCCGGGGCGGGCTGGCCGCCGCGCTCAACGAGATCGCCCGGGACTCGTCCGTCGCCGTGGAGATCGAGGAGAGCGCCGTCCCGGTGCCGGAGGCGGTGGCCTCCGCCTGCGACCTGCTCGGCCTGGACCCGCTGGTCGTCGCCAACGAGGGCTGCCTGGTCGCCTTCGTCGACGCCGGCGCGGCCGAACGGGCGCTGGCCGCCCTCAGGTCGCTGCCGGAGGGGGCGCAGGCGGTGCGGATCGGCGAGGTGCTGCAGGAGGGACCTCGCGGGCGGGTCACCCTGCGGACGCTGGTCGGTGCGCGGCGCATCGTGGAGATGCCACTGGGCGAGCAGCTCCCCCGTATCTGCTGACGCCGGATCATCTGCGGCTAGGCCCGGCGAACGTCGCCGTGGACCAGTCCTGCGATGTGGGTGGTGACCGTGTCGAGGATGTCGGTCCAGGCTGATTCGTCGCCCAGGACGAGGTAGTTGAGGGTCAGCCCGTCGGTCATGGCGGCCAGGTAGCGGGCCAGCACGCCTGCCGGGACGGCGAGTTGAAGATCCATGGTGCGGCGCAGCCCGTCGATGAGCTCGGTGTACGCGGCGCCGTACAGCTCGTACTGACGTCGCGCCAGGTGCTCGAAACCCGGCTCGCGCAAGGCGTACTGGGTGAGTTCGTAGGTGAGCATGTGCTCGTCGGGGTGGGCGCGGACGTGGTCCCAGTACGCCTGGAAGCCGGCCCGGACGGTCTCCACGAGCGTGGCCCTGGGCCGCAGGGCCTGCTTCACCACCCTCACCGAGTGGTCGGTGAGGGTGGTGATGACGGCCTCGACCAGGGCCTGCTTGGAGTCGAAGCAGTAGTGGAAGACGCTCAGGGACACGCCCGCCTCGGCGGCGATGGACCGGGTCGTCGTCCTGGCGACGCCGTCCCGGGCCATCGCCCTGATCGCCGCTTCCGTCAGCTGTCTGCGCCGCTCGGCCGACGGCATGCGTGCCATGTGCGTCCTCGGGGGTGGTGAGGGACCTCAGGCGCTGTGGACGCCCACTTCGTACAGGGAGTATCCCCAGTCGGTGCCGCGCTGCAGGCCGTGGACGCGGACGTAGCGGGCCGGTGTGCCGGTGAAGCGGGCGGTGTCCAGGCCGCCGTCGCCGGACGTGGTGGACCAGACGGTCTGCCAGTCGGTGCCGTCGGTGGACAGTTCGATGCGGTACGCCTTGCCGTAGGCGCGCTCCCAGGCCAGTGTGACCCGGCTGACCCGATGGGTGGCGCCCAGATCGACCTGCCACCACTGGTCGTCGCTCCAGTCGCTGGCCCAGCGGGTGCCGTCGTCGCCGTCGACTGCCCGGCCCGGCTGGTAGCTGGTGAACGGGTTCCACTCGGAGGAACTGGCGCTGGCGCTCGCGCTCTTGGCCAGGTTGACCGCTGCCTGGTGCTGCTCGGTCGCACCCCAGGTGTCGAGGTAGGACTCGGCACCCCGCATCAGGTCGTTCACCACGCCCTGGCCGCCGTTGAGCCGGATGTCCTCGATCCAGTCGGGGATCATGCCGACGTGGGCTGCGCCGTCGGTGTTGAAGTCGAAGGTGCGCTCACCGGTGGTCTGCCGGTCGATGACCGAGCCGCCGTCGGCGCTCCTGAAGGGGTAGGTGACCTTGTTGGGAGCATCGGCTCCGCGCGGGGCCGGGTGGTCGCCGATGCCGTTGAAGTCGGTGCCGTAGCCGTAGCCCACGTGGTACTTGTCGCGCAGCGCCTTGGTGCGGGCGGCCTCCGCGACGAAACCCTGGGAGCCGTGCATGTACTGGGCGACGAAGCCGCCGAGGGAGTAGACCCGCTCGGTCCAGTTCAGGTCCATCCAGCTGTGCGAGGAGATCACTCCGGGGTAGGAGTCGGACTCCAGGATGTCCAGCGCCTGGCCGACGGCCTTGACGCCCATGTGGTCGATCTCCAGCATCATCTTGCGTTTCATCATGCCGCGCACGGCGTATGCGCCGAGGTCGGTGAGGCCGCGTTTGTTGCACTGGGCGTCGGAGTCGTACGAGGGGACGTCCACGCCCGCAGGCAGGTCCTTCTCCGCGGCGGAGGAGGCGGTGCCGATGGGGTTGTCGTGCTGGGGGCCGGTGCACTTCTCGGTCTGCCAGAAGGTGCCGGTGGAGAGGAACTGCCCTACGTTGATGGCCGTTCCGAGGCCTCCCGAGTCGAAGCGGACGCCGCACAGCGCGTTGTCGAACTTGTGGCACAGGAACATCGAGCGCACGCCGAGCCCGTACAGCTCGTCGAGGCCCTTGTCGATGTCGGCCTTGCTGCACTGCGGGATGTCGAGGATCTGCTTGCAGCCGAACGGCTCGGAGGTCTCCACGCCCAGGACCACCGCCAGCTTGCCCTGCTTGATCACCTCACGGGCCTGTGCGCTGTCGGTGACGATCCGGAACCAGCCCTTGCCGGGGCCGCCGTACATCTTGTCGATGTAGTCCTGCAGTTGGTAGGTCAGCTTCGCCTGCAGCCTGATGGAGGTCATCTCGTCACAGCCGCGGTCCTTGAAGGGGTAGACCGAGCAGATCATGCCGTTGGTGACGAGGTCGTCGACCAGCACCCGCTGCCCGCCGCGCCAGGCCCGCTCCAGCCAGGCGTAGTAGTTCGCCTGATGGGTCATCGAGTCGTACGCCGGCCAGTCCTTGAAGGTCGGCCAGCCGACCGGGTCGTGCCTGCCGTCGCCGCCGTGGGTGATGTAGTCGAAGACCGCGAGGGTGCCGTCGGGGTAGTGCTCGGGACAGTCCTTGAGCGCGTCCGCGACACCCGCCTCGGAGAACACCTTGCCGCAGATCAGCCGACCCCCGAAGGCCTCGTTGGAGAAGAGGTGGTTGTGCGCGTCGACGAATCCGCGTACCTCGCCCGCGGAATCGGTGCCGGTGAAGGGTTCGCCGGTGACGTTGATCTGGGCGTCCGGGGCCGGGCGCGAGGTCGGGACCCACCAGTCGTTGCCGGCCGCCGAACTCGGCACGGGCCCGAGGACCAGGGTCAGGAGAAGGAGAAACAGCGACACCATGGTGACGTTCTTGCGGCTGCGGTACGAGCGTCGAGTCGGCGTCACGGCCCACGTCCCTCGGTCGGCGGGATCGCGCGGTTGACCAACCCATGAGGTTGTCATGACCAGCGCAAGATATGGGACGAGGATGGGTGCGGGCACCTTCCGAGTCAAGGGTCCGGGACGCTTGACCTGATGGCGCGTAGCCTCCGTCGGCCACGCGCCACGAGGCCGTGCCCCTCAACCGCCCGCACCGCGTTCCGTGCTTCTCCCGCTGTTCAGTTCGTCGCCCGTTCCGCCACCAGTTCACCGGCGACACGTGCCGACCATGCCTCGATCTCGGGGAAGTTGCGGTAATCCCCGCCCTTTCCGTTGCGCACGATCATCTTGGCGATGCGGCCCTTGGCACCCTCCTGCAGACAGCCTCCGAAGGTGACGTGCCCCCTGGCGTCGAGCCGGGTCATCGCGCGGCGCACGCCCGGCACGGGCGGGATGTCCCGCTCCGAGGCCGAGGCGTCGAGCGGGCCGCTGCTGAAGAACCACAGGGGACGTTCGGCCAGTGCGCGGCGGTGCCGGCGCACGAACCGGCGGGCGTCCTTGTGCCAACGTCCGGCGTACAGCCCGCCGCCGACCACCACGGCGTCGTATCCCGTCAGGTCGACCACGGCCCCGGCCGGCAGTGCGGCGGCCTTGAGCCCCTCCTTGCGCAGGACCTCGGCCACGGTCTCGGCGATCTGCGCGGTCGATCCGTTCGTCGTCCCGTAGGCGACCAGCACGTTGCCTGACATGACGGTCCGCCTCCTCTCACAGCTTGCGCAGCCAGTCGTCGGCCACGCCGTGCAGGGCCTGCTCCTGGGGCTGGATCCTGGCGTCGTCCAGCCGGTAGGTGAGCTTGTCGACGACGGCGACGACTCCGTCGATCTGACGGGTCATGGAGACGGCGATCTCCGTCTCGCTCTTGCGTTCCATGTGACCGGAGAGCGTGACGACACCCTCCACCACCTGGACGTCGATGCTGCGTGGCGGCAGCCACAGGGCACGCACCAGCACCTGTTCGACGACCTCGTTGCGGATGTCCGCGTCGGGCCGCAGGAAGACCTGGAGCAGGTCGCGGCGGGTGACGATGCCGACCAGCCGGTGCTCCTCGTCGAGGACGGGCAGCCGTTCGATGTGGTGCTGCGCCATGGTGCGGGCCGCCTCGACGATGGTGTTGTCGGCGTGCACCGTGAGGGGCGGCTGGGTCATCAGCTGACCGGCCGTGCGGGCCCTGACCTTCGCGGCCCGCTGCCGGGACGCACGGGTCGCGGAGGCCGGCCAGTGGCGCTTCTTCGGCTCGTACGGGTCCGGCGTCTCGGCCTGCCGCACCATGAGATCCGTCTCGGAGATGACACCGATGACCTTCTCGTCCTCGTCGACCACCGGCAGTCCGCTGATGCGGTGTTCGCCGAGCAGCCGTGCGACCTCCTTGAACGGGGTGCCGTACTCGGCGCGGACGACCTCCGTTGTCATCACGGAGCCGACCTTGTTGTGCTTCATGACGTTCCTCCTCAGCGCAGGCGGCGCAGATACGGGTCGTGGGGCCTGCGCGGCAGCAGGCGCACCCGTGCATCGAGCACGGTCACTCCGCCCGGTGTCGCGAGTACGGGGTTGAAGTCGGCCTCGGCAAGCTGCGGCAGGTCGCTCGCCATCCGGGACAGGCGCAGCAGCAGCTGTTCGAGTCCTTCGAGGTCGACGGGCCGCGCACCGTTCGCGCCGAACAGGAGCGGAGCACAGCGCGGCGCCGTGATCAGGTCGTGCACGTCGTGGTCGGTGAGCGGTGCCAGGCGCGCGGCATGGTCGGCGAGCACCTCGGTGGCGGTGCCGCCGAGGCCGAACAGCACGAGCGGGCCGAAGACCTCGTCCTGGACGACGCCCGCGAACAGTTCGGTGCCGCGGTCGGCGAGCGGCTGCAGCACCACACCCGTCAGCAGGCCGGCGAAGCGGGTCTCCAAGTCCCGGAAGGCGGCGCGCACCTGGGAGTCGCCGCGCAGGTCGAGATGGACGGCGTGTTCGGCGGTCTTGTGCAGCAGACCCGGCCAGTGGCCCTTCATGACCACCCGGCCGTCGGCCCCGCGCAGCCGGTCGGCGGCGAGGACCGCGTCGTCCTCGGTCTCGGCCCAGGACCACGGCAACTGGGGTATGCCGTAGCAGTCGAGGAGTGCGGCGCACTCCCGCGGGCCGAGCCAGCCGCCGTCCGGGTGGCCGTCGAGGTAGGTCTCGGCGACGGAACGGGCACGCGCCGTGTCGACGCCGTCGAGGTCGGGGACCGTCCCGGCGGGGCGGGCGAGCCATTCCGTGCGGCGCACGGCATGGGCCAGCGCTCGTGCCGCCGCCTGGGGTTCGGCGTACGAGGGCACGGTGCTGCCGTCGGTTGCGGGCAGCAGCTCCACGGGCAGCGCCTGTTCGAGGCGGATGGCGACCACCGGCTTCGGCCGGGGGCCGGACAGCCGCGTCACGGCCCGTACGAGGTCGTCGCCGGTGGCCGCGGCCACTGCCGTGGGCACCAGGGCGACCAGGACGGCGTCGGCGTCGCCGTGCCGCATGAGGCGGTCGACGCACTGCGCGAGCTGGTCCTCCGTGACGGCCGCGGTGGCGTCGACGGGGTTGCCGGCGGCGGCGCCGTCGGGCAGCAGGGCGAGCAGGTCGTCGATCAGGTGCGGGGTGGGCGCGGGCACCGCGAGTCCGGCCTCGGCGCAGGCGTCCGCGGCGAGGACTCCGGCTCCGCCCGCGTTGGTGACGATCGCGATCCGGGGTCCGGCGGGCAGCGGCTGGGAGTGCAGCAGGGCCGCTGCGTCCAGGAGTTCGCCGACCGAGCGGGTGGCGGTGATGCCGGCCTGGGTGAAGAGCGCCGCGCGGGTCATGGTGCGGGTGGCGGCCGCGGCGGTGTGCGAGGCGGCGGCGCGTCGGCCCGCGTCGGTGCGGCCTGCGTCGACGGTGAGCACGGGCATACGGCGCGCGACGCGGCGGGCGGTGTGGGAGAAGGCCCGCGGGTTGCCGAACGACTCCAGGTGCAGCAGCGCCAGGCGGGTGCGGCCGTCGCTCTCCCACCACTGGAGCATGTCGTTGCCGCTGACGTCGTACTTGTCGCCGAGCGACGCGAAGGACGACACACCGATGCCCAGCCGGGACAGCCCGTCCAGGAGGGCAATGCCTACGCCGCCGGACTGCACGGCGACGCCGGCCGTACCGGGGCGCGGGTGGTTCGCGGCGAAGGTCGCGTCCAGGCTCAGCTCCGGGTCGGTGTTGGACAGGCCCAGGCAGTTGGGGCCGACCAGCCGCATGCCGTAGGTGCGGCAGGCCGCCAGCAGCGCCTGCGCCTGGTCGGCGTCGAGCCCGGCGGTGACCACGAGCAGGGCCCGCACTCCCGCCTTGCCGCACTCCTCGGCGGTGGCGGGCACCGCGGCGGCGGGTACGGCGACGACGGCGAGGTCGGGGGTCAGGGGCAGGGCGCTGACCGAGGGGTGGCAGGGCACGCCGAGGAGCGAGGTCGCGGCGGGGTTCACCGCGAACATGCGGCGGGTGTAGCCGCCGGCCTTCAGATGGTGCAGGATCGCCCGGCCCACGGAGCCCGGTTTGCGCCCGGCCCCGATGACGGCGATCGCCTGCGGCCGCAGCAGGGGGCGCAGGCTGAGCACGTCGGCGGCCCGGCCGCGCTCCTCGACCGCCGAGAAGTAGCTCTCGTCCTCGTCGAGGGCGATGGTGCAGCGCACCTCGGGGCCTTCGAAGCGCCGGCCTACGTGCAGGCCGAGGTCGGCGAAGAGCCGGAGCACCTCTCGGTTCTCGCTGAGCGCGTCGGCGGTGAACGTCGTGATGCCCTCCGCGCGTGCGGCGGAGACGAGGTGTTCCACCAGGAGGGTGCCGACGCCGCGGTGGTGCAGTCCGTCGGCGACCGCGATGGACATGTCGGCCTCGGTGCCGAGGCCGCCGGTGTCGTACTCGGCGAGACCGATCACCTGGCCCGCCCGCTCGGCCAACAGCGCGCGGTATCCAGGGTGCGGTGCGGCGCAGGCGCGGTCGGCGGCCATCTCGGCGGAACGCCGGCTGACACCGAAGAACCTCAGCCGCAGATTCTCCGGGGACATCTCCTCGTACAGCCCCTGCAGTTGCTCGTGGTCGGCTGCCGCCACGGGACGGATGCACACCGTGGTGCCGTCCGCGAGCAGGGCGTGGACCGGGGGCGCGCTGGTCGTGTGGTCCGTCATCGCGGTCTCCTCCAGGTTTCTCTCCACCTCGAGCGTCCAGCGGAACGGGGCGGGGTCCCAGGGGCTGACCGGCGGTGATGAGGGGGCCGGTCGGCCCTCGGTCCCGGAGACGGTGCATGGTCCGGCGCCGTCGGCCGGGCGGCCCCCACCTCGCCTTCGAAAGCCGGCGTCCGTGGCACGGCATCGTGTCGCAGGGCCATACGGGCCCGAGGGGCGCACCGTCCGGCCCTCCCTCGCCGGTCGAGCGGCAGCCAGCCTGGAGGGTGGGAGGCATATGCGCGGCATCCGCCGCGCCGACACCGGAGGTGCGCCATGGCCGGACCCGTCGTCGTCGGAGTCGACGGCTCTCCCGCGAGCGTGACAGCCGCGTGGTGGGCGGCAGGCGAGGCCGTGGACCGGCACCTGCCCATGCTGCTGCTGCACTCCTGGACCACTCAGCCGCTCGACGTGCCCGTCGCGCAGGAAGCCCTCGACAAGCAGCGCTACGGAGCGCGGGTGCTGCAGCGGATGGAGGCCGAGCTGCTGCACCGGCACACCGGCCTCTCCCTGGTCACCGAACTGGTGTCGGAGTCCGCCTCGAAGGCTCTCGTGGACGCGGGCGAGAGGGCGACGCTCCTGGTGCTGGGCTCGCGCGGCCACGGCTCCGTGGCCGGCTTCCTGCTCGGCTCCGTCAGCCTGCACGTCCTGGGTCTGGCCCAGTGCCCCGCCGTGACCGTGCGGGCCGGCGATCCCGCCGTGGAGGACGGCTGGGGCCGCCCGGCGGCGATCGGCCGGCAGGAGGTCGTCGTCGGTGTCCAGGAACCTCCACCGGTCGCCGATCCGCTGCTGGAGTTCGCCTTCACCGCAGCCGAGTTGCACGGAGCCAGGGTGCGCGCGGTCCGGGCGCTGCCGCCGTCGTCGCTGGTGACGCATCCGCACGCGTCCCGGGCCGGGGAGAGCTACGAGGCGGACGAACGCGCGCGGCTCGCCGCCGACCTCGCGCCATGGCAGGAGAAGTTCCCCGGCGTCGAGGTCGTCGACCACGTCGCCCGGGGTTCCGCGTCACAGGTTCTACTCGCGGCGTCCACGCGCAGCAGGCTCACCGTGGTGGGTCGTCGGCGCCATCCCTCGCCGCTCACCTGGAAGCTCGGCCCCGTCGCGCACGCGGCCCTGCACCACCTGCCGTGCCCAGTCGCCGTGGTACCGCACGACTGACCCGCAACGGCCGCCCGATCGAGGCCTGTCATGGACGGAAGCATCATGGGGAAACAGCAGCAGCGCCGCCTGTTCGGCGCGCCCAGGCTCGAACCCGTCCTGCTGACCGTGACGGCGGCCGCACTCGTCGCGGGCGGCGTCGCCCGACTCGCCGGCGCCTCCGGTCTCGCCGACGTGTGCTGGGCCGTGGGAACCGTCGCCGCCGTGGGCCCGGCGCTCGGCTGGGTGCTGGCCGCCCTCCGGCGCGGCCACGCCGGTGTCGACGTGATCGCCGTGCTGGCGCTCGGCGGCACCCTGCTGGTGCACGAGTACCTGGCCGGAGCGCTGATCGCGCTGATGCTCGCCACCGGCCGCACCCTTGAGGCGGCGGCGCAGCGGCGCGCCTCGCATGATCTGCGGGCCCTGCTGGAACGTGCCCCGCGCACCGCTCGGCTGCTCACCGACGACGGGGTGAGCACGGTCCCGTCGGCGCAGGTCGCCGTCGGTGACCTGCTGGTCGTGGGGCCCGGCGAGGTGGTGCCCGTCGACGGCCGGGTGGCCGGGGCGGAGGCCGTGCTGGACGAGTCCGCGCTGACCGGCGAGCCGCTCACCGTGCGGCGCGTGCAGGGCGAGGCGGTGCGCAGCGGGGTGGTCGACGCGGGCGGCGCCTTCGAGCTGCGCGCCACCGCGACCGAGCAGGACAGCACCTACGCGGGGATCGTGCGGCTGGCCCGGCAGGCGGGCGCGGAGTCTGCTCCGGTGGTGCGGCTGGCCGACCGCTATGCCGCCTGGTTCCTGCCGCTGTCCCTGATGGTCGCCGGCCTGGCCTGGCTGCTGAGCGGCTCCGCCGTGCGGGCGGTGGCGGTGCTGGTGGTGGCGACACCGTGTCCGTTGCTGCTGGCGGCACCGGTGGCCGTCGTCTCCGGTCTGTCCCGGGCCTCCCGTCTCGGCGTGGTGATCCGCGACGGAGGCGCGTTGGAGAACCTGGGCCGGGCCCGGACGCTGCTGCTCGACAAGACGGGCACCCTCACGGCCGGCCGCCCCCGCGTTCTCGACGTGGTCGCCGCACCGCGCTGGCAGCCGGCCCAGGTGCTGCGGCTTGCGGCCTCCCTCGACCAGTACTCCCCGCACGTGCTGGCCCAGTCGGTGGTCGACGCGGCCCGTGAACGGGGGTTGCGGCTGTCCGTGCCCGAGGACGTGTCGGAGGAACCCGGCCGGGGTGCGACCGGCACCGTGGCAGGGCGGCGGATGACGATCGGGCGCCGCGCCGCCCAGACCTCCGAACTGCCCGCCTGGGCAAGGGCGGTGGACAACCGGGCGGTCCTGGACGAGGCGGCCGTGGCCTGGCTCTGTGTGGACGGCAGCCCCGTCGGCGCGGTGCTCCTGCGCGATCCGCTGCGCCCGGACGCCCCGCGCACCCTGCGCCGCCTGCGCGCGGCGGGCATCGAGCGGCTCGTGATGCTCACCGGCGACCGTGCCGAGCCCGCGCGCGAGGTGGGCGCCGTCCTCGGTCTCGACGACGTACGGGCCGATCTCGCGCCCGCCGACAAGGTCGCCGCGGTGCGCGCCGAGCACGAGCGTGCCGTCACCGTGATGGTCGGCGACGGAGTCAACGACGCCCCTGGCCTCGCGGCCGCCGACGTCGGCGTCGCGATGGGCGCCCGGGGCTCCACGGCATCCTCCGAGGCCGCCGACATCGTACTGACCACCGACCGGGTGGACCGCCTGGCCGACGCCGTCGCCATCGCCGTACGGGCCCGGCGCATCGCCGTGCAGAGCGCGCTCGGCGGCATGCTGCTGTCGCTTGCCGCCATGGTCGCGGCCGCCTTCGGCCTGCTGGCTCCGGCCGTGGGCGCCCTGCTGCAGGAGGGCATCGATGTCGCGGTGATCCTCAACGCTCTGCGTGTGCTGCGCGACGACCGGCGGGGCCGGCCGCAGCTCACGCCCTCGGCCGAGGCCCTCATCCACCGGTTCGCCGCGGAACACGACGACCTCCAGGACGTCCTGGACGCCGTACGTGACGCCGCGGACCGGCTGTCGGACGGGGCGGGCCCGCAGTCCCTCGCCGCAGTGGGCGAAGTGCACCGGCTGCTCACCGAGCGCCTGCTGCCGCACGAGGACGCCGAGGAGCACCAGCTGTATCCCGCGCTCGCGCCGACCCTCGGCGGGCCCGAGGCGACCGTCACCATGAGCCGTGCGCACGCGGAGATCGCGCGACTCGCCCGCCGCATCGCCACCCACCTGGCGCTGGCCCGCCGCGACGGTTCCCTGTCACCGGAGCAGCTCGACGACCTGCGGGCCTGCCTCTACGGCCTGCACACCGTGTTGCGCCTGCACTTCACGCAGGAGGAGGAGAGCTACTTCTCCCTCGCCCCCTGAGAGCCCCTTGCGGGCCACGCTCTTCGAGGAGACGACATGACCGATCCCCCGCGAAACCCGGACCCCGCGCGGCCGGTCCTCGACTGCGCCCATCTCATACGGCGGTTCGGCGACCGCACGGCCGTGGACGACGTGAGCCTGCGCATCGCGCCCGGAGAGACGTACGGGCTGCTCGGCCCCAACGGCGCGGGCAAGACGACGACGATCCGGATGGTCTGCGGGCTGCTGCGCCCCGACGCCGGGACCGTGCACGTGGCCGGCCGTCCGGTGAGCACCGCGGCCGGGCCCGCCAAGCAGCTGATCGGCTTCGTCCCGCAGGACGTGGCGCTCTACCCCGACCTCAGCGTGCGCGAGAACCTCCGCTTCTTCGGCCGGCTCTACCGGTTGCCGCGCCGGGGGCTGGAACGGCGCGTCGACGAGGTGCTGGACCTCGTCGACCTGGGCTCGCGGGCGGGCGACCGCGTCGAGTCGTTGTCGGGCGGCATGCGCCGACGCCTCAACATCGGCGCGGGGCTGGTGCATTCGCCGACCCTGCTGGTACTCGACGAGCCCACCGTGGGCGTCGACCCGCAGAGCCGGCACGCGATCCTGGAGAGCGTCACCCGCTTCGGCGAGGAAGGCATGGCCGTCCTCTACACCACGCACTACATGGAGGAGGCCGAGCGGCTGTGCGACCGGGTCGGCATCATCGACCGCGGCCGTCTGATCGCCGAGGGCAGCCCGCGCGAGCTGGTGCAGCTGGTGGCCGAGCGCGACCGGGTCCGGCTGACCGCCGTCGGGGGCCTGTCGGCGTACACGGAGGCCTGCCGCCGGCTGCCCCGGGTCGAGGGCGTGGCGCGCGGCGGCGATCGCGGCGACGTGGTCGAGCTGGTCGTCAAGGATGCGCGGAGCCTCCTGCCGGACCTCCTCGATCTCGCCCACCAGCAGGCCGTCGGCATCCGCAGTGTGGAGATCGACGAGCCCGACCTGGAGGCGGTGTTCCTGCATCTGACCGGCACCGCGCTGAGGGAGTGAGGCGTCGTGCGTGTAGTGCTCGCCATCGCCGCCAAGGACCTGCGGCAGCGGCTGCGCGACCGGTCGGCCTGGGTGATCGTGTTCCTGGCGCCGGTGCTGATCTCCGCGCTGATGGCCCTGGCGTTCAACAACAACGACACGTTCCGCGCGAACCTCGGCGTCGTGGACCTGGACCGTGGTCCGGCCGCCGCCGGGCTCACCGAGGTGCTGAAGAGCCCGGAGCTTCGCGGCACGGTCCATGTGCGCTCCTACGGCGCCGAGGCCGCTGCCCGGCGGGCGGTGGACGCGGGCGACGTGCACGCCGCGATCGTGGTGCCGCAGGGGTTCACCGCGTCGCTGCACGGCGGCGGCGCCGCGCCGGTGCGGGTCCTGGACAGCGTCGACTACGGTCTTCAGGCGCAGCTCGCCCGGGCGGTCACCGAGTCGTACGTCGCCCAGGTCAACGCCGACCGGCTGTCGGTCGCCACGGCCGTCGCCGCGGGCGCCCCGCAGCGCGACATCCCCCGCCTGGCCGCGAAGGCGGCCCTGCTGAGGCTGCCGGAGCGGATACGGGTACAGGGGCTGCCCGACGACCCGCTGAAGGTGATCAGCTACTTCGGGCCGAGCATGGGCATGTTCTTCGTACTGTTCACGGTGGGTTTCGCGGCGCGCGGCTACTTCGTCGAGCAGCAGCAGGGCACCCTCGACCGGATCGCCGCGGCGCCCGTGGGGCGGGGTGCGCTGCTGATCGGCAAGTCGGTCTCGACGTTCGTCTACAGCCTGGCCGGTCTCGCCACCGTGACACTGGTGTCGTGGCTCGCCTTCGACGCCCAGTGGGCCGATCCGCTGGGGGTCGCGGCGCTCAGCGTGGCCATGGCGGTGTCCGTGGTGTGTCTGACGGCGCTGGTCATCGCGCTCGTGCGCACCGAGCAGCAGGCCCAGGGGCTCGCCTCGATCCTGGTCTTCGCGCTCGTCCTGCTCGGCGGCAACTTCGTCTTCGCCTCCGGGACGACGCCGCTGATCCGCCGCCTCGCCCTGTTCACGCCCAACGGATGGGCCCTGCGCGGGTTCACCGACCTGGGCACCGGCGTGCGCGGCTGGGACGCGGTCGGCGCCCCGCTGCTCGGCATCGCCGTGTTCTCGGCGGCCGTGACCGCGCTGACGGTACTGCTTCTTCGGCTGAGGAGGACGTCATGACCGCGCTCGCCGTGACCCGGGCCACCCTCACGCGGGTGCTGCGCGACCGCACGGCGCTGTTCTTCATGGTGCTGCTCCCGGTCGCGATCATCGTCGTCATCGGTGTCACCGTCAGCGGCTTCGACAAGTTCCGGATCGGACTCGTCTCCGCCCCTCAAGCGGGCCCGGTGGCGCAGGAGTTGGCGGCGGACCTGCGGGACGCGCCCGGACTGCGCACCCGCACCTACGACACCGCGGCCGACGCGCGTACAGCGCTGCGCCGGGCCGAGCTGGACGCGGTCGTCGTGGTGCCGTCCGGCCTCGACTCGCAGGTACGGGCCGGGCACTCCGTCACGGTCCCGGTCCTGGTGGAGCCCTCGGGCAGTGCCGGGCACTCGGCCGTGACCTCGGTGTCGGCGGTGGTGGCCGCGCATGCGGCGCGTCTGCAGGCCGCCGGTTTCGCGAGGAACGAGACCGGTAGCTCCTTCGACGGCGCCCTCGCACGCGCCCACGACGCGGAACGGGCCTCGTCCCCCATCGCCGTACGCACCGAGACCGTCAACGGCCAGAGCGACTACCTGCCGCTCGGCTACAGCTACAGCACGCCGACCATGCTGGTGCTGTTCGTGTTCATCAACGCTCTGGCGGGCGGCGCGGCCATCGTGCAGACCCGCCGGACCGGCGTGTACGCGCGGGCACTCGCGGCGCCGGTCGCCGCCCGCACCCTGGTGTTCGGGGAGACGGTCGCCTACCTGCTGCTGGCCCTCCTGCAGTCCCTGCTGATCGTCGGCATCGGCGCGCTGGCCTTCGACGTCGCCTGGGGCGATCCGCTCGCCGCCGGGGCCCTGATCGCCCTGTGGGCGCTGGTCGGCACCGGCGCCGGGGTGCTGGCCGGGGCCGTGTTCCGTACGCCGGAACAGGTGCACGCGATCGGACCGGCCCTCGGCATCGGGATGGGCATGCTGGGCGGCTGCATGTGGCCGCTGGCGCTGGTGCCCGGCTGGTTGCGGGCCGCGGGGCATTCGGTACCGCAGGCCTGGGCCGTCGACGCGTGGACGACGCTGCTGTCCCGGAACGGGGACCTCTCGGCGATCATGCGGGACCTGGCCGTCCTCGCGGGCTTCGCCGTGGTGCTCCTCAGCTGCGCGTCACTGGCCCTGCGGCACCGGCTGACCGCTGGTGCCGGAATGTGACCGACCAACCCGTCGCATCGGGCCGGTCGGCCCGCGAGGGCGGCAACTGCTGAGCGCTGTACTGGAGTGGACGAACTGGCTTGCACTGCTGGAGGAGAGGGGAACGACATGATGGCACCTCGCGCCCTGCGCCGTGTCGCGCTGGGCGGCGTACAGCCGGCCCTCGCGGCGTCGGCACCGGCGTCCACGACCGGCATCCGTACGGCCGCCGGGCCTGCACGGGGACACCCGTCGCCGGGGCATGGCCCTGCTGGCGCTCGCCCAGCGCCAGCAGGGCCACCGGCTGGGACATTGACGGCGGCGAACTGCCCGACCATCTGCCGGTGGTCCTGGAGTTCGCGGCACTCACCGGGCCCGGCTCCGGTGAGGCACCCCTGCGCAAACTCGCCGCCCATGGCCCGCCGACCAAGGACGTCGGACTCGACCCCTACGGGGCCTACGGCGACGGGGAGTTCGCCCCGCCGCAGACCTTCGTGCCGCCGCTGCCCGCCCCGCCGACCCGCGTGCCCTCCGGCGCGGCCGCCCGTTCGGAGGACGCGCGACGAACGCCGCATTCGCCTCCCTGGCCGCCGCCCCCGCAAGCGGCGCCGACCTGCTGCCGTGGGTCGCCTTCCGTACATCTGCCTCGCCGTGTTCGTGGTCGGGCACGTGTGGCGCTGCTGCCAGAACCAGTTCGGCTGGCCCCCCACACCAGCCGGCTCCTGCAACACCGCTGGCTGCGCTGGGGCAGCCAGCCGTTCCACCTGGCGCGAAGGCAGCAAAGGGCCTATGGCCTCGCGCTTTGCGGTGCCCCAGGTGCGGTCCTCGGGCAAGGAAGCCGCGAGCTCAAGCACGGCCCGGGCCTGGACCACTTCGAGGGCCGTACCTGGCGCGGCCGGCACCACCACGTCACCCTCGTCACCGCCGCACAGGCCTTCCTCACCGTGCGGCGTCACGACCCAAAAGCCAGTACGACAGCCTGAGCCTCTACCAAGTCCTCGACGCGCTGCAGGACCTGCTGCGGTGCTGGGACGGCACCTGCACCACCTGCGGCCGCCCCCTCACCGCAAGCAGAACCAGAACCTGACGAAGCAGCCGGCATTGCAGCAATCACGCACGATTCGGGGCCTCGTGTGGTCCTGGGGCTCTGTTTGATCCTATTCAGCCGTACCAGTCGTGTGTCCATCACTCGTGCCGACGGCGGGTGCGCGTATCACCTCGGCGTTCTCGATGATGTGGCGCAGCTCCGCGACGAACCGGGCGGCGGGTGCGCCGTCGATCACGTTGTGGTCGAAAGTGATCGTCAGGTCGAGCACGTCACGGACCTCGATCCGTTGGTCCACGACACGGGGGCGCTGGATCGCACCGCCGATGACTACCTGGAGGGGCATCAGACTCGGCGGGGCAATGCCGAACCCGCCGCCGGCGCCGAACATTCCCACTGCTGTGACCGCGACTGTCCCGGTCAGCCGACGAAGCCGGACGGACCTGGCCAGCACTGCGTACATCGTCGGCACGATGCCGGGAAGGCGGGTCATGGTGGTGCCGAAGCGGTCAAGGAGACGCCCTGTGTCCGTCGTGGCGTAGTCGCGCTTGGCGGCCCGCAGTTCTGCCGTGAGGTGCTCCACATCGCGGATGTCGGCGTCGTGCAGTACATGCGGGAGAGTGAAGAGGCCTTGCGGTGTCGTGACCTCCACGAGCGTGTTCACGTCGACATGGCGGTGCCGGACCAGTCGGCCGCGCCAGTTCCGGTAGGCATGCACCTGCGGGTGTGCCGCTGCTGCGCGTGCGACGGACGCCACGATGAATGCGGTGAACGACACCGGTTCCGTGGACCGCGTGAGCAGGTTCCGCGCCGTCGTGACGTCCAGATCGACGAGGCTGTGCATGGCCGCCATGTGTCGCCCGGCCCGCACGGCCGCGATCACCAGCCGCCGACTCGGCGGGAAGGGCCGGACGTCGACCCCGCGTGACCGGTCCGCAGCAGCGGGGGGAGTTGGCTGGCGCATGCGGTCCGGTGTCATGCCGTGCTTGCGCATCGAACGGCTCCTTGCTGTCGGTTTCGGTCGCCACCTCCCGGAGCAGTAGCTCGGGCAGCGGTCTGCCGTCACGCGTCACCGTCCCGGGCCCCTGCGGGCCGAGATCCCTGTTCCGCAGCCGCCTTGACAGCGCGGAGCGTCCCGCGCAGAACGACGCCGACCCCTGCGGAGACGAGCATCCAGTAGCGGGCGAAGCGGGCGGTGGATTCCGGGTCGGTGCAGGCGGTGCGCGCCTCGTAGGTGAGCAGGGACCGCTGGGCGCCGTACGGATGGACCACGAAAGCGGCCGCCATCTTCGCCCAGCCGGCCTCGCCGAATGACGTGAAGTGCTCCGGTTCGACCCGCCGCCACTCGATCGAGGGCTGCCACGGCTTCCCGACGGCCCCGAAGACGAGTTCACGGCCCGGACGCTCACCCAGTGCCACCCAGGGCTGGCCCTCCCACGCTTCTCCGACGGTGTCGAACAGGTCGGCCACCCGCATGGAGGGCGGGGTCGTCATGGGCCGGCGGCGCAGCCGGTCGGGCAACCCGCGCACGCGCATGGCCGCGTCAAGGAGCGGGGAGTGGATCGTGAGCAGGTCCAGCCCGCGCGCTGCCTCGTGGGCGACGGACGGCGCCGCGGCGATCGCCACACATTCGAGTCGGGAGAACCTGAACGCCGGCAGCACGCCGTCCAGGAGCAGCGGGCCTCCAGCGGGCTCGAAGGTCGAGTCGGCGCTCATCACGGCCTCCCGGGGTGTGCGGTCACGTGGTCCGCCGTTGCCGCGCCCGGAGGTTGTGGAACTGGCGGGTCTGCATGATGAAGTGAGCGGGTTCCCAAAACATCAGATCCATCGGACCGGTGAGCACGCGCGGGCGGCTTCGACCGAGGGTGCGGACGACAAGGCGGGTGCCCGCGCCAACCGGTTCGAGGTGGAAGCCCCAGACCGAGCTGACGAACGCGCGGGGCGCGGGTCCATGGGATGGGTCGAACGGGCGGCCTGAAGGAAGTCGCGTGTCGTCCCGCAGCACCAGGGTCCGTTCTGGTACCAGCATCGCGACGGTGAACCAGGCGCGGCCGCCGGGCACCGAGGCAAGCCGCTGTCCTCGCTCCAGGCTCTGCCACTGGGGAACGATGTGATCCGCGCTCGGTCGCCCACCGTTGTCCAGCCGGTCCCAGCTGTACCAGCCGCCGCGGTCGCAGCCCATCTGGGCCAGCCATGGCCAGACCTTCGACGGCGGCGCGGGCAGGGTCGTGGCCATGGTCGAGCCACTGCCGGCACCGGGGATGAGCTCGTCCCCGGGATAGGCACGTGCAGCCTCGTCGCGAGTCGCGCCCCAGGTCAGCATCCTCGGCCGCAGGATCAGGCCGTGCAGCACCAAGGCGACCGCGACGGAAGCGACGGCAGCCGGCCCGAGCGTGGCACGTTCGCTCACACTTCGAGAGTTACTCATCCGACTCCCTGGCGCCAGGGGACTCTCGGTGATGGCCGGGCTGCCCGGGGCCTGGATGGTGCTGGTGGGCCCGCCTGCAGGTGCGTCGACGGACCGCCGTCGCTCATGATGGAAAGGGAGCCGAACGGCGCTTGGAGTTCACGTCCGCGGAGGTGAGCGAAGCCATGAAGGTGGGAGTGCTGACCGGCGGCGGCGACTGTCCCGGTCTCAATGCCGTGATCCGCAGCGTGGTCCGCAAGGGCGTCCAGGAGTACGGCTTCGACTTCGTCGGTCTGCGCGACGGCTGGCTCGGTGCGCTGCGGAGCCACGTGGTGCCACTGGGTATCCAGGAAGTGCGGGGGATCCTTCCCCGCGGCGGAACCATCCTCGGCTCCTCCCGCACCAACCCGTTCAAGCACGAGGACGGGGTGAAGCGCATCCGGGACACGCTCGCCGCGCACGAGGTGGACGCGCTCGTCGTGATCGGCGGCGAGGACACGCTGGGCGTGGCCACCGAGCTCAGCCGACAAGGGATCGATCTGGTGGGCGTGCCGAAGACCATCGACAACGACGTGTCCGGCACCGACTGCACTTTCGGCTTCGACACGGCCGTGGGGATCGCGACGGAGGCGATCGACCGTCTGCACACCACTGCCGAGTCGCACATGCGAACGCTGGTGGTGGAGGTGATGGGTCGGCATTCCGGGTGGATCGCACTGCGGGCCGGTGTCGCGGGCGGGGCCAACGTGATCCTCGTTCCGGAGCGGCCCTTCGACATCGACCAGGTCTGTGCGTGGGTGAAGAGCCGGTTCAAGATCAATTACGCGCCGATCGTCGTGGCGGCCGAGGGGGCGGTCCCCAAAGAGGGACAGATGATCCTCAAGGACCGGACACTCGACGAGTTCGGCCATGTGCGGCTGTCGGGCATCGGCGAGTGGCTGGCCCAGGAGATCGAGCAGCGCACGGGCACGGATGCCCGTACCACGGTCCTTGGTCACATCCAGCGCGGCGGCACCCCGAGCGCCTTCGACCGCTGGCTGGCCACGCGCTTCGGGCTGCATGCCATCGATGCGGTCAACGACGGCGACTTCGGCATGATGGTGGCTCTGCGTGGCACCGAGATCATCCGCATTCCCCTCGCCGAGGCCACCGCGCACACCAAGCTGGTGGATCCGTCGCTGTACGACGAGTTCCAGGTGTTCTTCGGCTGAGCCGCTGCCCGGTCGGTCGGTGCGCGGGGCGATCGCCACCGGAGACGGCTGCGGTGCAGCAAGGCGCGCGCGACCGGCCCCAGTTGGCCCTCGGTCGCGCGTGAGTCGGCGGATACTCATCCTGCCCTGGGCGCAGGGCGTCTGAGAAGCTGTCGGGCCTCCCGGTCCGCCGAGGTGGCGCTGCCCTCCGGTCACGAACAGCGTCCGCGGGGAAACGGCCTCGGCTGCAAAGGGCCCACGCTTGTACGGTCGGCAGAGGCGCCCCGGGCGCCTAGGCGGCCGCGAACGCAAATTCGGCATCTCATTGACCGGCCGGTGCGTCGAAGCCCATCGCCTCGGCGGCACCACTTTGGCACCCAGTACGCGGTGTCTCCACAGCCGGACCCCATCGCCCGCAAGCGGCGGAGACGCATGCACGAGACGCGGGGGAATCCGCGCAGCGCCGCTCCGGGCTGCGTTCGGGCCCGTCCATGCCCACCAGCGGGAGACTCGCCGCGTCCTCCCCTCGATGCACGCTGCTCGGCCGGGTGACAGGTGCCGATCAGTCGTCTCGCCGCAGACTCAGGCCCCGACCGCCTCCTCGTCGTCGACGGGAACGCCCAGTCGGCCTGCCACCGTGGTGAGGGCCGCTCCGAGCGGTAGGTCGACCCGGGTGACGGCGTGCCGGTCGCCGCGGGTCACGTCCCGGTTGATGATGAGCACCGGTTTCCCCGCCTGCGCGGCCTGGCGGACGAATCGCAGTCCGGACATCACCGTCAGCGAGGATCCGAGGACGAGCAGTGAGTCCGCCGCGTGGACGAGGGCGCGGCACTGTTCGACCCGGTGGCGCGAGACCGCCTCGCCGAAGAACACCACGTCCGGCTTGAGGATCCCGCCACAGAGGGTGCAGGGCACGACCTGGAAGTCTCCGACCTGGTCGTCGGTGAGATCGGCGTCACCATCAGGATTCATACCGGCGGCGACCGGCGCGAAAGCGGGATTGGCCTCCTCCAGTCGTCGGGCGAGTTCCCTGCGCGCGAGGAGGACGCCGCAGCCGAGACAGACCACCCGGTCGAGGCTGCCGTGGAGTTCGACGACGCCCTCGCTGCCGGCGGCCTGGTGGAGCCCGTCCACGTTCTGGGTGATCACCCCGGAGATCAGCCCCTGCCGCCCGAACGCGGCCACCGCCCGGTGCCCGGCGTTCGGCCGCGCCTTGCCGAAGGCCCGCCAGCCGAGGTGACTGCGTGCCCAGTACCGCCGCCGCGCGTGCGCGCTGTCGGTGAAGTCCTGGTAGAGCATCGGGGTGTGCCGGCTCAGGCTGCCGCCCTCACCTCGGTAGTCGGGGATGCCCGACTCGGTGGAGATGCCCGCACCGCTGAGCACCAGTACCCGCCCGGCCGCCAGCGCGTCGACGACCGGCTGCAGGTCCGTCGTGCTCGGCGGCGGGTCCTCGGTGGGGGTCCAGCTCAGGGTGGGGCGCATGCGCATGGCGCCAGGGTACGAAACCCGCCGACCGATGCCGCGACGCCAAGGCGCACCGGACGGTCGACAGCGCCGTCGGGGCTCCATGGTGTCGACGTCGTACCCCGGATCCGCGAACGGGCTTCCGACTCTGGATCGGCCGTGCCGTACGGCGCCGACGGCTCGTACCGGGGCTTCGACAACGCCCTGCACACGGTCGGCAGCGGTCACTCGGCGAGGTACGCCGACTTCTCCACCTGGGACAGCTACCACTCCCAGGCCCAGCTCACCGCACTGCTCGACCCGCCGGCCGCCTCCGCCATGGCGTAGTCCGTCATCGACGGCTACCAGCAGGGCGGCACCCTCACCAAGTGGGGCATGGAGACCGCCGAGGCGCACATCATGGTCGGCGACTCCGCCGTACCGCTGCTCGCCGCCTACTACTCCTTCGGCTCCCCCACCATCCAGCACGACCTGGAGGTCTTCGACAAGCAGTGGGGGCTGCCCGACACCCAGGTCGACGTGGTGAAGTGGGGCGACGTCCCGGCCTACGACCCCACCGACCCGGACGCGCGCTCATCGTCCTCGTCGAGACCGGCGTCTCGGAGACCGAGGGCCCGGTGGGCATTCCCGAGATGCAGAGTGCCATCAACGACCTGGCGAAGAACGCCAGGGGCGACGTCGTCTCCATGAGCCGGGCCACCAGCGAGGCCTGCTTCCCCGGCTTCGACCTCGGCGACTGCACCAGCCTCACGACCCTGCGCTACGGCTTCCACGAGGCCGCCCGGCACGGTCTCACCCTCACCGCCGGCTCCGGCGACGGCGGCGGCCACGCCAACCGGGCGGACGCGGCCTGGCCTGCCGGCGACCCCTTCGTCACCGCCATCGGCGGCACCGAGCTCTACCTGGACGACACGGGCAACCGCGTGTAGTCGGACGAAGCCTGGTCGGGAAGCGGCGGCGACTACTCCAAGGTCTTCGCCCGCTCCTGCCAGAACCCGGTCGCCTCGGTCGTGGGCCGACACCGCGGCACGCCGGACATCAGCATGGCGGCATCCCCGGCTGGCGCCCTGTGGCTCTACTCGTCCTACGACCCGACCCGTACCGGCTGGACGGCAGGCGGCAACGGCACCAACGAGTCGTCTCCCCTCTTCGCCGCCGTCGTAGCCCTCACCGACCAGCTCGCCGGCCACCGTCTGCGCCAGGTAGACCGCCTCCTTTACCACCTCTACGGCCACCCGAACACCGGCCTGGTGGACGTCACGAAACTCGTCCATGCTCTGGCCGGACAGCGCTGACCGACGCGGCGGAGCACTCATGTCCGTCGCGCCGTAAAGGCCCAAAGGCATAAGGCGGGCTACCGCCCGAGCACCCGGGCGGCGGCTCCACCAGCCCTCGCTGTCCGCCCCGGCCCCATGAGAGACCGGGTCGGGCCTGTCATCCGGTCATCTTCTTCCGCCACTGGGGGCCGACGAGCTCCCACTCGGCCTCCCAGGCGCGCATGCGCCGTCGGTCGAGCCGTTGCCGTGTCACCCGTCCGCAGCCCAGGGCCACGCCGCCGGCCGCCGCCGCGGCCAGCGCGCCCGTCAGAGCCGACTCCACACGCGCTTCCGCCACAGTGGAAGGCCGGGTGGTCAACTCGCCACGGCTGTCGATCCAGACGGTGACCGACGTACCGGCGGTGCTGCTCGGGTCGACCCGAGTCAGGCCCGTGTGCGTGGATCCGTCGGCGGCCGTCCAGCGCGCCTTTGCCCACACCGTGGCACCGCCGTCCGTCGACACGGCCCCGGACCTGTCCGCGTTATCGGTGAGCTCGGCCGGCACGGCGTGCACGACGGCGCGTCGTGCGGCGAGGCTGTCCAGCATGGCCGCATCCGCCGCAAAGCCCGCGAGCAGGCCGCCCACCAGGGCGACGATCCAGGTGGCCAGAACCATCCAGGCCTCGACGGAGTCGCTGTGCCGGCGCAGGGGATTGCGCCGCCACCGCCAGAACCGCACCTTCTTCACCCGGGTGGGACGCGTCCGTGCCATGGCCCGACACCCCCTTGTCTCTCGGCTCGAAGATCTACCGGAGGGACGTGGCCTTCTCCCAGGCTCGGTCATGGCAGCCGGAAACGCATGGGCCGATCGGCCCCCGTCGTGAAGTCCACGCTCAGCCGTTCCAGGTCCAGTCCGCGACCTCCGGCAGGTCGGTGCCGTGGATGCGGATCCAGTCGTGATGGCGCAGACGTGTGTCCTCCATGCGCTGGCGCACGGCCGCTGCTCGTACGGCCAGCCCGGGCACGCGGTCGATGACGTCCATGACCAGCCGGTAGCGGTCCAGGTCGTTGCGGACGACCATGTCGAACGGTGTGGTCGTGGTGCCGGACTCCTTGTAGCCGCGCACATGGAGGTTCTTGTGGCCGGTGCGGCGGTAGGCGAGGCGGTGGATCAGCCACGGGTAGCCGTGGTAGGCGAAGATCACCGGCTTGTCCTTGGTGAACAGGCCGTCGTACTCGAAGTCGCTCATGCCGTGCGGGTGCTCCTCGCGGGGCATCAGGCGGGCCATGTCCACGACGTTCACCACGCGGACCGCGAGGTCGGGCAGGTGGTGGCGGAGCAGCTGGGCGGCGGCCAGCACCTCCTGGGTGGGTACGTCTCCGGCGCAGGCGAGGACGACGTCCGGTTCGCCGCCGTTCTCCGTGCCCGCCCAGTCCCAGATGCCGGCTCCGCGGGCGCAGTGGGCGCGGGCCTGGTCCATGGACAGCCAGTCGAAGCAGGGCTGCTTGCCGGCGACGATCACGTTCACGTAGTCCCGGCTGTGCAGTGCGTGGTCCGCGACGGACAGCAGCGTGTTGGCGTCCGGCGGCAGGTAGACCCGTACGACCTCGGGGCTCTTGTTGAGGACGTGGTCGACGAAGCCGGGGTCCTGATGGGAGAAGCCGTTGTGGTCCTGGCGCCACACGTGTGAGGTCAGCAGGTAGTTGAGGGAGGCGATCGGGGCGCGCCACGGCAACCGCCTTGACGTCTTCAGCCACTTGATGTGCTGGTTGACCATCGAGTCGACGATGTGCACGAAGGCCTCGTAGCAGGAGAACAGCCCGTGCCTACCGGTGAGGAGATACCCCTCCAGCCAGCCCTGGCAGGTGTGTTCGGAGAGGATCTCCATCACACGGCCGTTCCGGTCCAGGTGCTCGTCGACCGGGAGGTGCTCAGCCTGCCAGGCCTTGCCACTGGCGTCGAAGACGGCCTGCAGCCGGTTGGAGGCGGTCTCGTCCGGGCCGACGACCCGGAAGTCGCGGCGGGCCGAGGTGTCCTCCATGACCTTTGCCAGGAGGTCACCGAGGACCCGGGTCGGCTCGTGGAGGGTGGCGCCCGGCTTGTCGACGGGTACGGCGAACCGGTCGAGGGACGGGACGGGCAGGTCGCGGACGAGCAGACCGCCGTTGGCGTGCGGGGTGGCGCCCAGCCGCCGGCTCCCCTCGGGGACGCAGGCGAGGGCATCGGCGACCGGCCGGCCGTCGACGTCGAACAGTTCCTCGGGGCGGTACGAGCGCAGCCACGCCTCCAGCTGCCGCAGGTGCTCCGGGTTCTCGCGGACGCCGGCCAGCGGGACCTGGTGGGCACGCCAGGTGCCCTCGACCGGCACGCCGTCGACCTCGGCGGGCCCGGTCCAGCCCTTGGGGGTGCGCAGCACGATGACCGGCCAGTGCGAGCGCTCCGCCACGCCGTCCTCGCGGGCCGACTGCTGCAGCGCGGCGATGCGGTCCAGTGCGTCGTCCATCGCCCGCGCCATCGCGCGGTGGACGGTGGCAGGGTCGTCGCCGCCGACGTGGATCGGCGAATGGCCGTAGCCGCGCAGCAGCTCGTCGAGCTCGTGCTCGGGCAGCCGGGACAGCACCGTCGGGTTGGCGATCTTGTAGCCGTTGAGGTGGAGGATCGGCAGCACGGCGCCGTCGTGGACCGGGTCGAGGAACTTGTTGGAGTGCCAGGAGGCGGCCAGCGGTCCGGTCTCCGCCTCACCGTCGCCGATCACACAGGCGACCAGCAGATTCGGGTTGTCCAGGGCCGCCCCGTAGGCATGCGAGAGCGAGTAGCCCAGTTCACCGCCCTCGTGGATCGAGCCGGGGGTCTCCGGCGCCACATGGCTCGGCACACCGCCGGGGAAGGAGAACTGGCGGAACAGACGCTCCATTCCGGCGCCGTCCCGGCCGACGTTCGGATACGTCTCGCTGTAGCTGCCCTCCAGCCAGGAGTTGGCCAGCACGGACGGTCCGCCGTGACCCGGGCCCCAGATGGCCAGGGCATCGATGCCTCGGGCCTTGATGACGCGGTTGAGGTGGGTGTGGACGAGGTTCAGACCGGGCGAGGTGCCCCAGTGGCCGAGCAGCCGCGGCTTGATGTGCTCCGGCAGCAGCGGTTCACGCAGCAGCGGGTTGGCCATGAGGTAGATCTGTCCGGCGGACAGGTAGTTGGCGGCACGCCAGTGCGCGTCCAGGGTGCGCAGTTCGTCGTCGGTCAGTACGGTGCTGCTGTTCTGGTGTTCGACCTTGGGCATCAGGGACTCCGGAAGTCATCGGCGTGGGGCAACGGGGCGGTGGAGGCGGCATGGCCGACAAGAAGGCGGCGAAGGTGCCGCTCAAGACGTATGAGAAGGAACTGCTGCGCCTGCAGACGGAGTTGGCGAAGCTGCAGGAGTGGGTGCGTGCGGAGGGCGCCCGCCTCGTCGTCGTCTTCGAGGGCCGGGACGCGGCCGGCAAGGGCGGCACCATCAAGCGGGTCGCCGAACACCTCAACCCCCGTGTCGCCCGGATCGCGGCCCTCCCCAAGCCGACCGAGCGCGAGCGCACCCAGTGGTACTTCCAGCGGTACATCGAGCATCTGCCGGCCGCCGGGGAGATCGTGCTGTTCGACCGGTCCTGGTACAACCGGGCCGGGGTCGAGCATGTGATGGGTTTCTGCACCAAGGAGGAGCACCAGCTCTTCCTGCGGCAGTGCCCGATCTTCGAGCGGATGCTGGTGGAGGCCGGGATCGTGCTGCGCAAGTACTGGTTCTCGGTGAGCGACACCGAGCAGCAGGAGCGCTTCCGGCGGCGGCTCGAGGACCCGCTGCGGCGCTGGAAGCTGTCGCCGATGGACCTGGAGTCGATCACCCGCTGGGAGGCGTATTCCCGGGCCAAGGACGAGATGATGGTGCACACCGACATCACCGAGGCACCGTGGTTCGTCGTGGAGAGCGACGACAAGCGCCGGGCACGGCTGAACATGATCGCCCATCTGCTGGATTCCCTGCCGTATCACGACGTGCCGCCGCCTGTGCTGGAGCTGCCGGACCGGCCGAAGTCGACCGGCTACCAGCGCTCGCCGCGTGACCTGCAGACGTACGTCCCCGATCACGCGGCGAACCTGTAAGCCCGGCACGGCGCTCACGCCCGCTGCGGTACGACGGCGACCGGGCAGGCGGAGTGGTGCAGTACCGCGTGGGCGACGCGGCCGAGCTGGAGCCCGAAGCGCCCCTCGCGCCGCCTGGCACCCACGACCAGCAGGTCGGCGTCGTGCGAGAGGTCCGCCAGGACCCTGCGGGCGTGGCCCTCGACGGTGCGGCGGTGCACGTCGGCGTCCGCCGGCACGTCGTGCAGCGCTCCCTCCAACGCTGCCACGGCCCGCTCCTCGTGCAGGCGGGCAGGCTCCCCGGCCATGAGCGGGTGGTCGGTGCTCTCGTGCGCGGGGCACCGCCACGCGCGTACGGCCTCCAGACGCGCCCCGCGACGGCGCGCCTCGTCGACGGCGAAGCGCACGGCCGAGGACTCGGCACCGTCCTCGCCGACGCCCAGGAGGACACGTCCGTGGGTGCCGGGCACCGCCTGATTGTCGTGGCTGCCGCGCAGCACGATCACCGGGCAGTCGGCGTGCGCGGCCACGGACAGGCTGACGGAGCCGAGCAGGAACTCCGCGATGCCGCTGCGGCCACGGCTGCCGACCACCAGCGCGGAGGCCTGGCGCCCCTCGTGCACCAGGGCGTACTCGGGCTCCTCCGCCACCGCCACCGGTGCCACCTTCAGATCCGGATGGCGCTCGTGCGCCCGCCGGGCCGCGTGGTCGACGACGTCCTGGGCGAGCACCGCCTCGGACGGCTTCCCGAGGTCCGTGGCGAGGGTACTGCCCTCGTAGCGCTCCCACAGCGAGGCGTACACGACCCGCAGCTCCACCCCGCGCAGCACGGCCTCGTCGGCCGCCCAGTCGACGGCACGCAGGCTCGGCTCGGAGCCGTCCACGCCCACGACCAGCGGGAGTTCCATCTTTTTCACCCTTCCGTACCGAGGTCGAACACGATGCGGGCCTTGACCTGGCCGCGCAGCACCTCGTCGATGGATTCGTTGACGGCGGACAGCGGGCGGGTCTCGTACTCCACCTTCGTGCGGCCCGCCGCGTGCAGTTGGAAGACCTCGGCGAGGTCCTGCCGGGTACCCACGATCGAACCGATCACCGAGGTGCCGTTGAGGACGGTGTCGAAGATCGGGACCTGGATGGTCCCGTGCGCCGGCAGCGCGACCATGACGAGCTTGCCGCCGCGCCGCAGGCCGGAGTTGACGGCCTCGAAGGCGGCCGGGTGCACGGCCAGCGCGATGGCCGCGTGCGCTCCCCCGTGCGCCTTGAGGACCTTCGCGACGTCGTCCTTGCGGGCGTCGATCACGATGTCGGCGCCGAGTTCGGCGGCGAGTGCGAGCTTCTCGTCGGTGACATCGATCGCGGCGACCCGCGCACCGGCGATCTTCGCGTACTGCACGGCGAGGTGTCCGAGCCCGCCGACGCCGGAGATCGCCACCAGCTGGGCGGGCCGTACGCCGGCGACCTTGAGGGCCTTGTACGTGGTGACGCCGGCGCAGGTCAGCGGGGCGGCCTCGAAGGGGCTGACGCCGTCCGGCACCGGCTGGGCGAAGTCGGCCCGGGCGAGCATCTTCTCGGCGTACCCGCCGTCGCAGCCGTACCCGGTGTTGACCTGCTGCTCGCACAGCGTCTCCCAGCCGGACAGGCAGTGCTCGCACCGCCCGCAGGCGCCGCCCAGCCAGGGCACCGCGACGCGCTGCCCGACGGACAGGTGGGTGACACCCTCGCCGAGCTTCTCGACGAGGCCGACACCCTCGTGGCCGGGCACGAACGGGGGGTTCGGCCTGACGGGCCAGTCGCCGTGCGCGGCGTGGATGTCGGTGTGGCACAGCCCGGACGCCTCGACGCGGACCCTGACCTGGCCGGGGCCCGGCTCGGGGTCGGGCCGGTCCTCGATGACCAGGGGGGCGCCGAGGGCTCGTACGACTGCTGCCTTCATGGTCGTTCAGCTCCTGTCAGAGGGGTGTGCGTCAGTCGTGGGCCACGACGGCGACCGGGGCGGTGGCGTGGTGCAGGACGGCGTGCGTGATGGGGCCGATGTGCGGCCGCAGCGGCGCACGCTGGTGGCGCCGGCCGACGACGACCAGGGAGGCGTCGGCGGAGGCATCGACGAGGTAGCTCGCGGGGCTGCCGTAGTGGGACTCCTCGGTGATGGAGAGGTCCGGGAACTTCTGCCGCCACGGACGCATGACCTCGGTGAGGGCGGCAGCCTCCTGCTGAGCCAGCTTCCGGTGGCCCTCCATGTCCGCGGGGACGCCGTAGGCGATGTACGGCGACGGGTTCCAGCCGTGTACGACCCGCAGGGACGTGGCCCTGCGGACGGCCGCGTCGAAGGCGAAGCCGATCAGTGCCTCGTCGGGCGAGTCGGTGTCCAGGCCGAGGACCACGGGCAGGTAGGGGGCCGCGGTGGACGGGATGCCCGCCGGGTCCTTCCCGTGCTCGTCCAAGGCCTGTTCCCCGGCGCGCACCAGGACCACCGGACGGTTCGCGTGGGCCACGACCTCATAGCCGACCGAGCCGACCAGGAAGCCGCCGATCCCGCTCATGGCCCGGGAACCGAGGACGAGCAGCTCGGCTTCCTTCGCCTCGCGGGCCAGGACCTCGGCGGGCCGTCCGGTGAACTGCTCGGTGGTCACCTCGAGGCCGGGGTGACGCAGCCGCAGTCCTTCGGCGGCTTCACGGGGAACACGCTCGGTCCAGTGCTGGAGCGTCTCGGCACCGAGCAGCGGCGCCTGCGCGATGGGGTCCGGCACGGCCTCCCAGACATGCGCCAGTTTGAGTGTGAGGCCACGCAGAGTCGCTTCGCGGGCCGCCCATTCGGCGGCGGCCCGGCTCTCGGGGGAACCGTCGAGACCCACGGTCACGGTACGGGGCATCATGATCTCCACCTCCAGGTCTGATCCGTTTCCAGCGTCGGCTCCATGAGGGGTCGGTGTGCAGGGGCCGCTGGTCCTGAGCCGGGGCCGACCGGCCCCATGTCCGGGAGAGTGCTGCCGGGGTGTGTCCGGCTGGGGGATCCTGAGGTCAGACGGCGAAAGGCGGGCCATGGTCCGAAGATCCGCAGGGTGGCGGGCCGTGCCCGGGATCGGCACGCTCCTCGGTCGCCCCTGGGCCTGGCCCCGGGTGCTGCCGGGCCTCGCCGCGCTGCTCGGCTACCGGCGGGCGTGGCTGCGCGGGGACCTGCTGGCGGGGGTGACGGTGGCCGCCTATCTCGTGCCGCAGGTGATGGCGTACGCGGGCGTGGCCGGTCTGCCGCCGGTCGCCGGGCTGTGGGCGATCCTGCCCGCCCTCGCCCTCTACGCCCTCCTGGGCTCGTCGCGGCTGCTCTCCGTGGGCCCCGAGTCGACCACGGCGCTGATGACGGCGACCGTGGTGGGCCCGCTCGCAGGCTCGGATCCCGGCCGCTACGCCTCGCTGGCCGCCGCCCTCGCCGTCACCGTGGGACTGCTGTGCCTGGCGGCAAGGGCACTGCGCCTCGGCTTCGTCGCCGACTTGCTGTCCCGTCCCGTACTGATCGGCTATCTGGCGGGCGTGGCCCTGATCATGATCGTGGACCAGCTCCCCAAGCTGACCGGAGTGTCCACGACGGGCTCGGCCTTCTTCCCCCAACTGTGGTCGTTCGTACGTCACTTGGGCCAGGCGCATGCGCCCACGGTGCTCTTCTCCGCCGTCACCCTCGCCTTCCTCTTCACAGTGGTACGGCTGGCCCGTGCGGTGCCCGGTCCGCTGCTGGCGGTGGTGCTGGGCACCGCGGCCGTGGCCACCTTCGACCTCGACGAGCGGTACGGCATCAAGACGATCGGCGAGGTCCCGTCCGGGCTGCCCGGCCTCGCGCTGCCGGACCTCACCGAGCTGCCGCACCTGGTGCTGCCCGCCCTCGGTGTGCTCCTGGTGGCCTACACCGACTTCATCCTCACGGCACGGGCCTTCACCGGCCGCGACGACGAAGGCCCGGCGCTCGATCCCAACCAGGAGTTCCTGGCGCTGGGCGCGGCCAATCTCGGAGCGGGATGCCTGCACGGCTTCCCGGTGAGCAGCAGCGCCAGCCGCACCGCGCTCGCCTCCTCGGCCGGCGCCCGCAGCCAGGCGTACTCCCTGGTCGCGGGCGCGGGAGTGCTGGCCGTCCTGCTCTTCCTCAGCCCGCTGCTTTCCCGCACCCCGTCGGCGGTGCTGGGTGCGCTCGTGGTGTATGCCGCCGTCCGCATGATCGACCTCGCGGGCTTTCGCCGACTGGCCTCCTTCCGGCGGCGCGAACTGCTGCTGGCTCTCGGCTGCCTGGCCGGGGTGCTGACCCTGGACATCCTCTACGGCGTGATCGTCGCCGTCGGCCTGTCCGTGGCGGAGCTGCTGACCCGCGTGGCGCGTCCCCACGACGCCGTCGAGGGGCTGGTGCCCGGTGTGGCCGGCATGCACGACGTGGACGACTACCCGCAGGCCCGCACCATCCCGGGCTTGCTCGTCTACCGCTACGACTCCCCGCTCTTCTTCGCCAACGCGCAGGACTTCCACCGCCGGGCCCTGGCCGCGGTGGACGAACAGACCACCCCGGTCCGCTGGTTCGTCCTGAACACCGAGGCGAACGTGGAGGTGGACATCACCGCCCTGGACGCGGTCGACGAGGTGCGCCGCGAACTCACCCGCCGCGGCGTCGTGTTCGCCCTCGCGCGGGTCAAGCAGGACCTCCTGGACGACCTGGAGGCGTACGGGCTGGCCGAAGCGGTGGGCAGGGACCTGATCTTTCCGACGCTGCCGACCGCCGTGGCCGCCTATCGGGAGTGGGGCCGCAAAGGCTAGACCGTGTCAGCTCTTCACGGGCATGCGCACGACGGTCCGCTCCGGCCGGCGCGGGGCCGTTCCGGTCGTCCCCGTGCCCGACGGGCGCCGTGCGGCACGGCGCTGCTGCGCCCGCAGGACCAGCGCGTCGAGTGCCGCGCTGAGCACGAAGGTGACGGCCATGGCGATCACCAGGAGAACGGCGGACTGCCGCCAGAACTCCGGAGTCAGGCTCGTACCCATGATGTTGCCCCCTTTCCGCTTCGTCGGGTGGCTCTCTCACCACCATCGAACTGCGGGCGGGCGGGCGGCACAGGGTGCCACAGGGGTGGTGCGCACCGCCGGTCGGCCCGATCGTGGGGCCGGGTGGCCCCTGGCCCGTTCGGGGACGCGCGCACACCCTGGAGTGGTAGCCCCGTACGCCTGAGTGGAGGCACGCCATGAACGCTCCCGCAACCACGAGCATGCCGCGGGCGCTGCCTGCCGAGCACCGGCAGCGGCTGATGCGGATCGCCCGGGAGGTGTCGTTCCCCGAGGGCACCCGGCTCTTCGAGGAGGGCGGTCACGCCGACCGGTTCTGGATCATCCGCACCGGCACGGTCGATCTCGACATGCGGGTGCCCGGCCGCCGGGCAGCCGTCATCGAGTCCCTGGGGCACAACGAACTGCTCGGCTGGTCCTGGCTGTTCGCCCCCTACACCTGGCACCTCGGCGCCGAGGCCGCTTCGCCGCTGCGTGCGTACGAGTTCGACGCCACGACCGTGCGGACGATCTGCAAAGAGGATCCCGAGTTCGGACGGACCATTGCCCGATGGGTGGGCGAGGTCGTGGCCCACCGGCTGCAGGCGGCCCGGGTACGGCTGCTCGACCTGTACGCCCCGTACGGCAGCGGCGACGGGCGGTGAAACCCGCCCGCGGCCGCGAGAACCGAGGCGATCAAGGAGGCGTTGTGCACGCGTTCCCGCACATCGTGAGTGACGTGATGACCCGCACCGTCGCCGCAGTCGGCCGCACGGCCGCCTTCAAGGACATCGTGCGGACCATGCAGGACCGGAAGGTCAGTGCGGTACCCGTGGTGGACGGCGGGAACCGGGTCGTGGGGGTGGTCTCCGAGGCCGATCTGCTGCCCAAGGAGGAGTTCCGCGACAGCGATCCCGACCGGTACACGCAGCTGCGGCGGCTGTCGGACCTCGCGAAGGCTGGCTCGGTCACCGCCGGCGAGCTGATGACCTCACCCGCCCTCACCATCCGGGCGGACGCCACGCTCGCGCAGGCGGCGCGGGAGATGGCCCGCGCCCGGGTCAAGCGTCTGCCGGTGGTCGACGACGGCGGGCGGCTGGAGGGCATCGTCAGCCGGGCGGACCTGCTCAAGGTGTTCCTGCGGGACGACGAGGAGATCGCCGAGGAGGTTCGGCGGGAGATCGTCTCGTATCTGTTCACCACACCGCTCTCGGAGGTACGGGTCGAGGTCCGCGACGGGGTCGTGACGCTCGGCGGCCGGGTCCGCGACGCCTCCCTCGTGCCGGTGGCCGCGCGCCTGGTCCGGGCGGTCGAGGGGGTCGTGGACGTGGAATTCGCGCTCGACGGACCGGACGGGCTCGACGGACGGGACCGGCCGGCGATCTGATCGGCGCCACCAGCCCGGCCGCCCGCCCGTCGTCTCAGCCAGTCCTGTGCCCCCACTCCCGTTCGACCCGCTCCCATTCGGCTCCCCACCGCTCGGTGGCCCGCCGCTGGACGCGCAGCCGCACCAGCCGCCCGCCGCCGAGAACCGTCAGCCCCGTCGCCAGCCCGACTCCGGTCCCGGCCAGTACGACACGTGTCGCCGCCTCCTCGGCACTCACGGGCGCCGACACCAGGCGACCGCGTCCGTCCGTCCAGGCCCGGACCTCACTGCCCGGCTTCGCCGTGGACTTCACGTCCACCGTGCCCGTACGGACCGGGCCCTTCCCGTCGCTCCAATGCACCGTCGCCAGCACCCGGTCGTAGCGCACCCCGGTGACGACGTCCCGCCCGCTTCCGGCCACGGTCTTCACGACCACCGCGGACACCGGCCGACGGGCCGCCCGGTCCTCGTTCACCACGCGCTGCGCGGCCTGCGCCCCGACCGTCCCCGCGGCAACCGCTCCGGCCGTCGCGGCCGTCCAGACGGCCAGCACGATCCACGCCTCCACCACATCGCTGCGCCGCCGCAGCGGGTTGCTCCGCCAGCGCCACACCAGGACCTTCGCGTGTCTGACCTTTCGCATCGGCCACACCCCCTTACGGGTGCAATGAGGACGGACACACCTAAAAGGTCTCACCAGATTGCCGTCCACGGGAGAGGCGGCCGCCTCTCTTCGGGCCACGGGCCGGTCGGCGTACGGTGGCGACGAGTGGGGCCGGTCGGCCCTAGTGCGTCCGGCCCCCGCAGGTGATGATCGTCGTGACGTGCGGCCCGCAGCCCGTGCGTCATACATCCGGGGAACGAGGGGCCGACATGACCGAGGCACGTACCTTCACGGCGGAGGACCCCATCCGGGTCTTCCTGCTCGACGACCACGAGGTCGTCCGACGCGGGCTGGCCGACCTGCTGGACGGCGAACCCGACATCAGCGTCGTCGGCGATGCCGAGAACGTCGCGCACGCCCTCGTCCGCGCACCCGCCGTGCGCCCTCACGTCGCCGTCCTGGACGTCCGGCTGCCCGACGGCGACGGCATCTCCGTCTGCCGGGACCTGCGCAGCCGTATGCCCGAACTCGCCGTGCTGATGCTCACCTCGTTCGACGACGAGGACGCCCTCCTCGACGCCATCATGGCCGGCGCCTCCGGCTACGTCCTCAAGCAGATCAAGGGCTCCGACCTGATCTCGGCGGTCCGCACCGTCGCCTCCGGCCAGTCCATGCTCGACCCGGCCACCACCGCCCGGCTCATGCGCTCCCTGCGCACCGAACCCGCCGAAACCCCGGCCGTGGCACCCGAGTTGGCGGGCCTGTCCCCGCGCGAGCGGGAGATCCTCGCACTGATCGGGGACGGACTGACCAACCGTGAGATCGGCAAGCAGCTCTACCTGTCGGAGAAGACCGTCAAGAACCACATCTCCCGGCTGCTGGCCAAACTCGGGGTGCAGCGCCGCGTGCAGGCCGCGGTCCTCGCCACGCACCTGGACCAGCCGCAGCCGGGCGACCGACCCACGCACTGATCACCCCTTTGGGGACGGGACCAGAGCCACAGGGCAGTGTGCCTGCCGCAGGATCGTCCGGCCGTCGGGGCCGGACAGCGCGGCGGCACTGCCGTTCCGCCGTCGTACACCGACCACGACGAGTTGCGCGCCGACGCTCGCCTCCACCAGGGAGCGGTGCCGGCGGCCCCGCAGGGGGCGGGTGCGCACGACGACATCCGGATACCGCTCACGCAGCCCGCTCAGGGCGCGTACGGCCGCTGTCCGGTGCAGGACCACCAGCTCCACACCGCGCTCCGATGCCTCCGCGAAGGCGAACTCGGCGGCTTCGCGAGCCACCGGTGACTCCTCCTGCGCCAGGACGACGGGACCGGTCCGGCTCTGCCTGCCGCACACCACCAGCACCGGGCAGCCCGCCTGGGCCGTCAGACGACCGGCGACCGAGCCGTGCAGGCGGCCGCGCCTGCCGTGCGCGGGTCGGCTCCCCACCACGGTGAGGGACGCGGCGCGCGACTCCGACCCGAGCACCGTCACCGGCTCGCCGACGAGGACTTCACGCGTGATCGTCAAGTCGGGCGCCACCCGGCGGGCCCGCCACTCGGCATCGGCGAGTGCCTCGTTCACCCGGTCCCCAAGCCCGCCGCCGTCCGGATCCCAGGGCGCCACACCGACCGGCACCAACTCCTCGGACCACGTCAGGACGTGCGCCAGTTCAAGGCCCACTCCGCGCCGGTCGGCCTCCCACGCCGCCGCTTCCACGGCCGCCAGACCCGACGGCGAACCGTCCACTCCCACCACGACCGGACCGTTCATGGTGCCCCTCCCTCGTCTGCGGTTGTCACGGTTCTCAGCCTTCGCCTGCCCGGCCTCGGCCACATTGGGCCGACGGGCCCCGGGGGACGCGCCGACCGGCCCTCTCGTGGGCCCGGCCGTGCGCTCAGCCGATCTCCAGTACCTCGTGCACGGGACGGCGTGGTGTCGCCGTCCCCGCGGGCCCGTAGCCGAGGCGCAGCACCATGTGCACGAAGCCCATGGCCGACCGTGGGTCGCGGGCCAGCTCCCGCAGGTCCGCCTGCTCCAGTGCGTGGGAGGTCAGGGAGGTGGCCAGGCCGTCGAGGGTGGCCAGCAGGAGGACCCGCTCGAGTGCCTGTCCCGCGCGCAGCCAGTCGTCGGGGTGGTCGTTGTGCGTGCCCAGCAGTGCCAGGTGCGGGGTGGTCTCGAAGACGGCCGCCGGACGGCCGGGCACGGCGTGACGGCCCGCGAAGTCACGGACCGGAGCGCGGCCGCCCTGCTTGCGCGGCCCGAAGGCCTCCTCGGGAATGCCGTCCACGGCCGTGCCGGCACTCTCCGCACCGACGCGGGTCCACCGCTGGACGTCCTCGAGACGCTCGGGGTGCAGGCTGTCGCGCCCCTCGACGTCGCGGACGTGTTCCAGCAGCGACTCCACGTGCCAGGCGTCGGGGAAGGCCAGCTGAGCGCCTTCCCTGAGGGCGGCGTCGCGCAGGGCGTCCCGGACTGCATTCGGGATCGGCTTGTCCTGGAACGGATGGCGGCTGGTGTGCCGGCGGGCGATCGCCGGGAACAGCATCGCGAGGTCGCGGTCGGGCCGGTGGGTGTCGTCGAGATGCACGACGGCGAGCAGCTCCCGGTCGGCGGGATCGGGCAGCAGATGGATGTCGACGTGCAGGCCACTGTCGGCCGCGGCGACACGGAGGTTGAACAGCGCAGCGCCGCAGCCGATGTGCAGGCCGCGGTTGCCGGGGTCGGTGTGCGGCATGGCGCGCTCGAAGTCGGCACGCAGTTCGAGCGTGCCGACCTTGGTGTGATGGCGGAATCGCCACGGCTGCGCGTTGTGCAGCGAGGGCGCGGCCGTGGCGGCGGCCACCAGAGCCGTGACGTTCGTCGTGGCGAACGGTTGCGCCGACATGGGGCGCACCTCCCTCGGACAGTTCTGTCAGTGTTCGGCGAGGGTGGGGCCGTCCCCGCGCAGCACGGCCAGGCCCCGGCGGTACTGCTCCTCGTCGATCTCCCCCCGGGCGAATCGCTCGGCGAGCAGCCGCTCGGGCGCGGCGGCGGTCGGGGCGTGCGGGGGCTCCGGGGCCCGGTTCAGGGTGCGGAAGACCAGCACGGCCACGGTGATGAGCAGAGCCCACAGCAGGACCGTACCGATCGACATCGCGAACCAGCCCCATCCGTTCATGTCGTGACCGTTCCAGTACATCGCGGACCGCTTCCTTTGTCTCGGACTGCTCCTCACGGCCACCCTCACATCCCGCATGACCAGCGGGTATGGGCCGCCCGGTGTCGACCCGGGGCCATCCGGCCCAAGCCCGGAGCGCGTTCGCCGTCAGTCCCCGAGCAGCAGCCGGCCGGTCTCCCCCGGCTGCAGGCAGACCGCCCGGTCAGACCGCGCTCCAGCCTCAGCCGTACGCCCCAGTGCTCGTGGTGGCGCGCAGCGCGAACCCGTACGACCGGTGGTGCCGCCTCTGATCGCGCTGTTCCCGCGCCCCTTTGGGGCGCTGTTGAACCGGAGCGGACTTAGTCGAGGCCGCTGGGCGGGCGCCGCACGGTCACACCTGTTGCGGCACGACTGCCACCGGGCAGTCGGCGTGGTGCAGCAACGTGTGTGCCACCCGGCCGAGTTGGAGGCCGCCGTGGCCGGTACGGCGCTGTGCCCCGACGATCACCAGGTCCGCGGCCGCCGAGCGGTGCAGCAGCACCTTGCGGGCCGGCCCCTCGACCATGACGCGGCGCACCAGGACCCCCGGGTGGTCTGCGATCGCGTCTGCGAGCAGGGTGTCGAGCAGCGCGGCCGCCTGCTCCTCGTGGCGGTGTGCGGGGTCCTCCGCCAGCCGTGGGTCGTCGGCGCTCTCGTGGGCGGGACAGCGCCAGGTGCGCACGACGTCGAGGGTGCAGCCGCGTGCCTGGGCCTCGCGGAAGGCGAACCGCACGGCCTCGCCGCCGGTCGCCGGCTCCCCCGCGCCGAGCAGGATCCGCTCGTGGGTGCCCGCGAGGCCGGCCTTGTCGCCGCGGACGACGATCACCGGGCCGTGGGCGCGGGCGGCCACGGCCAGCCCGACCGAGCCGAGCAGCAGGCCCGCCAGCTCGCCGCGCCCGCGCGAGCCGGTCACCAGTACGGAGGCGTTGTTGCCCTCATGCAGGAGCGCGGAGACCGCTTCATCGGGGAGCACCTCGGTGGTGACCTTCACGTCGGGGTTGCGCCGCCAAGCGCGCTCCGCGGCGGAGGCGACGATGTGGTCCGCCATCACCTGCTCGGACGGACGTTCAAGGCTGTTGGACGGCACTGTGCCCTCGTAGCGTTCCCACAGCGAGGCGTACACCAGTCGCAACGGCAGTCCGTGCCGGGCCGCTTCGTCCACGGCCCAGTCGACCGCGGCGAGGCTCCCGTCGGATCCGTCGACGCCCACGACCAGGGGCAGCTCCATCTTCCCCACCGCCTTTCTTCGGTCTGTGCCAGAGCTCGGCACGGAGCTCCACTCCCACCGTGGCACCGGCAGCCCGGCCTCAGCAGGGGTGGTTCGGCCCCCGCTCGGGGCCGCTCGGCCCAGGCCCGTGCCCGCACGGCCACTGGGCCGAGCCCCCACAAGGACACTGCCGGGGCTTCCGTCATGCCGTCGACACGGGGACGACCTCGCGCTGCGGCCCGCCGAGTACCACCTTGAGCGCGCCGGTCTCGCCTGCGCGGGCGAAGACCTCGTACGCCTCCTCCATGCGGTCGAGCGGGAAGCCGTGTGTGACCAGTTGTGAGGTGGGCAGTCGTCCGGCTGCCGCCATCCGCAGCAGCGTGGGGGTGGAGCGTGTGTCGACCAGCCCCGTGGTGATGGTCACGTTCTTGATCCACAGGTCTTCCAGGTGCAGGGTCGCGGGCTTGCCGTGCACACCGACGTTGGCCACGTGCCCGCCGGGGCGCACCATGCGCGTGCACAGCTCGAAGCTCTCCGGCACGCCGACCGCCTCGATGACCACGTCGGCACCGAGCCCGTCGGTGAGGTCGGCGATCAGCTGCTCCGGAGCTTCGGTCGCGTCGGCCACCGCTTCGGCACCGAGCTTCCTGGCCGCCTCCAGGCGGGGCGCGGCGAGGTCCACGGCGAGGATGCGCTCGGGGGCGAACAGCCGGGCCGTGGCGATCGCGGCCAGGCCGATGGGCCCCGCCCCGACCACGGCGACGGTGTCTCCGGGACGTACCTGCCCGTTGAGAACGCCCACCTCGTAGGCCGTCGGGAAGATGTCGGCCAGCAGCACGGCGTCCTCGTTGTCGACCGCGCTCGGCAGCGTATGGACCGAGAGGTCCGCGTAGGGGACCCGGACGTACTCGGCCTGGGTGCCGTTGATCAGGTGGCCGAGGATCCAGCCGCCACCGCCCCGGCACTGGCCGTACACGGCCTCGCGGCAGTAGCGGCAGCGTCCGCAGGCGCTGATGCAGGAGATCAGGACCCGGTCGCCGGGCCGTACGGTCCGCACGTCGCTGCCGACCTCGACGATCTCACCGACCGCCTCGTGCCCCAGCACCGTGCCCGGGGGCACCTCGGGCACATCGCCGTTGAGGATGTGCAGGTCCGTGCCGCAGATGGTGACGGCGTCGACCCGCACGATCGCGTCGGTGGCCTCCTCCAGACCCGGGTCTGCGACCTCTTCCCAGGCCGACTGTCCTGGGCCGTGGAACACGTAGCCCTTCATGTCCGACCTCACCCTCTTGACGGACGGAATCCCGGAATTGCCGGATGCACACCCCCGTAGGTCCAGCTTGGCCAAAACCCAGGGGATCCGCATGGGCCGGTCGGCCCCGCGAGCCGGCCGGGCCGGCGGCAGTGCGACACGTCTCTGCGGCCTGTCACCGGACGAGTACGCGCTCCCCGGAGCGGGGCACGACGGCGGTCCAGCCCAGGGTGCGGTCGATGCGGTCGCGCAGAGCGTCCGCCGCGTCGGGTTCGCCGTGCACCAGGTAGGTGGTGTGCGGTGCGGGAGCACCGTGCAGCCAGTCGATGATCTGGGCGGCATCGGCGTGTGCCGAGAAGTGGGGCACGTCGGCGACCTGGGCGCGCACCGGGACGTATTCGCCGAACATCTTCAGGGCCTTGGCGCCGTCGACGAGGTCCCGGGCACGCGTGCCCCGGGCGGCGAAGCCGACCACGATCACGGCGTTGCGCGGATCGGGCAGCAGGCGCCTGAGGTGGTGCAGGACGCGGCCGCCGGTGGCCATGCCGGAGGCGGAGACGATGACGGCCGGGCCGCCGGACGCGCCGATCTCGACGGACTCCTGGATGGAGCGTGCCGTCAGGAACGGCTCGGGGCTCAGGGCGGCCGTGCCCGTGGCCGTGACCTCGGGGCGCAGCTCCGGAGCTCCGGTGCGCACGGCGTCCCGGTAGACGTCGAGGGCCGCCAGCGCCATCGGGCTGTCGACGTACACCGGCACCGCGGCGGGCAGGCGGCCCTGGCGGCGGAGTTCCGCGAGTTCGTGCAGGACGACCTCGGTGCGGTCGAGGGCGAACGCGGGGATGACGACGGTGCCGCCGCGGGCGAGGGTACGGGTCAGCACGTCCGCGAAGTGGGTCCGGCCCGCTTGTTCCTCGTGGCGCCGATTGCCGTATGTCGATTCCATCAGCAGGACGTCCGCCCCGGAGAACGGCTCCGCGGAGCGAAGCAGCGGGTGTCCCGGCCGGCCCAGGTCTCCGCTGACGGCGAGGGTGTGCCCGTCCTCCAGGGTGAGCCGGGCCCAGGCCGAGCCCAGGATGTGGCCGGCCGGGTGCAGCGTCAGGGTGGTACCGGTGGCGATGTCGGCCGGTGTGCCCACGGGCACGGTGTCGACGAGCTTGAGCGTGCGGTCGACGTCCGCGTCGTCGTACAGCGGTTGCGCGGGCCGGTGTTTGGACCAGCCGTGCTCGTTGGCGTGCTGTGCCGCCTCGATCTGGAGCTTTGCGCTGTCCCGCAGCACGATCTCCATGAGCCGTGCGGTGAACTCGGTCGTCACGATCCGTCCCCGGAACCCGTGGCGCAACAGCCGCGGCAGGTACCCGCAGTGATCCAGGTGCGCATGGGTGACGACCACCGCCTCGATGTCGGCGGCGTCGCAGGGAAGGCCGCGCCAGTTGAGCCGACGCAGGTCGGCCAGGCCCTGGAAGAGCCCGCAGTCGACGAGGACGCGGGCATGGTCGCTCTCGATGAGGAACTTGCTGCCGGTGACGGTTCCCACGCCGCCCAGGAAGGTCAGCAGTGCGGGCCGGGGGTGGGCCGGTGCGGTGCCGGCCGGGCGCGGGTCATCAGCGGTCATGGCGTCCTTCTCCTCACCGGCCTGGGCCGGGATTCGGGGCCGATCGGCCCTGGTGTGTCCGGTGTGCACGTGGTGTGGTGGAGGTGACGGGAAGAGCCCCCGAGAAGACGCGGGGAAGCGGCCGGCGGCCGCGCACCGCGCAATCAGGATCCGCGAGAAGCGGATGGGGCCCTTCCCGTCCTTCATGGCCGGGCCCGGTCGACCAGGTCCTGTGCGACCCCGGCCCGATGGCGGGCGATCTCCGCCTCGACGCAGGTGGCGAGGTGCCCGACCGTCGCGGCGACGGGTTCGGAAAGCCCCTGGCCGAGGGAGGTGTCCGCCCCGTCAACGGCGTACGCCACCAGGTGGCCGGGCAGTCGCCCGAGCGCCCTGCCCACGTTGACGGCTTCGCCCAGGCCGTGGGGGCGCATCGTGCCGGCCCGCCACAGCGCCGCGGTGTCCAGTTCGAGGCGGTAGATGCGGCCGGGGTGGCGCGGGTGGGCATGGGCGGGCTCCAGCACGACGGTCAGCTCCGTGTTCTCCCACAGCCGGATCAGCCGTGCCGGGTCCAGGTCGCAGGCGGCGAGCAGGGTGCCCGGGGGCAGTGGCCTTTCGCCGGCTCGCTCCCGCAGCCGGGAGAGCACCGCTCGGGGCACACCGTCGTCGTGCCGGTCCGGATCGCCGATGGCGATGATCGCGATACGGGTGGAGACAGTCATGGTTCCTCTCCCTCCACTGCGTGTGCCTTCAGCCTGACCGGAACCAGATGTTCCGGTCAGGGGCCGAAAGGCCTCGGGAACGGCCGCGTGGCCCGGCCGTCCGTCCCGCCCCGGGCAGACGTGTGCGCGGCCGGCGTACCGGCCGCGCACCGCGGGGTGGTCGAGCGCCAACGGCACTCAGCCTTGCCGTACCGGGATGGTCTTCGTGCCCGTCTTGGTCTCGGGCACCGGGATCGTGACGGTCAGGACGCCGTCCTTGTACTCGGCAGTGGCCTCGTCGCCCTTGGCTCCGGCCGGCAGCCGGACGGAGCGGGCGAAGGTGCCGTAGCGGAACTCCGTGCGGTGCTTCTGTGTCGTCTCCTCACTGCGCTCGGCCCGCAGGGTCAGAACGCCTTCCGCGACGGTGATTTCGACATCCTTCGCGGGGTCGATGCCCGGGAGCTCGGCCCGCAGCACGTACTTCTCGTCCGCCAGGTGTTCTTCGATGCGGATGCCGTGCAGTCCGGGGACCGTGTGCGCCCCGGGGAAACCGGTCTCGACCCAGCCGAACAGGTCGGGCAGGGTCGGCCAGCCCGGCAGCCGTTCGATCATGCCAGTCATGTCTCCCTCCTCCATTTCTTCGCCACTTCCAGCGTCCCGCGCCGGGGTTCGACGCGCGTGGGCCGACCGGGCCCGGACCGGGCCCGGTCGGCCCTGGCGCCCCAACGTCCCCCCGGCACCTGCCGCTTGGGGCGCCGTCTCATGACGCGCCACCGACTCCAGATGGCGGCGCGGTCGTCCCGGTGTCCGGCAGGTCCGGGTCGAGGTCCGGACGCCGGCGCGGGCCAAGGAGGGCGCAGTCCACGTCCACCACGCCCTCGACGGCCCGCACCAGCCGTGCGGCGATGGGCACCAGGGCGGTGTCGCTGGTCCTTCCGGTGAGCTTCACGACGCCTTCGCGCACCTCGACCCGGATCGATTCGGCCTCGGCGGGGAACAGGTGGTCGACGACGTCGCGACGCACCTCCCCGGCGATGTCCTGGTCGCTGCGCAGGAAGACCTTCAGCAGGTCGGCCCTGCTGACGATGCCCCGCAGCACGTCTTCGTCGTCGACCACCGGCAGCCGTTTCACCTTGTGGAGCGCCATGATCCGGGCGGCCTGTGCGAGCGAGGCGTGTGCCTGGACGGTGACGGCCGGTGCGCTCATCAGTTCCTCGGCGGTCACGGCGCCGGCCTTGACCAGGTCGGACAGCCTGCGCAGTTGGGTGTAGCGGTCCGGGTCGCCGTCGCGGAACTCCTCCTTGGGCAGCAGATCGGCCTCGGAGACGACACCGACCACCCGGCCCTCGCCCTCCACCACGGGCATGGCGCTGACCTTCCACTGCTGCATGGTCTTCACGATCTCCTTGAACGTCGCTCCGCGTCCGAGGGCGACGACAGTGCGGGTCATCACATCGCTGACGATGTGCGGAGTGCCGTGCATGACGTCCTCCCTTGTGCTCGCGGCGCGCGACGTGCTCGTGTCGCACGACACCTTCAGCGTCGGGCACCCGCCCGCCCTCGGCATGGGCCGAGTGGCCCCGTACCGGGTTCCGGTGGGCTCTCCTTGTGCTGCGGGCCCCTGCGGCACATCCCAGGGCCGTTCGGCCCGTTCCACAGGCCACGCAGCCCCTGCCCGGGCGGGCGGCTCCGCCGGGACGCTGGTGGTGCAGAGGGCCGCCCGGAGCCGGGCGGCCGACGAGCCGGGGAGGTGGTGACCGTGCTTCGCCCCGTTGTCGTAGGTCTGGACGGTTCACGTGAGAGCCTTGCCGCCGCCGAGTGGGCGGCCGGGGAGGCATTTCGGCGCGGCGTGCCGCTGCGTCTGGTGCACGCGTGGGAGGGGCTGGAATCCGACACGTCGCAGCTGCCCGAGCTCGATGCGCCGCGCTACTGGGCTCGGCGGATTCTGCGCGGAGCCATGGATCAGCTGGGCGAGCGTCACCCGCAGGTGTATCTCAGTGCCGAGCAGATCGCCCGTCCCGCGGCGGACGCACTGGTCGAGGCGGGTGCCGAGGCCGAGCTGCTGGTCCTGGGCAGCCGGGCGTTCAGCGGGTTCGGCGGCTTCATGGCCGGTTCGGTGGCTCTCGCGACGGTGGCCCGCGTGGCGCGGCCCGTGGTGCTCGTGCGGGCCGACCGGAGCGCGGAGGACGACCACCTGCCGGACGCGGAGGGCCGGCCGTCGCTGCGCACGCCGTATCGCGACGTCGTGGTCGGTGTGGACATCGCGCACCCGTGCGAGGAACTGCTCGCGTTCGCCTTCGAGAGCGCGGCCCTGCGTTCCGCACAGCTGCAGGTGCTGCACACCTGGCATGTGCCGTACGCCCCGCCCTCCACGGCGGCCACGATGAGTGCCGCCGCACAGCAGACCGCCGAAACCGCACTGGACGCCGCGCTCCAGCCGTGGCGGGAGAAGTACCCGACGGTGAAGGTCCGGACGCTGGTGGAGAACGGCCGCCCGGCCCAGCAGTTGCTGCACGCCGCACAGGACGCCGGGCTGCTGGTCGTGGGCCGCAGGAACCGTCCGGCCAGGCTGGGCGCGCACACCGGGCCGGTCGCGCACGCGGTGATGCACCACGTGCGGTGCCCGGTCGTGATCGTCCCGCACGACTGACCCGCCCGAAGACACCAGGACAAGAAGGCTCGTGGAAGGGAAGGTGCCGTGTTCCAGGTTCGCATCCACGGCCGTGGCGGCCAGGGAGCCGTCACGGCCGCCGAGCTGTTGTCGGTGGCGGCGTTCATGGAGGACCGCCATGCGCAGGCGTTCCCGAGCTTCGGATCGGAGCGGACGGGGGCGCCGGTCGTGGCGTTCTGCCGGATCGACGACCGGCCGATCCGGGTGCGCGAGCCCGTCATGCGGCCCGATGCGCTGGTGGTCCAGGACCCCACGCTGCTGCACCAGGTGAACGTCTTCGAAGGGCTGCGGGCCGGCGGCGCCGTGCTGATCAACTCGCCGCTGTCCGTACACGAGTTGGGCCTCGCCGAGCTTTCCGGCCATGCCCTCACCGTCCCGGCCACCGCACTCGCCGTGCGCCACTTCGGCCGGCCGGTGCCGAACGCGGTCCTGCTCGGCGGACTCGCCGCGCTCACCGGTTGCGTGAGCATCGACTCGCTCACCGCCGCCGTCCGGGAGCGTTTCCCCGGGGAGCTGGGGCAGGCCAACGCTGCCGCGGCCCGGGAAGCGTACGACCACGTCCACAAGGCCCAGCGGGAGGAGCGGGCGCATGCTCAAGCAGACTGAGGGGTCGCGTGCGGTCGCCGAAACCGTCGCCTGCTGCCGGCCCGAGGTGATCGCCGCGTATCCGATCTCGCCGCAGACGCACATCGTCGAGGAGCTCAGCCGCCTGGTGAAGTCCGGTGCGCTGAAGCCGTGCGAGTACGTCAACGTCGAGTCGGAGTTCGCCGCGATGTCGATGTGCATCGGGGCCTCGGCCGCGGGCGCCCGTACCTACACGGCGACCGCGAGCCAGGGCCTGCTGTACATGGTGGAGGCGCTCTACAACGCCTCCGGGCTGGGTCTGCCGATCGTGATGACGGTCGCCAACCGGGCCATCGGCGCACCCATCAACATCTGGAACGACCACAGCGACACCATGTCGCAGCGCGACTCCGGCTGGATCCAGCTGTACGCGCGCGACAACCAGGAGGCCGCCGACCTGCATCCGCAGGCGTTCCGGCTGGCCGAGGAGCTGTCGCTGCCGGTGATGGTGTGCATGGACGGCTTCGTGCTCACCCACGCCTGGGAACGGATCGAGGTACCGGAGCAGGGGCAGGTCGACGCGTTTCTGCCGCCGTACGAACCCCGGCAGGTCCTGGACCCGGACGAGCCGGTGTCGATCGGTGCGATGGTCGGCCCGGACGCCTTCACCGAGGTGCGCTATCTGGCGCACGCCAAACAGATGCAGGCGCTGGACACGATTCCGCGGGTGGCCGACGAGTTCCGGGCGGTCTTCGGGCGAGCCAGCGGTGGCCTGGTCCACCCGTACGCCTGTGAGGACGCCGACACGATCGTCGTGGCCCTGGGCTCGGTGTTCGGAACGGTGTGCGACGTGGTCGACGAGATGCGTGAGCAAGGGGTCCGCATCGGGGCACTGGCCATCACGTCGTTCCGGCCCTTCCCCCTGAACGCGGTGCGGACCGTGCTCGGCAGGGCACGTCAAGTGCTCGTGCTGGAGCGGGCGTTGGCGGTCGGCGTCGGCGGGATCGTGTCGGCGAACGTGCGCACCGCGCTGTCCGGGATCCTGCTCGACGGGCACACGGTGGTCGCCGGGCTCGGCGGGCGGGCCATCACCAAGGAGTCCCTGCACCGGCTCTTCGACGACGCGATCGCGGGCCGGCTCGGAGAGCTGACTTTTCTGGACCTCGACACAGAGCTGGTGGAGCGGGAGTTGGCGCGGATGGCTGAGACCAGGCGGTCCGGTCCGTCCGCGGAGAACATCCTGCGCGATGTGGGGAGCAACCGATGAGTGCCGCGCCGCAGGTCAAGTTCTACCAGGTGGGCAGCTTCGCGGCCGGGAACCGGCTGCTGGGGCCCGAGCAGCAGTCCGACCAGGCCGATCCGGGTCGCGCCAACGCGCTGACCTGCGGCCACCGCGCCTGCCAGGGCTGCGGCGAGGCGCTCGGCGCCCGTTACATCCTGGACGCGGCCCAGCGGGCGGCCGGCGGCAAGGTGATCGCGGTGAACGCGACGGGCTGCCTGGAGGTGTTCTCGACGCCGTATCCGGAGACTTCGTGGCAACTGCCCTGGCTGCACTCGCTGTTCGGCAACGCGCCCGCGGTCGCCGCGGGCGTCGCCGCCGCACTGCGCGCCAAGGGCCGAACCGACGTCCGCGTGGTCGGGCAGGGCGGCGACGGCGGCACCGTCGACATCGGCCTCGGCTGTCTGTCCGGCATGTTCGAGCGCAACGACGACGTGCTGTACGTCTGTTACGACAACGAGGCCTACATGAACACCGGCGTACAGCGCTCCGGTGCCACTCCCCCGACCGCCCGCACCGCCACCACCCAGGCGGTGGGCGAGGAGCCCGGCGCCCCCTTCGGGCAGGGCAAGAACCTGCCGCTGATCGCGATGGCGCACGAGATCCCGTACGTCGCCACGGCCACCGTCGCGGGTCTGCGCGACCTGGAGGCCAAGGTGCACCGGGCGATGGGGATGCGCGGCGCCCGTTATCTGCATGTGCTGGTGCCCTGCCCGCTGGGCTGGGGCACGGCGTCCCACGACACGGTGCGCATCGCCCGGCTGGCCGAACAGACCGGGCTGTTCCCGGTGTTCGAGGCCCTCGACGGCGAGGTCACCGATGTCACACCGATCCGGCGGCGCCTGCCGGTCGAGGAGTACCTGCGCCCCCAGAAGCGGTACGCGCACCTCTTCCAACCGACGCTGCGCACGGACGTCATCGCCCGTCTGCAGGGGACCGCCGAACGCAACATCGCCCGCTTCGGGCTGCTCGCCCATGAGGAGGCGGCGTCGTGAAGGACAAACCGTTCGCGATCACTCTGAACGTCGGCTCCAGCCTGGCGAACCACACCGGCGCCTGGCGCACCGAACGTCCCGTCTACGTCGACCGGATGCCGCCGTGCAACCAGGCGTGCCCGGCCGGGGAGAACATCCAGCAGTGGCTGTTCCACGCGGAGGGCGGAGACTACGAGTCGGCGTGGCGGCAGCTGATGCGGGACAATCCCCTGCCCGCTGTCATGGGCCGCGTCTGCTATCACCCGTGCGAGACCGCCTGCAACCGGGTCCAGGTCGACAACGCGGTCGGCATCAACTCGATCGAGCGGTTTTTGGGCGACGAGGCGATCAGGCGGGGCTGGACCGTACCCATGCCGGAGACGACCTCCGGCAAGCGCGTCCTGGTCGTCGGCTCCGGCCCCGCCGGACTGTCGGCCGCGTACCACCTGCGGCTGCTCGGCCACGAGGTGACGATCCGCGAGGCACAGGAGCAGCCCGGCGGGATGATGCGCTACGGCATCCCGCGCTACCGGCTGCCGCGCGAGGTACTGGACGCCGAGATCGACCGGATCACGGCGCTGGGCGTCGGGCTGGAGCTCGGCACGAAGGTCGACGACGTGCTCGCCGCGCAACGGGACGGCGGCTTCGACGCCGTGTTCCTGGCGGTGGGCGCGGGCATCGGCAAGCGTGCCTACATCCCGGCCGGTGACAGCGCCCGCATCCTCGACGCGGTCACGCTGCTGGGCAGCATGGAGGGCGAGGACCGGCCGCTGCTGGGCCGCAGGGTCGCGGTCTACGGCGGCGGCAACACGGCCATGGACGCGGCCCGCACCGCCCGCAGGCTCGGCGCAACCGAGGCCGTGGTCGTCTACCGGCGCACCCGGGACCGCATGCCCGCGCACGACATCGAGGTCGAGGAGGCACTGGAGGAGGGCGTGCGGATGAAGTGGCTCTCCACCATCAAGCACGCCGACGAGGGCCGGCTGACCATCGAGCGGATGGAGCTCGACGAGACCGGATTCCCGCAGCCCACCGGCGAGTTCGAGGAGCTTGAGGCGGACAGCGTGGTGCTGGCGCTCGGCCAGGACTCGGACCTCTCCCTGCTGCGGGACGTGCCGGAACTGGCCGTGGACCACGGCATGGTGCAGGTCGCCGACGGGCTGATGACCGGGCGGGAGGGCATCTTCGCGGGCGGCGACATGGTGCCCGCCGAGCGCACGGTCACGGTGGCCGTGGGGCACGGCAAGAAGGCGGCCCGCCACATCGACGCGTATCTGCGCGGCACGGCGTACGACCCCGGCCCCAAGCACGGCCTCGCGTCGGCCGACCGGCTCAACACCTGGTACTACTCCGACGCCCCGGCCTCCGTACGGCCGACGCTCGAACTCGCCCGCCGCGTCTCGACGTTCGACGAGGTGGTGCAGGGGCTCGACGAGTCCACCGCCCTGTTCGAGGCCCGGCGCTGCATGTCCTGCGGCAACTGCTTCGAGTGCGACAACTGCTACGGCGTCTGCCCGGACAACGCGATCATCAAGCTGGGTCCCGGCAAGGGGTTCGCCATCGACCTCGACTACTGCAAGGGGTGCGGGCTGTGCGCGGCCGAGTGCCCGTGCGGGGCGATCGACATGGTGCCGGAGGAGTGAACCGGCCCGCCCGACCCCCCATTCCCCGGAGGGAATTGTCGGCCTTGTCCGTGGGCCGGAGGATCGGGGCCGGAGCGACCCCGACCTGGCCCACCGCTACGCGGCCCAGTGGACGGAAGCGGACGCCGCAGCACGCCGTACGGCCATCGAGCGGCTGTGGGCCGAGGACGGCGCCCATGTCCTCCAGCCACCCCTGGAGATCCGGGAGATCGTGGCGAAGCAGGGCATCACCTTCCGCGCGCGGCCCGACGCCGTGCGCCTCGACGACCTGGTCACGTTCGGCTCGGAGCCGGTGTCCGAACTCCTCGTAGCTGCGCGGCACGCGGATCTCGATGGCGTCGTGCCCCCGGGCCTCCAGGGTCGGGTGCCGGAGGCCCGCGGACTGCATGTTCCCCGGCTCGTGAGCGACGGTCACGGCACCGTCTGAGCACCGGCGGCCGCCGAGAGCGCCTCTGCGGTCGCCGGATCGGCCGGCAGGAACGCCTCCAGTCTCAGCTCGGCGAGTGTGACGTCGACGGCGGTGGCGAAGGTCGTCACGGTCGTCATCAGGTGCAGCTCACCGTACGAGGACGCGAGGCGCAGCGGGACCGCGAAGCCCAGCTGTGCGTCCGAGGGTTGCAGGTCGGGGACGTGGCAGGCGAGTTCGGCGCGCAGTTCGGGCAGGGGGCCGAGGGCGGCCAGGATGTGCCGTGCCCATTCGGCGAGGTTGCGGATGCGTGGCGCCAGACCGTCGGGGTGCAGCGCGAGACGGTAGACGTTCTTGCCCGGACCGACCAGGTCGGGCGACGCGCCTTCGGTGATCAGGCCGAAGGCGCTGTTCGCAGCGACCAGGTCACCCACTCGGTCCACGACCACCGCCGGATAGGGCAGGTGCCCATGCAGGATGTGGTCGATCGCCGTGCGGACGGGGGCCAGTTCCGGGGCGTCGAGGGAGCTCTCGGGGTAGACGGGCGCGTAGCCTGCGGCCAGCAACAGCTCGTTGCGCTCGCGCAGGGACAGTTCGAGCGACTCGGCCAGCCGCACGACCATGGCGCGGCCGGGGGCGGACCGGCCGGATTCGATGAAGCTCAGGTGCCGTTGGGTGGTACCCGCCCGCAGAGCCAGCTCGAGCTGGCTGACACGGCGGCGGGTACGGCGTTCGCGCAGCGCGCTGGGGAAGTCCACGGGCCTGTTGTAACGGCCGCGGGACGTCGCTGCCATTCCCTGCGGGGAATTGTCGCTCCCCGGGCCCGTGGCCAGGATCGCCGACATGGACATCGGCATCCTTCTTCCGACCGGCAACGCCCAGTGGGACGCGTCCGACGACCCCCGCGAACTGATCGACTTCGCGCGTCGCGCGGAACGCTCGGGGTTCTCCTCGCTCTTCGTCAACGACTCCCTGATCAGCCCGCGTATCGAGGCCCTGACGATGTTGGCTGTCCTCGCCCCGGTGACCGGCGCCGTGACCTTGGGCACCGCGGCGCTGCTGCCGTTCCTGCGTCGGCCGATCCAGGCCGCGCAGTCGCTGGCCTCGCTCGACCTGCTCTCCGGCGGCCGGCTCGTCGTGACCGTGGGCGCCGGCTTTCCCGGCCGGTTCGGGCGGCCCTTCTACATCCTGTCCGAGGTGCCGTGGCAGCGGCGCTTCGACCGGCTGGACGAGACGGTCTCCCTGTGGCGGGACCTCTGGGCCGGCGCCCGCTCCTTCCAGGGCGAGATCCTCCGGTACGTCGACATCCCGCCGACGACCAGGCCGTACCGCCCCGGCGGCCCACCCGTCTGGCTGGGCGGCGCGACCCCCGCGGCGCTGGCCCGCACCGGCCGGATGTACGACGGCTGGCTGCCCTACCCACCCGACCCCGCCGACTACACGGCCGGGCTCCTGGACGTCCGCAAGGCTGCGGCCGACGTGGGCCGTGCGCCCGAGGACGTCACCGCGGCACTGTTCGTCACGGTGCGCGTCGACGAGGACGCCGAGCGCGGCCGGCGGGCGCTGGATGCCTACGCACGGGCCAACTACGGCCTGCCACTTGAGGAGCTGGAGCAGATCCAGGCCGTCGTCGCCGGCTCCGGCGCTCAGGTGCGCGAGGGGTTGGCACGCTACGTGGCCGCGGGTGCCCGGCACTTGGTGTGCCGTCCGGCCGCCGTCGGCCTGCGCGCCCTGGGCGACCAGATGGAGCGGATCGCCGACCTGATCCCGCTGCTGCAGGCACCGTGACCGGGCATGCCGCCGGGGCCGCCCGGAGAGCGGCCCCGGCGCGCAGACCATCAATCAGCCGACGAACTCACCCACGGCCGTCTTCAGTTCGTTCAGTCCCTTCTTCGCGTCGGTGAAGAACATCCCGGTCTTCGGGTCGGTGTAGAGCTCGTTGTCGATGCCGGCGTAGCCGTGGCCCATCGAGCGTTTGATGACGACGACGCTCTTGGCCCTGTCGACGTCGAGGATCGGCATGCCCGAGATCGCGTTGCCGGGACGGCGGGCGATCGGGTTGGTCACGTCGTTGGCGCCGATGACAAGAGCGACGTCCGCCTGCGGGAACTCGGGGTTGACCTCGTCCATCTCCTTCAGCTGGGTGTAGGGGACGTTGGCCTCGGCCAGGAGCACGTTCATGTGTCCGGGCATGCGGCCCGCGACCGGGTGGACGGCGTAACTGACGTCGACGCCGTGGTCGGTGAGCATCTTGGCCAGGTCGCCGAGTTCGTGCTGGGCCTGGGCCGCGGCGAGGCCGTAGCCGGGGACGAAGATGACCTTGGTCGCGTACGCCAGCTGGATGGCCACGTCGTCCGCGGAGACCGACCGCACCTGGGCGGGGGCTCCACCGACAGCGACCGGGGCGCTGTCGCCGGTCCCGAAGCCGCCGACCATGATGCCCGCGATCGACCGGTTCATGGCGTCGGCCATCAGCTTGGTCAGGATGCCGCCCGAGGAGCTGACCAGCATGCCCGCGATGATCAGCGCGGTCTCGTTCAGGACGAAGCCCGCCATGGCGACCGCGGATCCGGTGAAGGCGTTCAGCAGGGCGATGACGACGGGCATGTCCGCGCCGCCGATGGGCAGCACCATCGTCACGCCGAACAGCAGGGCGACAGCCACCAGCCCGTAAAGGGCGGTTCGGGAGTCCGGTGAGAGCACCAGCCAGACCGTGCCGACGACGAAGGAGGCCGGCAGCACCACGTTCAGCAGCCGTGCTCCCGGGAAGACCACCGGCGCCCCGGAGACGACGCCCTGGAGCTTGCCCGCTGCGATCAGCGATCCGGAGAAGGTGACCGCGCCGATGACGATGTCCAACGCGCCCGGCAGGGAGACCCGTGCCCCGAGCGCGGCCGGGTGGTCGGCCTGGAGGAGGTCGTTGACCGCGATGAGCGCGGCCGCCCCTCCGCCGACCGCGTTGAAGAGGCTGACCAGTTGGGGCATGGCGGTCATCTTGACCTCGCGTGCCGCGTACAGACCGAGCGCGGCGCCGACGAGTCCACCGGAGGCCAGCACCAGCCAGCCGGTCGTGCTGATGGCGCCTTCGTGGGCCACCAGCCACACCGTGGCGGCGATCGCGACGGCCATGGCCCCGGCGGACAGGGCGTTGCCGCGGCGGGCCGTGCGCGGGTGGTTCATCAGGTGCAGGCCGAGGACGAAGCAGGCGGCCGTGGCCAGGAAGACGTAATGGACGGCGTTGGAGACGGTGTCCATGGTGCTCACACCTCCGCCTTGTCACGAGTGCCGGAAGGGGCGGGCTTGGCCTTGAACATCTCCAGCATCCGGTCGGTGACGACATATCCGCCGACGACGTTCATCGCTCCGAACACCATCGCCGCGAAGGCGAGGACGTAGCCGAGCCAGGTGTGCGACTCGGCCGCGATCAGCATGGCGCCGATGACGACGATGCCGTGCACCGAGTTGGAACCGGACATCAGGGGGGTGTGCAGGGTCGCGGGGACCTTGCTGATGACCTCGACGCCGACCAGGACGCTCAGCACGAAGACGGTGATCGCGGTGAGGAGATCGAGGTTGTTCATGAGAGGGCTCCTCCCGTGAGCGCGGCCGTGATCTCGTCGGCCGGGTCGAAGAGCAGTTCGCCGTCGTGCACGAGGTGGCGCAGCAGCGCGACCAGGTTGCGGGCGTAGGCCGTGGACGCGGCGGTCGCCATCGCGGACGGCAGGCGTCCGGCGCCGATGACGGTGACGCCGCCCGCCAGGACCTGCGTCTTGTCGGGTTCGGAGACCTCGACGTTTCCGCCGAGTTCGCTCGCGGCGAGGTCGACGACCACCGAACCGGGCCTCATGGCCTCGACGGCGTCGGCGGTGACCAGCAACGGCGGCTTGCGGCCCGGCACCTGGGCCGTGGTGATCACGATGTCGGTACGGGCGATGTGCGCGTCCAGCGCCGCTCGCTGGGCCTGCTGCTCCGCCTCGGTCAACTCCCGTGCGTAGCCGCCCTGTCCGGCGCCCGATCCGGTGCCTGGCGGGTGCTGGATGTCGAGGAATCGGGCGCCGAGCGACTCCACCTCCTCTCGTGCTGCGGGGCGTACGTCGTAGGCCGTGACCACGGCGCCGAGGCGGCGGGCGGTGGCGATCGCCTGCAGTCCGGCCACTCCGGCGCCGAGGACGAGGACCTGCGCGGGGCGCATGGTGCCCGCCGCGGTGGTCAGCATCGGGAAGAACCGGTCGTAGGAGTCGGCCGCGAGCACGGCAGCCTTGTAGCCGGCGACATTGGCCTGGGAGGTCAGCGCGTCCATGGACTGGGCGCGACTGAGAGTGCGGGGCAGCAGGTCGAGGCTCACCGTCCGTACTCCGCGCTCGGCCAGTTCCTCGGCCAGGGCGGGGTGGCGCAGCGGTTCGAGCAGGCCGATGAGGGTCTGCCCGGCACGCAGCGACTCGGCGGTCTCCGGGTCCGGCGGGCCGACGCACAGGACGGCGTCCGCGCGTGCGTACAGCTCTTCCGGGAGCACGACGGTCGCGCCGACGGCGGTGTAGTCGGCGTCGGTGAACCAGGCCCCGGAGCCTGCCCCGGTTTCGATCAGGACGTCAAGTCCGGCCCGGATCAGGAGAGTTACCGCCTCGGGGACGAGGGCGACACGGCGTTCGCCGGGCGCCCGCTCCCGTACGGCGCCTACGGTGACGGTGGGCATGATCTGCTGCCTCTCCCTGTGGTCCGCTGGGTCGCGGACCTCAGAATTCGAAGACGAGCCGGGCTTCGGCCCGTCCGCCGAGGACCTCGTCGAAGGAGTCGTTGACCTCGTCCAGGCGGCGCGTTTCGGCGATGACCTGGGTGCGTCCGGCCGCGTGCAGCGCGAACACCTCGGCGAGGTCCTGGCGGGTGCCGACGATGGAGCCGATGACGGAGATGCCGCCGAGTACGGTCTCGAAGATCGGCACGTTGATCGCGGCGTCGTCGGCGGGCAGGGCGACCATGACCAGGCGTCCGCCGCGGTTGAGTGACTTGTAGGCCTGCTCGAACGCCTTGGGGGCGGCGGCGAGTACGACCGCGACGTCCGCTCCGCCGGCCTTCTTGATCTCCTCGACCGGGTCGTGTGTGCGGGCGTTGACGGTCTGGTCGGCGCCGAGCCGGTGGGCCAGGCCCAGCTTCTCGGGTTCCACGTCGACGGCGGTGACCAGGCCGCCGACGAGGCGCGCGTACTGCAGGGCCAGGTGCCCGAGGCCGCCGATGCCGAAGACCGCGACCCGTTCGGCCGGGACCACCTTCGCGACCTTGATCGCCTTGTACGTGGTGACGCCCGCGCAGGTCAGCGGTGCCGCATCGAAGGAGCTGACACCCTCGGGCACCTGGACGACCGCGCCCGCGTTCGCGAGGGCGTACTCGGCGTAGCAACCGTCCACGGAGTAGCCGGAGTTGACCTGGCTCTCGCACAGGGTCTCCCAGCCCGAGACGCAGTAGCGGCAGGTGCCGCAGGACGAGCCGAGCCACGGTATGGCGACCCGCTTGCCGACAAGGTCGGCCGGGACGCCGGCGCCGACGGCCTGTACGGGGCCGATGCCCTCGTGGCCGGGGACGAACGGCGGCTGCGGCTTGACGGGCCAGTCGCCGTGGGCGGCGTGGATGTCGGTGTGGCAGAGGCCGGAGGCCTCCATCTTGACGAGCACCTGGCCGGGGCCGGGCTCGGGGACGGGCAGGTCCTGGATCTCCAGGGGCTTCCCGAAGTCGGTGACCACTGCTGCCTTCATCGATCTGCTCCTCAACTCGTCTTGTTCCGGGGCGCCTTGACCCGGGTCACGAAGTGCAGCCCGTCCCCGGCTGCGAGGGAGAATCCGCCCGGTGCGCCCTCTGCGACGTCCAGGACATAGAAGGGGCGGCCGAACGCCTCGTACTGGTCGGCGTCCATGTGGAAGGTGCAGCCGTCCACCACGCCGACGAGCATGTCGCCGTCTCCCAGGGCGAATTCGCCGTTCTGGAAGCACATCGGGTCGCTGCCGTCGCAGCAGCCGCCCGACTGGACGAACATCACCGGCCCGCCCTGGGCGGCGCACAGGGCCGCGATGGCCCTGCGTGCCGCCCGCGTGGCGGTGACGCGCCCGACGGTGCCGTACTCGACCTTCTCGGACATGTCGCCGCACTCCCCTAGAACAGCCCGAGCGGCTTGGTGCCGTAGCTGACCAGGAGGTTCTTGGTCTGGCTGTAGTGCTCGAGCATCATCTTGTGCGTCTCGCGGCCGATGCCGGAGACCTTGTAGCCGCCGAACGCCGCGCCCGCCGGGTACTGGTGGTAGCAGTTCGTCCAGACCCGGCCCGCCTTGATCGCGCGGCCCATGCGGTAGGCGAGGGCGCCGTCGCGGCTCCACACGCCGGCTCCGAGGCCGTAGAGCGTGTCGTTGGCGATCTCCAGTGCCTCGGCCTCGTCCTTGAAGGTGGTGACGGCGAGGACGGGTCCGAAGATCTCTTCCTGGAAGACCCGCATCTTGTTGTGGCCCTTGAGGACGGTCGGCTCGTAGAAGTAGCCGTCCGCGAACTCGCCGTCGAGGTGGGGCCGGTGGCCGCCGGCCAGCAGTTCGGCCCCCTCCTTCAGCCCGATCTCGACGTACGAGGCGATCTTCTCGATCTGCTGCTTCGACACCTGGGGGCCGATCATGGTCGCGGTGTCGAGGGGGTCGCCCTGCTTGATGGCGCGGATGCGCTCCAGGCAGCGGCCCATGAACTCCTCGTAGATGTCCTCCTGGATGAGTGCGCGGGAGGGGCAGGTGCACACCTCGCCCTTGTTGAACGCGTACAGGACGAGTCCCTCGACGGCCTTGTTGAGGAAGTCGTCGTCCTTCGCGGCCACGTCGTTGAAGAAGATGTTCGGCGACTTGCCGCCCAGCTCCAGGGTGACCGGGATGATGTTCTGGGCCGCGTACTGCATGATCAGCCGGCCCGTGGTGGTCTCGCCGGTGAAGGCGACCTTGGCGATGCGCTTGTTGGTGGCGAGCGCCTTGCCGATCTCGGCGCCGGGCCCGTTGACGACGTTGACCGCGCCGGGCGGCAGGAGGTCGCCGACGACCTCCATCAGCTTCAGGATCGACCACGGCGTCGGGGAGGCGGGCTTGAGCACCGAGGTGTTGCCCGCGGCGAGCGCCGGGGCCAGCTTCCACGCGGCCATCAGCAGCGGGAAGTTGAAGGGGATGATCTGGCCGACCACGCCCAGTGGCTCGTGGAAGTGGTAGGCGATCAGGTCCTTGTCGATCTCGGTGATCTCGCTCTCCTCGGCCCGGATAGCGGACGCGAAGTAGCGGAAGTGGTCGGCGGCGAGGGGGATGTCGGCGGCCAGGGTCTCGCGGACCGGCTTGCCGTTGTCCCAGCTCTCGGCGACGGCGAGTTCCTCGCGGTGGGCGTCGATGGCGTCGGCCACCTTGTTCAGGACGGCCGCGCGCTGGGCCGTGGAGGCCTCCCCCCAGGCGTCCTTGGCGGCGTGGGCCGCGTCCAGGGCGAGTTCGATGTCCTCGGCGCCCGACTTCGGGACCTCGCAGACCGGCTTCGCGGTCGCGGGGCACAGGTTGACGGAGTACTGGCCGGTGCTGGGCGCCTGCCACTTGCCGCCGATGAAGTTCTCGTACCGGGGCGCGACGTCCACGGGACTGCCGGGCCTGCCGGGAGGCTCGTACTTCATGATCGTCCCCTTTCCGGACACGACGATCGGGTCATGCTCGAACGCTAGGAGCGGGAACGCTGCAACCACGCTGCATGCGGCGCGACCTGCGGCGGGACGGCCAGGCGGGAGTCCAGCGCACGGGCGCGGGCCGCGGCGGCCGCCCGCTGCGCCGAGCCGCCCGGCAGCCGGTGGGCGAGGGTCAGCCATGCGCGGGCGTCGGCGGCTCCCCACTCGGCGCCCACCCAGCGGCGCAGCAGCGCCGTGTCGCCCGCGGCCAGCACGGCGCCACGCAACTGCTGTTCCAGGCACCGCCGTTGCTCCACCACGACGGGTGCGTCGGAACGCGGCAGGAGCGGACCGGTGTAGCGGGCCAGGGCCTCGGCCACCTGTCCCCCGGCGAGCAGCTCGGCGACGTCGCCGAAGTCGGTGTGAGCGGTGCACAGGAGCGCGTACGGGCGTGAGCCGAGCAGGTCGGGGCCGAGGACCGCGCGCAGCCGGGTCATCTCGGCGCGCAGCGTGGAGGCGGGCACCTCGTGCTCGGACAGGTCGACGGCGAGCCGTTCTCCGCTCACGCCGTGACCCGCCAGGGCGAGCGCGACAACGATCTCGCTGTGTCGCGGGCTGAGCTGGAGCACGCGTCCGTCGGTTTCCAGTACGGCGCTGTCCCGGCCGAGAGCTCTCAGGCGGGCCCCGGGCATCCGTGCGTCGGTGCCGAGCAGCGCCGACGGCCGGTGCGCGAGTTCCGCCTGTGCCGCCAGCGCGGCCGCGCGTACTGCGGCGAACGCGGGCGGAGTGGCGATGCTCGCGCCGCCGGTGAGGTCGACGACGCCGAGGACACGACCGGTGGCGGGGTCCCGGACGGGCGCTGCGGCGCACGACCAGGCGTGCGCGGCGGCGCTGTAGTGCTCGCCGGTGACGATCTGCACGGGGCGCGCCAACTCCAGCGCGGTGCCCGGGGCGTTCGTCCCCGCCTGGCGCTCGGACCACAGGGCGCCCTCGGCGAAGTGCATGGTCTCGGCGCGTCCGATCGTCGCGCGGTCGCCCTCGACCCACAGCAGGGTCCCGTCCGCGTCCCCGACCGCGAAGATGTGCCCGTCGTCCGCGGCCCCGGTCCCCAGCAGCTCCCGGAACAGGGGCAGCACGCCGGCCAGCGGGTGGGTGCGGCGGTAGGCGGCCAGTTCCTCGGATGTGGTGCGCAGGGACGGCAGCCGGCCGCCGTCGGCCCGTACGTCGGTGGCGGCGCAGCGCCGCCATGACTCGGCCACCAGACCGCGCACGCCCGGCGGCGCCTGGGGCGCGGTGACGAATCGCTCGTGCGCGGCGCGCAGCGCGGGGGCCGAGGCCGCGGTGGAAGCGTCCATGCCACCTCCTGTATGCCGTCCTCCCGGTCCGGCCCCACCAGCCTCACCCGCGCGGCGGGCAGGGGTGCAGAGGCCGAAAGGCCCCTGCGACAGGGCCTGCTGGGCTCACGTCAGGAGGCTGTCGTCACGAGGAGACGCGGGCCCGCTATTCCCGGGGCAGCGGTACATGCCAGGCCAGTACGGTGCCGCTCGCGGGCCCGGTGCCGAGGTCCAGCGCTCCGCCCAGTTGCTCGGCGCGTTCGGCCATGTTCCGCAGGCCGCTGCGGCGGCCCCCGGGCGGGATGCCCACGCCGTTGTCGGTGACCGTCAGCCGGGCCTCGCGGCCGTCGGTCTCCAGGACGACGTCGGCACGGTCGGCGCCGGCGTGCCGGGCGATGTTGGTCAGGGCCTCGGAGAGGACGGCCTCCACATGGGCGGCGACGTCCTGCGGCACGTCGGTGTCCAGCAGGCCTTCCATCCGTAGGCTGGGCGCGAAGCCCAGCACCGGGGCCGCCTCGCCGACCACGCGCACCACCCGCGCCCGCAGCCCGGTTCCGGCACCGCCCTCACGGGCCCGCAGCCCGAAGATGGTCGACCTGATGATCTTGATGGTCTCGTCCAGGTCGTCGACAGCCCGCACCACGCGTTCGGCGGCCTCCTGGTGCTCGATGAAACGGCCCGCGCTCTGCAGCGTCATTCCGGTGGCGAACAACCGCTGGATCGCCAGGTCGTGCAGGTCCCGGGCGATCCGGTCACGGTCCTTGAGCACCGCGATCTGCTCGGCGTCCTGACGGCGTTCGGCCAGTTCCATCGCGATGGCGGCCTGCGCGGCGAAGGCCTGCAGGGGCACGGTCTCCGTCTCCGTGTACATCGGCCGGCCTGCCTTGCGCGCCAGCAGGACCACACCGCGCGGGCCGGGCTCACCTGTGCCGATGGGCACGGCCACGGCGGGGCCCAGTCCCTCGAACCGCACGGGCTCCCGCGAGATCCGTTCGTCGTGAGCGGCATCCTCGCTGGTCACCGGGGCGGCCTCGGAGAACGCCAGACCCATGAGGCTCCGGTCCAGGGGCAGCACGAGGCCGCGGTGCGCCTCGGCGTCCATCCCGACGGCGATCTCCACGGCGAGCGAGGCGGTGTCCTCCATGGGCAGCGCGACCGCCGCGAGGGCCGATCCGGTGATCTCCCCGGCCCGCTCTGCGATGAGGCGCAGGACCTCGGTGCGCGCCCGGCCGGACATCAGGTCGTGGGTGATCTCCGCGTTCGCCTGCAGCCACCGCTCGCGCAGCCGGGACTCCTCGTACAGGCGGGCGTTGTCGATGGCGACACCGGCCGCCACGGCCAGCGTCGCCAGGACCGACTCGTCCTCCTCGTCGAACTGCACCCCACCGCGCTTCTCGGTCAGGTACAGGTTGCCGAAGACCTGCTCGCGCACCCGGATGGGAACCCCGACGAAGGTGTTCATCGGCGGGTGGTGGGCCGGGAAGCCGTAGGACTCGGGATGCTGGGAGATCTTGGCCAGCCTGAGCGGCTCGGGGTGGCGGATGAGCTCCCCGAGGATGCCGTGCCCCTCGGGGAACGGCCCGATCCTGGCGATCTGCTCCTCGGTGACCCCGACCGTGTGGAAGGCCGACAGCCGCTTGCCGTCCGGACCGATCACGCCGAGGGCGGCGTACTCCGCGTCGACCAGCGTCGCCGCGGCCTCCACGATGCTGCGCAGTGCCTGCTCCAGGTCGAGCTCCCGGCCCACCGAGAGCACGGCCTCCAGAAGGCTGTGCACCCGGTCGCGGGTCCCGCGCGCCGCGTCCAGGCGGGCCTGCAACTCCTCCAGGAGCTCGTCCAGCCTCAGCTGCGGCAGCCGCACCCGCGCCGCCTGGGACTCCTCAGGGCTTCCCACCGCAGATCCTCCAGCTCCCCTTGCCACGCCGGGGGCCGACCGCCCGGTCATGTGCCACGGTAACGGTCCAGGGCAGGACACGGTACGGAACCGTCGAGGTTCGCGGGGCCCCGCCGCCGGTCAGGAGCGCGGCAGGCGGGCGGCGACGTACTCGGTCAGGTCGAGGAGCCGGTTGGTGTAGCCCCACTCGTTGTCGTACCAGCCGAAGACCTTGACCAGCTCGCCGTTCGCCTGGGTCAGCGGGGCGTCCAGGACGCACGAGGCGGGGTCGCCGACGACGTCGCGGGAGACGATCGGGGCGTCGGAGACCCGCAGGACGCCCTTCAGCGGACCGTCCGCGGCCTCCCGGTATGCGGCGTTGATCTCGTCCGCGGTCACCGGCCGTTCGAGGACCACGCTCAGGTCGGTCAGGGAGCCGTCCTCCACGGGCACGCGTACGGCGATGCCGTCGAGGGTGCCGGCCAGCTCCGGCAGGACGAGGCCGACGGCCCGTGCGGCCCCGGTGCTGGTGGGGATGATGTTGACGGCGGCGCTGCGGCCGCGGCGCGGGTCCTTGTGCGGGCCGTCCAGGACCACCTGGTCGTTGGTGTAGCCGTGGATGGTGGTCATCAGGCCCTTGACGATGCCGAAGTGCTCGTCGAGCACCTTCACCATGGGGGCCACGCAGTTGGTGGTGCAGGAGGCGTTGGAGACGACGTGGTCGCTGTCGGGGTCGTAGGTGCCTTCGTTGACGCCCATCACGAGGGTGGCGTCGACGTCCTTGCCCGGCACGGACAGCAGCACCTTGCGGGCGCCCGCCCTCAGGTGCGCTCCGGCCTGCTCGCGGGTGCGGAAGCGGCCGGTGGACTCGATGACGACGTCCACGCCGTGCTCGCCCCAGGCGAGGGCGGCCGGGTCGCGTTCGGCGGTCACGGCGATGCGGTGCCCGTCGACCGTCAGGGAGCTGTCGTCGTGCTCGACCGTGCGGTGCAGCCTGCCGTACGTGGAGTCGTACTCCAGCAGATGGGCCAGCGCCGCCGGCGAGGTGATGTCGTTGACCGCCACGACCTCGACGGGTGTACCGGTGCCGCTCTCGGTCCGCTCCAGCACCAGCCGCAGGTAGTTGCGTCCGATGCGGCCGAAGCCGTTGATGCCCACGCGTACGCTCATGTCCTTCGCCCTCCCGATGGTTGCCCGGCTGTGTCCGGGTCTGCCGTCAGCCTGCTGACGGCGGGCCGGGCGGGGCTTGGGCCGGACGGGGGCGAGCAGGGGACGTTCGGCCCTGGGTGTCAGTGGCCTTGCTGCCGGAGCCGGTCCTGGGCCTGAGCCTGGGTGGCGATGACGGCGGCCTGGATGCGCCGTTCCACGCCGAGCTTGGCCAGCAGGCGGGAGATGTGGTTCTTCACCGTCTTCTCGGCGAGGAACAGCCGCCGGCCGATCTGCCGGTTGGTCAGGCCTTCGCCGATGAGGGAGAGGATCTCCCGCTCCCGGTCGGTCAGACCCGGCAGCGGGTCGGGTTCCTCCTCCTGCTGCTGCCCGCCGCGCAGTCGGGCCATCAGCCTGGTGGTGGCGCTCGGATCGAGCAGGGACTGGCCGGCGGCGACCGTACGCACGGCGGACACCAGGTCGGAGCCCTGGATCTGCTTGAGGACGTACCCGGACGCACCCGCCATGATCGAGTCGAGCAGGGCCTCCTCGTCGTCGAACGAGGTCAGCATGAGGCAGGCCAGCTCGGGCAGGCGTGAGCGCAGCTCCCGGCAGACGGTCACGCCGTCGCCGTCGGGCAGGCGTACGTCCAGCACCGCCACCTGCGGGCCGAGCGCCGGAACACGGACCATGGCCTGCTCCGCGGTGGAGCCCTCACCGACCACGGTGATGTCCGGCTCGTCGTCGAGGAGGTCACGCACCCCACGGCGTACCACTTCGTGGTCGTCCAGCAGGAAGACCCGGATCGGGCTGTCGGGGCCCGGCCGCTCGCCGTCCGCCATCGAATGCTCCTTGTCCTGCGCTTCGCGTCGCATGACTGCGCCGGTTTCCGAGATGTTCGCCCCTGACCGCCCCAAGGACCAGGGCCGGTCGGCCCCGATCCCGGTGCCGGTCTCCTTCCCCCGGTATCCGTTCGGCCCACCGTCGGACCCGCTCGCGAGGCCCCCGGGCCGACCGGACGCGGAAGAGGGCCGAACGGCCCTTACCCCTGGTGCGGCAGGACGGTTCCATGGACGGTCAGGAATGAGCCGCCGACCCGTACGGAAACCCGCCATGCGCCTCGACAACTCCCACCCGGTTCCCGTGGGGCCGCGCCTGAGCATCGAGCTCGACAGCGGCGAAGCGCTGCAGCTGCTGGGCAGCCTCTCCGTGGGGAGGATCGTCTTCACCCGGCATGCGCTGCCGACCATCCGGCCGGTCAACCACATCCTGGACCACGGTGACATCGTCATCCGCACCCATGAGGGTGCGGCCCTGACCTCCCGCGCGCGCGAGTCCGCGCCCTCAGGCGTGGTCGTGGCCTACGAGGCCGACACCATCGACCCGGCCACGCACCTCGGCTGGAGCGTGGTCGCCACCGGCTACGCCCAGCTGGTGACCGACCCCGAGGAGCTGGCCCGCTATCAGCGTCTGCTGCATCCATGGGTGCAGCAGACCATGGACTACGCGGTCCGCATCCGGCCCGACCTGGTCACCGGCATCCGTCTCACGGACACCTGGGCCGGCCGGTCGGACGGCGGCTGAGGCAGGCCCCGTGACCGGGACCGACGGCCCCCTGGTCGACCCCAACGGCCCTCGCCCGGGCCGAGCTTCGGCGTGCACGCTGGAATTGGGCCCAGGTCGCCGCGGCGGCGCCACGGGCCGAAGGAGCTGATCGCCATGACGACCCTGGCGGGAACACCTGACCGTCCTGTGCAGGTGAACGCCGTGCTCGACGCGCCGCTGTCCCGGTGGCTGTGGCTGGTGAAGTGGATCCTGGTCATTCCGCACTACGTGGTGCTGTTCTTCCTCTGGATCGCCTTCACCCTGGTGAGCGTGATCGCGTTCTTCAGCATCCTGTTCACCGAGCGCTATCCACGGTCCCTGTTCGACTTCAACCTGGGTGTGCTGCGCTGGAGCTGGCGGGTGGCGTACTACTCGTACGCCGCCCTGGGCACCGACCGGTACCCGCCGTTCAGCCTGGGCGAGGAGCCCGACTACCCCGCGCGGCTGGACATCGCCTACCCCGAGCGGCTCTCCCGGGGACTGGTGCTGGTGAAGTGGTGGCTGCTGGCCATCCCGCACTACATCGTCATCGGGTTCTTCCTCGGCGGCTACCACCTCGGCTGGTGGGACGGCGGACTGGTCGCCGTGCTGGCGGTGATCGCCGCCGTGACCCTGGCCTTCACCGAGAAGTACCCGCGGGCCCTGTTCGACCTGATCCTCGGGCTCAACCGGTGGGTGCTGCGGGTGGCCGCCTACGCCGCCCTGATGACGGACACGTACCCGCCCTTCCGGCTCGACATGGGCGGCACCGAGCCCCACGAACCCATCGCGCACGAGGACCTGTCGTGACCACCCTGCTGGTGGGGGCGTTCCTGATCGTGCACGGGCTGTTGCACCCCGGCGTGTGGACGGCGCCGCAACAGCCCGGCACGGCGGCTCCGTTCACTCCCGGGCACTCGTGGGTGCTGGCGGCCGTGGGCGTCCGCCCGGCCCCGGCCTGGGCCGCGGCGCTCGTGCTGGCCTGGTACACGGCGGTGGTGTACGCCGTCGCCGGCGCCGGAGTGCTGGCGGGCGCCGGCTGGTGGCCCACGGCCGCCCTGGTCGCCGCGTCGAGCGGCCTGGTGCTCAAGGCGGTCTGGTTCGACCCGTGGCTGAGCGTCGGTGTGCTGCTGGACGTGGGCGTGATCACCGCTGTGGCCTGTTCGTGGCCCGCCTCCGTGTACTGATGTGGCCCTCCCTGTACTGACGTCGCCGGCGAGCGCTGCGGGAGATCAGTCGTGCGGCACCACCGCGACCGGTGCGGCGGCATGCTGCAGCACCGCGTGGGCGACAGAGCCGATGTGGCCGCCGACGGGTGTGTGGCGTTCGCTGCGGCCGACGACGACCAGGGCCGCATCGCGTGCGGCCTGTACGAGGTGACGGCCGGCGCTGCCGATCACGGCCTGTGCATGCACCTCGACTCCGGGGAACTTGTCCCGCCACGGCCGCAGCACATCGGTCAACGCGTGCCGCACCTGCTCGGCCAGTTCCTCGTTCAGCCCGACGTCCATGGCGCTGCCGTAGCCGTAGGAGGCCGGCAGGCTCCAGCCGTGGATCACCCGCAGGCCGCTTGCACGGCGCAAGGCCGCGTCGAACGCGAAGCCGATCAGCGCGTCGCCGGGGTTGTCCAGGTCCAGCCCGAGCAGTACATCGCGGTACGGCGTGGTGGTGGACGTGCCGCCCGAGGCGTCCGGCAGGTGCTCGTCCTGGGCGCGCTCACCGGCCCTGACGAGAACGACGGGCCGCGCGGCACGGGCCACGACGGCGAGGGAGACGGACCCGACCAGGAACCCGGCGACCGTGCCGAGCCCCCGGGATCCGAGGACCAGCAGGTCGGCCTCCTCCGCGGCGGCCAGGAGGGCAGCGACCGGCCGGCCCCCGGTCTGCTGTGTGCCGATGTCCAGACCGGGGTGGCGGCGTGCGAGCCGGGACTGCGCGTCGTGCAGCAGGGTCTTGCCCCACGCGTGCTGCGTGTCGATCGCGCCCGGGGCGGGAACTGAGGCGAGGGCCGGGATCAGGTGGGACTGCTGTTCCCAGGCGTGCAGCAGGCACAACGCTGCCCCGCGTTGCTCTGCTTCGCGGGCGGCCCAGTCGGCGGCGGCGAGACTCTGCGGTGAGCCGTCGAGGCCGACGGTGATGGTGGGCATGTGCGGACCTCCTTCGGGGTTGCTCTGCCAGTCTCCGTACGGCGCGGGTGCGGCAGCAGGGGCCTCAAGTCCCTGCCGGGGACCGGTCGGCCCACGCGCTGCGGGTTGCCTGACGTCCGCTCAGGTCCTGCCGCTTCTCAGGCTGCGGGCAGGGCGGGCCGGACCGGCGTGCCGGAGCGGCCGAGCACGATCTCGTAGGCCGCATCCAGCGCGCCGATCGCGGCCAGGCCCCCGGTGCGTTCGACGAACCGGGCGGCCGCCTCGGCCTCGGGTCCCATCGAGCGGGCAGGGAAGCCGGCCCGGCGCAACTCGGCGGGGGTGGCATCGGGCACGGGCCACTGCTTCGGGGTGCCGAAGTCGGCGTAGACATCGTGCACGTCGGTCAGGATGAGCGGGAAGTCGGCCTTGAGGTCCTCGGCGAGCAGGGCGGCCGTCAGGTCCTTGTCGATCAGATCACCAGCGTGCCGCTGCTGAGGAGGTGAGCGCCACACCACCACGTAGCGATCTCCGACCAACTGCCATGAGGAGGCTGCCGCATGGGCGCAGACCTACGGTGTCAGCCACAAGTACGCCCAGGGGGCTTGGCTCTTCAGCGCATGCTGTCTCCAGATGTCACGGCGGACGCGGGCACTGTTTGGAGAGCGGACCGGTGGGCTTCACGGCCTCAGCCTTGGGTGAGGCAGACTTGAAACCAGATGGCCACGCAGTTGGCGGTGTCGCCGTCAGGGCTCGGCTGGGCGCTCGTGGCCTTTGTGGTGACGTGCGCGGCGGGCGTCATGGCCAGGGCGAATGCGCCGGTCGCCGTCCCTGCCGCAAGAGCAAGACCCAGGGCAGCGCCGACCGCGACTCGTGAAACGACCCTCTTGAGGTGAACCGTCTGTGTGCTGTTCATGCGAATCACGATGCATACCCTTGTGATCACCGTCGCGCCGAGCGTGGCTGAACGAGTGTCACTCCGTGTCCTTGCACAACCGCCCGCGGGGTCGGAGCGCGAGCCACGGCCCGAGATGATCGACGATGCGGGCAGCCATGGTTTTCGAGGTGCCGAACCACGGACCAACTGGCGCAGCGTCAAGTTCGTGCGCCAGTACACGGTCACCAACAGCGTGTGGGCGTAACGCGGTGATCAGAAGGCCCCCCAAGATCTACATCGAGGGGGAATCCGGCCCGTCGGGCTGAGCCAAGGTGGGTGGGCATCATCGACTGGGATTTCGCCCGCCCGGCACCACGCCTGCACGACGTGGCCTACGCCCTGGAGTACGTCGCTCCATTCCGCGACGACGCCGAGTGTCTGCGCAGGCTGCACTACCCGGCGCCACCCGACCGCCGTTCGCGACTCGAGGACTTCTGCGGCGCGTACGGCATCGACGTCACCGCGGGGATCGTCGACGCCGTCATCGCCAGACAGCAAGCCAATGCCGCCCTCGTGCGCCGGCTGGCCGAGCAGGGCCACGAGCCGCAGGCCACGTGGGCTGCCGATGGGCTCTTGAATGAACTCGACAACAGAATCAACTGGAGCAAGGCGCACCGGCATCTGGTCGAGTAGCCGACCGCCCGTCGCCCGTGCTTCTGGCTGCCGGCGAGCAGCGAACCCAACCGCTGGCACGACACCGCATCTGCCCGTCCATGAGGGGGTACTGCCGTCCGCCGGCGGCCTCTGAGCAGCGACGGCATGTTCCAACGGCCGGCGAATCGAAGCGGGCACGGCCGCACGGCCCCCACGGTGCCCCGAGCGGCCCCTCTCCCCCGCCGGCTGTGTGGGCAACGCTGGCGGAGACCGCCGGTACCGGCGGCAACCGTCTCCTCGGGGCCCATGTCGTGATCACCGCAGCCGCTGTGCTCCAACTGCTCATTCTCGCGGGCGCGTTGTACGACACTGCACGTCTGCAGGCGTCGCCCCCGAGGCCGCCGTCCGGTGTGCGTCCGGCTTCGGCGCCGTCGCGCCGCGCTCGAGGCGGCCGAGCGGCATCTGGTGCGGCAGCGGCTGCGCGGCCGGCTCGACGCGGCCGTGTACCGGGAGAGGATGCGGGCGATCGCGGACGGGCGACACCCCCGGGCACGTCGCCACGGCTGACTCCGGAGGAGGGAGACCCCTGCGCGGCAAGGACCCGACCGTCCCTCGGACAGGTCCGGTCGCCTCTCTTCCCTGCATGGCCACGGAGTGATCATTGAGTTGGGCGCGGACGCCGGGCACGGCATCCGAGGGGTTCCCCCGTCCCCGCCGGAAACGGCGTCCGCGCCAGGGGACGGCCCTGCGAGGGGTCGTGGCCGCGCGTGGGTCGTCGGCCGCGTGCCCGCGCGATTCGCAGCCGCGCAGGCACGTCCCACGGCCCGGCGGTGGGCAGGGCCGGAAGACAGGTCCATGGCGCCGCACGGCCCCACGGTCCGGGCGGGCCATTGGGGCCGGAATTCCCGAACCCCTGGGGCCAGGTGGCCCCTCTTCCGCCCAGCGCCCCGAAACGGCACCGAAACACGGCAGGACGACTGCTAAACAGAAGGTCGCCGCGCATTCGACGCGGCGGTCTTCGCACCCCGTTCCCCCGCCCGGGAGGCTCCATGCTGTCCGCAGAATCCGCCGCCGTGGTGCGTGCCACCCTGCCCGCCGTGGCCGGAGCGCTCGACGAGATCACGACGCGTTTCTACGGGGCGATGTTCCGGGACCGGCCGGAACTGCTCGACGGGATGTTCAACCGCGGCAACCAGGCCAGTGGAGACCAGCGGCGCGCACTGGCCGGCTCCATAGCCGGGTTCGCGACCGCGCTGCTGGCCGACCCGGACGCCCGGCCCGACGCCCTGCTGGCCCGGATCGCCCACAAGCACGCGGCTGTCGGGGTCACCGACGACCAGTACACGATCGTGCACAAGTACCTGTTCGGTGCCATGGCTGAGGCCCTTGGCGACGCCGTCACCCCGGAGGTGGCGGCCGCCTGGGACGAGGTGTACTGGCTGATGGCCGGTGCCCTGATCGGCCGGGAGGCGCGCCTGTACCAGGACGCGGGCGTCGAGCCCGGCCGGATCTGGCGGCAGTGGACGGTCATCGGGCGCCGCACCGAAACACCCGACGTGGTGTCCTTCCTGCTCCGCCCGGCGGACGGCCGGCCGGCGCCGCGGGCGCGGGCGGGCCAGTACGTGAGCGTGCGCGTGCTCATGCCGGACGGGGTCCATCAGCTGCGTCAATACAGCCTGTCCTCGGACCCGGAAAGGGAGCTGCGGCGCATCACCGTCAAACGGGTCACCGGCGACCCACACGGCGAGGTCTCCAACCTGCTGCACGACCAGGTCCGTGAGGGAGCCGAACTGACCCTCTCCGCACCCTTCGGGGATGTGTTCCTCGACGGCCCGGCCGCCGGAACCGACCCGCTGGTGCTGGTCTCGGCGGGCATCGGCTGCACCCCCATGACGGGCATCCTGGCGCATCTCGAAGCGAGCGGCTCCACCCGCCCCGTGCTGGTCCTGCACGCCGACCTCTCCCCCGCCGACCACGCCCTGCGCGCCGAGACCCGCGAGCTCGTCGGGCAACTGCCGCACGCCCGTGCGCTCTTCTGGTACGAGCGTCCCGGGGCCGAGGAGCCCGACGCCCGCGAGGGCCTGATGGACCTCTCCGGATTCGAACTCCCCGACGCCGCCACGGTGTTCCTGTGCGGCCCGCTGCCCTTCATGCGCGACGTCCGCGCCCAACTGCTCCGCGCCGGGGTTCCGGCACGACGCATCCGGTACGAGGTCTTCGGCCCCGACCTGTGGCTGCCCGGCAGCGCGGCCTGAACCGCACTGCAACCTTCAAGGAAAGGATCCACGATGACCAGCGACAACTCCCAGGCCGCACCCGCGGTGCGGCTGCGTTTCGACGGCCCGGTGGACCAGGAGACCCTCGCCTACGCCCGTACGAAGATCGACGCCGTCGTCGGCCGCTCCGGCCTGCCCGCCATCAGCGGTGAGGTGAGGATCGTGCGGGCAGCCATCCGCCATGCCGACCGCCCCTGGCTGGCCACGGCCGATTTGCACGTCGGCGGTCGGCGGGTGGTGGTAATCGCCGAGGAGTCCAGCGGCCGGGAGGTCGTGGACCTGCTCCAGGACCGGCTCCGCCGCCAGACCGACAAGGCCGCCCACGCCGGGCACGCCGGCCACCGGACCGAGGCGCCGCCGTGGCGCGGCGGCGGTCAGCAGTCGGCGTAAGGCCTCCGTGGGAACGGCCCGATCGGTGACGGTCCACCGGTCGGGCCGCTGTCCTGTGCTGCCCCGCCGGGACGCGGGCCGACCGGCCCGCACAGGTGACCAACGGCCCACTGACCTGGCCCACGCGCGCACGAAAACGTGGGCGTCGTGGTTCCCGATCGGCAGGCGAGCACGAGGAGTTGTGTGATGGCGAAGGCGTATCTGGTGGGCAGCGGGATCGCGGCGCTCGCCGCGGCCACGTTCCTGATCCGTGACGGCGGATTCGACGGGGCGGACATCCACCTCTTCGAGGAACAACACACCCTCGGGGGCAGCCTGGACGCGGGCGGCAGCGTGGACGCCGGCTACAGCATGCGCGGGGGGCGGATGTTCGAGGCCGAGTTCCGCTGCACGTACGACCTGCTGTCCGCCATCCCCACCCTCGACGATCCCGCGGTGTCCGTGACAGAGGAGATCCTGGCGGGGCACGAGGAGTTCGCCTGGGACGACGTGGCACGTCTCGTCGACGGGGACGGAAAGATCGTCGACACCGCCTCCATGGGGTTCTCCGAGCGCGACCGGCTGGATCTGGTCCGGTGCCTGGCGAGCCCCGAGGGACACCTGGACGGCAAACGCATCACGGACTGCTTCGGCGAGCACTTCTTCACCACGAAGTTCTGGTTCATGTGGTGCACTACGTTCGCCTTCCAGCCCTGGCACAGCGCGATCGAGTTCCGCCGCTACCTGAGGCGGTTCATCCATCTCTTCCCGGAGTTCGCGTCGATGTCGGGCATCCACCGGACCCGCTACAACCAGTACGACTCGATCGTGCGTCCCCTGGCGGCCTGGCTACGGGAGCACGGAGTCACCGTGCACACCGCAAGCCGGGTCACCGACCTCGGCTTCGCACCGGGGCACGACGCCACCACGGTCGAGACCCTCTACGTCTCCCGGGGTGGCCTCGACGAGAAGATCGCCGTGGCTCCCGAGGACCTGGTCCTGGTCACCAACGGCTCCATGACCGACGCCTCCAGCCTCGGCTCGCACACCACGGCGCCGCCCCCGCCCGGCCACCGCTCGCAGGCGTGGCTGCTGTGGCACCGCATCGCCCGCGGGCGCGAGGACTTCGGCAACCCGGCGGTCTTCGACAAGCACGTCAAGGAGTCCCGCTGGGAGTCGTTCACGGTCACCGCCAAGGATCCCGTCTTCCTCGACGCACTGGCCGAGTTCGCGGGCCGCGAGACCGGCAGGGGCGGGCTGATGACCTTCACCGACTCCAACTGGCTGCTGACGATCGTCGCCAACCGCCAGCCGGTCTACCGCGACCAGCCCGAGGGTGTGTCCGTGTGGTGGGGCTACGGGCTGTTCCCCGGCCGCGCGGGCAACCACACGCACAAGCCGATGACGATGTGCTCCGGCCGGGAGATCCTCGAGGAGGTGCTGCACCATCTGCGCTTCGACGAGCCGCAGGCGGCCCGGGTCCTGGAGACCTCCACCGTCGTGCCCTGCCTGATGCCGTACATCACCAGCCAGTTCCTGGTCCGCCGCCGCGAGGACCGGCCCCATGTCGTGCCCGAGGGATCGGTCAACCTCGCCTTCATCGGGCAGTTCGCGGAGGTGCCGGACGATGTCGTCTTCACCGTCGAGTACTCGGTGCGCACCGCGTGGACCGCGGTGGCCCGGCTCCTGAATCTCGACCGGCAGCCGCCCGCGGTCTACAAGGGGCACCACGATCCCCGTGTCCTGGCCGCGGCTCTGGAGACGATGCACCGCAGGTGACCAGGCGCGACCCGGCCGGTGGAGGGCGTGTGCGCGGCCGGGACTGACGGGTCGGTCGCGCACACGTGGTGCGGCGCGGCGCGCCGGGGCACCCGGATGCGCCGCCCCGGGATGGTCAAGGTGCCTGTCTTCGTCGGCGGCACCGGGACCGTGACCGTCGTACCGCTACCGCTACCAGCATCGTCGCCGGGCGCCCGGCCGCGCGGCCTTCGTCAGCCGAGCATCCGCTTCCTCCACTGGGGGCCGACCCGCGCCCACTGCGCGTCCCACTCCGCAAGGCGCCACCGGTCCAGCCGTCCGCGCGCGAGCCGTTCGCCGGCCAGGACCACGGCCCCGGCTCCCATGGCGGCCGCGGCGCTGAACAGCGCCGTCTGCAGCCATGCCTCGGTCGCGCTCGCGGGTTCGAGGACCAGCCTGCCCGTGTGATCGGTCCAGGCGGTGATCCGGGTGCCGACGGCGGTGCCGGGCTCGACCCTCGTGGTGCCGGTGTGCGTCGAACCGTCGGCAGCGACCCAGCGCACCTTCGCCCAGACCTTGTCGTCGCTGTACCCGGACGTGGAGACCGCCGGGATCCGTGGCGCGTCCTGGGTCAGTACCGCCGAGACGGAGTGCACGTCCGCGCGTCGTGCAGCGAGGTCGTCCTGCACCGCCCCGTACGTCGCCAGCGCGGCGAGCAGGCCGCCGAGCAGGGCGAGTGTGCAGGCGGCGAGCAGGATCCACGCTTCCAGCCGGTTGCTGCGGCGGCGCAGGGGATTGCGCCGCCACCGCCAGAACCAGACCCTCTTCGCTCCCGCACGGTGTGTCTTCGTCATCGGTCGACACCCCTCTTTTTGTGTGTGCCGACGTCCTCACTGACGTCCTCCACTTGAAACGTCCCACGTCATGGCGGGTGGCCGGCAGGGGCCGATCAGGCAGGCCCGCTGGGCCGACCGGCCCGCGTCATGGCGCCCGACCCGCGAGGTGCCTCCCGGCTGGCGTGGTGGCGCCGGGCCGGGCAGCGTGTACGTAGGAGAGCGGCTCTGAGTGAGGTGACCATGCAATCTGCCGAGCCGATGCACCGGGTCGTCGTCGGCGTGGACGGCTCTCCCTCCTCGTACGCGGCACTGCGCTGGGCGGCACGGTACGCACAGAGCGTCGGCGGTGTGGTGGAGGCTGTCCATGCGTGGGAGACACCGTCGGAGGTGGGCTGGAGCGGCCCTGCGATCGACCCCGACTTCGACCTCGCGCAGGCGCGGGAGCGCTTCGCGGCGGAGCTGCGCGCCGTCTTCCCGGACGAGCGCCCGCCCGGGCTGCAGGAACGTCTGGTCGAGGGTGATCCCTCCGAGGTTCTGATCCGGGCCTCGGAGGAGGCGGAACTGCTGGTCGTGGGCCGCCGGGGGCGCGGCGGGTTCGCCCGGGCGATGCTGGGGTCGGTCAGCCAGCGCTGCGCCCAGCACGCGGCCTGCCCGGTCGTCGTGGTGCGGCAGGCCGACGATCCGTCGCGCTGATACTGCCGTCACTGGAAGGCGGCGTGGATCTCCTGTTCGGTGGCGGCGTGCGAGACGACCAGGATTTCGTCGCCGGGCTGGAGCCGCATCCCGGGTGTGGGGACGGTGGGTTGTCCGTCGCGGATGACCGTGGCGACGACGGTGCCCGGCGGAAGGGTGATCTCGGCGAGCGTGCGTCCCGCCGCGCGGGACTGCGGTGTGATGGCGGTTTCGATGACGTCGACACCCGCCTTGCTCAGGCGCAGCAAGGCGACGGTGTCCGTGGCGCCGGTGGCCTCCTCGATGAGGGAGATCAGCGGAGTGGCCGCGGGGACTGCGGTGTCGACACCCCAGGTCCGGTCGAACAGCCAGGCGTTCTCGGTGTCGTTGACGCGTGCCGCGACCCGGGGCACCTCGAACTGCCGCTTGGCGAGCAGGCTGATGACGAGGTTGTCCTCGTCGTCGCCGGTGGCCGCGATGACGAGGTCTGCGGTCAGCACTCCCGAGTGCTCCAGGATCGCGGGTTCGCAGGCGTCCCCGGCCACGAGACGTACGGGCAGGTGGCCCTTGAGTTCGGCGACGCGGTCCTCGTCGATGTCGACGAGTGTGACGTCGCTGCGGGCCGCGGCGAGCACCTGGGCGATCTGGGTGCCCAGGCGTCCCGCACCGGCGATCAGAGCCTTCATGTCCCCAGCTCCTTGTCCAGAAAGCCGCGCAGGCGGCCGAGCGCGGTCGCCGCGACGGCGAAGGTGACCAGGTCGCCGGGTTCGGCGCGGGTGCTGTGGGCGGGCACCAGCGAACGGCCCCCACGGGTGACCTCGACGACGCGGATCTCGCCGTCCACGTCGAACTCGGCCAGCCGGCGCCCGCTGACGTAGGAGGGCAGCTCGGAGCGGAGCAGCAGGGTCTCCCCGTTGCCGAAGGTGAGTTCCGGTGTGAGGTGGCGGTGCAGGAGCATCTGGTGGATCTGGTGCACCGTCCAGCGCACGCTGGCGATGGTGGGGATGCCGAGGTCGCGGTAGATGTCGGCGCGCCGTGGGTCGTAGATACGGGCCAGGACGACGGGCACCCGGTAGGTCTCCTTGGCGGTGCGCGCGCTGACGATGTTGCTGTTGTCGCCCGAGGTGGCGGCCACGAACGCGTCGGCGTGCTCGATCCCGGCGGCCTCGAGCACGGACCGGCTGTAGGCGTTGCCTTCGTGGAACCGGGCCGGGAAACCGGCCGGCAGCAGTCTGCGGGTCCTGGCACTGCGGTCGATGAGCTCCACGTCGTGGCCTTCTGCCACGAGCTGGACGGCGAGTGCGGACCCCACCCGGCCGCAGCCCGCGATGATCACCCTCATTGCACTCCCTCCTTCCGGCCCGCGGGCCGACGGTGTCGCAGCCACCACTTGCGGGCCTCCTCTGCTGCCAGCAGCAGCACCCCGAAGCCGGTGAGAACGGCCCAGTCGACGGCGGCGAGCGGGGCGGTGTGGAACAGGGCCTGCAGGGGCGGCGCGTAGCTGATGGCCGCCATCAGCGCGATACCGAAGCAGCCCGCCGCGAGCAGCCAGGGATTGGACAGCAGACCGATCCGGAACACACTCTGCCGGTCGGTGCGCACAGCGAGTGCGTTGAAGAACTGGCTGACCACGATCCCCGCCTGGACCATGGTGATCGCCTCCCGGTAGACGGGGTTGTCCTTGGTGAAGTCGGCGTACGGGATGCCGGAGGCGTGGATGTGCCAGAAGAACACGGCACACACGCCGAGGGACTGGATGCCGCCGAGGAACAGGATCCGCCCCATCACGGCGGTGGAGAACAACCGTTCGCGCCGGGAGCGCGGCGGGCGGTCCATGACGTCGGACTCCGGCGGCTCGGCGCCCAGGGCCAGGGCGGGAAGGACGTCGGAGCCGAGGTCGATCGCGAGGATCTGCACGGCGGTGATCGGCACCAGGGGGAATCCCGCGAAGGTGGCGGCGAGGATCGGTGTGAGCTCGGCGATGTTGTGGCTGAAGAGATAGATCAGGAACTTGCGGATGTTCTGGTAGACGGAACGGCCCAGGCGTACCGCGGCGGTGATGGAGGCGAAGGAGTCGTCCAGCAGCACCATGACGGCGGCCTCCCGGGCGACGTCGGTGCCGGAGGCTCCCATGGCGATGCCGATGTCCGCGTGCTTGAGGGCCGGTGCGTCGTTGGCGCCGTCGCCGGTGACGGCGACGGTCTCGCCGCGCTGCTGCAGGGCGGCGACCACGCGCATCTTGTGCTCGGGGCTGACCCGGCACAGCAGCAGTTCGCCAGAGTCGGCGAGCAGGGTGTCCAGAGCCTCGTCGTCGAGCGCGTCCAGCCGGGTGCCGGTGACGACGGTGGGATCGGGCCGGCGGACGATGCCGACGCGGCGGGCGACTGCTTCCGCGGTCAGCGGGTGGTCGCCCGTGACCATGACGATGCGGATGCCTGCGTGCCGGCAGGCGTCGACGGCGTCACTGACCTCCGGCCGGGGCGGATCCTGCATGCCGACCAGGCCCAGCAGGGCGAGGTCCGACTCGGTCTCGTCCTGGGTGGGACGGCCGTCGGGCAGGGACCGCGACGCCACCGCCAGTACCCGCAGTCCCTGGGCGGCCAGTTCGTCATTGGCACCGATCACCGCCGCCCGTAGGTCCTCGGTCAACGGCTGCCGCTCGCCCTTCCATTGGACGGCGCTGCAGCGGGCGAGCAGTTCCTGCGGCGCGCCCTTGACGCAGGCGCGGAGATCGCCGTGCGGCTCGCGGTGCACAGTGCTCATCAGCTTGCGGGTCGAGTCGAAGGGGAACTCCGTCACGCGGGGCGTCGCGGCCTCCTCGGCCGCCAGGTCGACGCCGGCCTTGGCAGCGGCGACGAGGATGGCTCCCTCCGTGGTGTCGCCGAGGACGCGCCAGCCGTCGTGATCCGCGGGCGGGACCATCCGGGCGTCGCAGCACAGTGCCGCCGCACGCAGCAGCTCGCGCACCGGCTGGGGGTCGGTCACCTCACCGACGGGCGCGTATCCCACGCCGGAGACGGGGTGGCGGACACCGCCCGCCCACACCTGGACGACGGTCATCTCGGCCTGGGTGAGGGTGCCGGTCTTGTCCGTGCACACGACGGTGGTGGAGCCCAGCGCCTCGACCGCCAGCAGCTTCTTGACCAGGGCGTGCCGGCGGGCCATGCGCCGTACGCCGATGGCCAGCGACACCGACAGCGTCGCGGGCAGGCCCTCGGGCACCAGGGCGACCATCACGCCGAGGGCGAAGACGAAGGTCTCGACGAGGGGCCGCCCGGCGGGCAGCCGCACCGCGAACAGGAGGGCTCCGATCGCCAGGGCCGCGCCCGCCACCCTGCGGGCCATGGAGGCCACTTGGCGCTGCAGGGGGGTCTTCTGGCGCGGTGCGGCGGACGCGAGCCGGAAGATGCGCCCGAACTCGGTCGCCGCGCCCGTCGCGAACACCACGGCCTTCGCGGACCCCGCCACGACGTCGGTCCCCATGAACACACAGTTGCGGGCCTCGAGCACCGGCCCGGCCACCACCGGCTGGCGGGTGCGGCCGACGGGGTCGCTCTCGCCCGTCAGCGCCGCGTTGTTCACCGCGAGTTCGTGCGCCTCCACGAGACGGCAGTCCGCCGAGACCGCATCGCCGGCCTCCAGGACCACGACATCCCCGGGGACCAGGTCACGCGCGGGCAGTTCCTGCCGCTCCCCGCCGCGCAGCACCCGGCAGGTGTGGGGCACCATCGCCTGGAGCGACTCGGCGGTCCGTTCGGCGGAGTACTCCTGGATGAAGCCGATGGCCGCGTTCAGCAGCACCACGCAGAGGATCGCGACGGCGAGCTGCAGGGTCCCCACGTCCCGGGGGTCCTGAAGACCGTAGGCCAGGAAGGTGATCGCGGACGCGACGAGGAGTACGACCGCGAACAGGTCCGTGAACTGGCCGGCGAGGTCCCGCCACCAGCCTCTGCGCCGGGCCCTGGGCAGCTCGTTGGGGCCGTGGCGCTCCCGCCGTGAGGTCACGTCGGTCGGTGCCAGCCCCCGGGGTGAGCTGTCCAGGGCGGCGAAGACGTCCCGGGTGGCCAGGGTCTGCACCGCGGGACCGCTCGCCGTCACGGCGTGACCACGTGCCGGGTGATGGCCCCGTACGCTGCGGCGGGGCGTGCCCGGACGGCGTCGCGGTGGTCGGCGTGGCGAGCAGCCATGTCCTCATCGTGGAGTCCGTCATTCCGGGCCGCAATCGCGGAATCGGGGATCGCGTGCGGTGCCCGCGGCGACGCATGCACAGCGTTCATCCGTCGAGGATCCATCGCGTCGGGCCTCGCGGGCGCGGGGCCGGACGGGCCCTGTAAGAGAGCCGTTCGGCACCCATGGGGCGGCGCCGGGTTCGTCAGCCGCGGCCGGCAAGAGCGCATACGCCGTACGAACGGGCGGAGTTTGTACGGACGAGGGGTGCGCACCGTCCGGCCCCGCCCGGCGTGGAGGAGGGACAGCCATGCTCACGATCAGGCAGACCGCAGCGGAGTTCCTCGCCACGGCCGGCCTCACCTACGCCCTGGTCAGCCACGACCCCGGCCAGATCCCCGCCTGCTCGGCGCCTCCCTCCTCTATGCCCCCGCCCTGTGGGTACTGGTGGACCTTGCGACCGCCCCGTTCGGACTCGCCCCGCGCGCCGCCACCGCGGCCTGGGCGGTGTTCGGCCTGTGCCTCGTCATCGGTGTCCTGGACGACGTGCTCGATCTCCCGAACCGGCTCCTCGGCGTCTCCCCGTTCCAGCATCTCCCCCAGCGCCCGCCCCATCACATGACCGCCGCCACTCCACCGGCCCTCACAACGGTCGCAGCCTCGCTGCCGGAAGCCGGCCTGGCCGGCTTCCGGCGTCGGGGCATAGGACAGCCGTAGAGCCCGTTCGGCGGACCGGCTCAGCGCCGCGGACCTGTCCCGCGCCCCCCAACTCTCGGCTTCGCCGACGGGGGCTCATGAGCGGGAGTGACCCCTCGCTCGGCGGCGCGCCGACAGGTCCGTCTCCGGCAGTCCCGTCGCATGCACCACGTGCGCAAGGCAGCCCGCGCGCCAGGACCTTAGCGCCCCAAGTCCGACGCCCCCTGCTCCGCGCGCAGCCGTCGGCTGCGCCAACGACCGTGCGCCTCAAGCCGGTTCACCTCACGCGTCAACACGGCAGCCGGTGTCTTCGTGGCGCACGGTCAGCCGCGGCGGGGCGCCGCGCGCAGGGGTCGTACAGGCCCAACAGCGGGACCAGTGGCCTCTCGGGCGCGCAGCGGACCGCCAGGACGATGAGAACAGGACCGGAAAGGGTCCGACCACGCGTGAACCACGGAGGTGCACCGCCATGACACGACCGGTCGTCGCCGGAGTCGACGGATCCCCCGAGAGCCTGGCTGCCGCCGAGTGGGCGGCCCGTGAGGCGGTGCGCCGGGAACTGCCCCTCCACCTGGTGCACGCCTCCGAGTGGAGCACGGAGCAGCCGCCCTCCGCCGCGGCGAGCGCCGTGCGCCGCCACGTCGGCCGGGGCGTGCTGCACAAGGCGGAGGAACGCGTCCGGCGGGCCTGCCCCGAGGTGCGGCTCACCGAAGAGCACGTCGAGGGACCGGCGGCTGCAGCCCTGTCGGATGCCGCGCAGAACGCCGAGTTGCTGGTGCTGGGCTCGCGCGGGCTGAGCGGTTTCACCGGGTTCCTCGTCGGGTCGGTGGCCCAGGCCGTGGTGGCCCTGGCGACGCGGCCGGTCGTCCTGGTCGAGGCCGGAGAGCGGTCCGAGGACGAGCATCTGCCGGACGAGGACGGCAACTCGTCGCTGCGGACGCCATACCGTGACGTCGTCCTCGGCATCGATGTGGGCAACGCGTGCGACGAGGTGATCGAGTTCGCCTTCGAGGCGGCCCGGCTGCGTGGTGCGACGCTCCATGCGGTCCACGCCTGGGACAACTCGTCGGCCGTCGGCCTCGGTCCCGGCGAGCCCGGCATCGGCGAAGCGCCCCGGCACGAGGAGGAGTGGCGCGGATTCCTCAGCGCGGTGCTGCAGAACTGGCGCGACAAATACCCCGGCGTCGAAGTCGCCGAGACGGTCGTCAAGGGCAGGGCCGCAACCCATCTCGTCCGCGCCGCCTCGGGCGCGGGCCTCCTCGTCGTCGGCCGCCGAGTGCGCGACAGCCGACTCGGCCCGCACACCGGCCCGGTCACCCACACCGTGATCCATCACGCGCGCTGCCCCGTCGCCGTCGTGGCGCACGCCTGACCCCCGGCGAAGCAACGGCAGCGACGAACGGCGGTTCCCATGTCCGACCTGGACGCAGCGCCCACTCAGGTCGACCACGCGGCCAACCACCTGGTCCGTACGGCCGTCACCGCGCCCTCGGTGCACAACACGCAGCCCTGGCTGTTCGTCAGCTCGGACAGCGGACTCGACCTGTACGCGGACCCCACGCGCAGGCTCCCGCTCACCGATCCGGACGGGCGGGAGCAGCTCCTCAGCTGCGGCGCGGCCCTGTTCAACATCCGTGTCGCCATGCGGCACCTGGGCTTCAGGCCCGTCGTGCAGCTGCTCCCCGACGCGTACACACCGGCGCATCTCGCCCGCGTCGGCTGGGGCGCCCACGCCAGGCCCGGCACCGACGAGAACCTGATGTACCGCGCCCTGCAGCAACGGCACACGCACCGCGGCTCCTTCCAGTACTCCCCGCTTCCGCAACCGCTGATCGGGGAGTTGCGTGAGCAGGCTCACGCCTGAGGGTGCCGAGCTGTACACGGTGCGGCCCCGTTTCGCACGGCGTCACCTCGCCGAGCTGGTCCGCACCGCGGAAGCCGTCCACCGCAACGACCCCGCGTACATCGCCGAACGCATCCGCTGGACCCGGGCCGCCGGGGACCGACGCCCGGACGGCGTCCCCTTGGAGGCCTGCGCCCGCCACCCGGACCGCACGGGCCTCGCCGGACGGGACTTCCTCGGGCTCGCCCCCGGTTTGCCCACCGCACCCGCGGTCTGGCCGTCCGAGACGGGACTCGTCCTCCTCACGACCCGGCACGACACCCCGGAGGCCTGGCTGCATGCCGGACAGGCCCTGCAGCGCGTCCTGCTGCACGCCACCACCCGCTGGGCCGTGGCCGACTTCCACACCCAGCCCCTCGAGATCCCCTGGCTGCGGGCCCAGGTGCGCACGACGCTCGCCGGCGGCGAGTTCCCGCAGATGATCCTGCGCCTCGGCCATGCCACACGCGGCCGCCCGATCCCGCGGCGACCGGCCGGCGCCGTCCTCACGGCGGAGTGATGTCGGCCCCGTGGCGGCCTCGACCTTCTCGTATGAAGCTGGGAGGGCGGTGAGCGCTCCGGCGCCGCTGCTCGGCCTGGGGTTCACCAGCCGGACACAACGACCCCGGACGAGGAGGAAGCGATGCCGCACACCGCGCAATGGAAGGTCGCCCTCCACCTCTTCGAGGACGCAGGAACGACGAAGGCACGCGTGGTGCTGGACACCGGGACCGCGTCCCTGACCGGCCACGGGGTCGCGCATCGCAACCCCGCGGACATGGATGTGCCGGAGATCGGCGACGAACTGGCTGCGGGCAGGGCCCTGCATGACCTCGCCCGGCAGTTGGTGGATGCCGCCGGCCGCGACATCGAGGGCATGGGCACCTCCGCGGCCGGGCGCGGCACGCGTCCTGCGGCCGGCTGGACGATGTGACCGGGCTGCGGCCCTCTCGGCCGCAGCGTGAGCGTCGAGCAATTGCCGTACGCCTCTCTCGTTCAGCGCGACAGGGGCCCGTTCGGCACCCGCTCGGAGCCACTCGGCCCACGCCTTGTCCACCAGGTCCGGGGCACCGTGGGACCGGGAGGACCGCCGCGGCGATGGCCTCGCGAGGCCCGCCGAAGAGACCGAGGAACGTCGAGGTGACGTCATGGACGTTCTGCTGGGCTACGCCACCGCTCACGGCTCGACTCGAGGAATCGCCGAGCGGCTGGCCGCGCGATTGACCGATGCGGGGCTGAAGGCCGAGGCCAGAGCGATGGAGACGGTGGACGACGCCGACGCGTACCGGGCGTTCGTCCTGGGCAGCGCCGTGCACGGGCAGACCTGGCTCGATGCGGCCAAGGAGTTCGTGCGGGACAACCTCGACGTGCTGGCGCCCCGCCCCCTGTGGATCTTCAGTGTCGGGATGCCCGGCGCGCTGCGCGGGCCCTGGAGGCGCCTGGCGCCCAGGGAGATCCCGGTGATCCTCGAGACTCTGCCCCGCGACCTGGCATACCGGGATCACCGGCTCTTCTCCGGCGTCATCACTCGAGAGCAGCTCCCGCTCAGCGGCCGCATCGGGTTCCGCCTGGTAGGCGGCCGGTTCGGCGACTACCGCGACTGGGACGCCATCGACGGCTGGGGGTCCGGCATCGCCGACGAGCTGACTCGTGGTTGAGGGAGCTTACGGGCCGGGCGTGTTCCACGCAGACGGACGGCAGCGGGAACAGGCACATCCGCTCGAAGTCGGCCGTCGGCCCGTTCGGGGCCGATGTCATGTCTGGCTCGATGTCGATCTCGGGCGGCCCGTGGAGGGTGTTGTGCACCGTGCAGTGCGAGGCCACGGCCAGGAGAGCAGCCCTGCGGTGATCGGAGAGCTCGGGCGGCGGCACGACCACGAAGTGCAGGGACGCGACCCGGGCCGGGCGGTCGGTGGCCATGGTGAACTCCGTGCGGACGCGCAGTCCGGTGCGGGGCAGGCCGTGCCGGTGGAGATAGCGGCCCGCGTAGAACGCGACGCAGGTGGCCAGGGAGGCCGCGAAGAGTTCGGTGGGGGTGGGTGCGGTGTCCGTGCCGCCCGCCTCGACGGGCTGGTCGACCTGAAGCCGGTGCCCGCGGACGTCCACGCTGTAGACGTCGTGGTCGGTGTGGGTGACCTCGACACGGTGCACGTCCGCGTTCTCGCAGTGCGGCTGGTTCGTGCTCAGGGTCCGCGGTGCGCTGCCGGTCATGGCCTGGCCCTTCTCGCTGGTCCACACGGTTGCCACCTTCCAGTCGACCTCGGACGGCGCGGTGGATCGAGGGGCCGAGGGGGTGCGGCGGGGGCCGTTCGGCCCTCGTCCGGACCGTTGCAGCGATATACCCTGCCGGGTATTTGTTGCGGGCCCTGACGACCGGTCCGTCCCGGCGATTGTGTCGAAATGCGGGACGAACGGCCCTGCCCCCGGGGCCGGGCAAGGACGCAGGCTGGTGGGCGAGACGACGTAGTCGATCCCCTCGTCAGGGAGACGGACGGCCGGCATGAACGCCCAGGTCACGGGCGCAACCGAGGAGACGCGGGTCCTGGTCGTGGAAGACGACCGTGGCATCGCGGAGTCCCTGGTGCGTGGTCTGCGGCAGGCCGGTTATGCGGTTGAGGACGTGCGGACCGGGCGGGCCGCGCTGGCCGCGCCCTCCCCCGATGTGGTGCTGCTCGATCTGGGCCTGCCGGACATCGACGGGGTCGAGGTGTGCCGGCGGCTGAGGGCCCGGTCCACCGCGGCGATCATCGCCGTGACCGCCCGGGGTGAGGAGGCGGACCGGGTGGTCGCCCTGGACGAAGGAGCCGACGACTATCTGGTCAAGCCGTTCGGGCTGGCCGAACTGCTCGCGCGGATACGGGCGGTGCTGCGCCGTCGCCGCCCGGCGCAGCCGGAGATCCTGCGGCACGGGCCGCTGGCGCTCGACCTGCGCACCCGGCAGGTCTCTGTCGACGGCCGTGCGGTCGCCCTGACGCCGAAGGAGTTCTCCATACTGGAGTGCCTGGCCGCCGACCCGGGCCGGGTGGTGAGCCGGCGTCAGATCCTGGAACGGGCGTGGGACGCGCATTGGTACGGGCCCACCAAGGTGCTCGACGTGCATGTCGCGGCGCTGCGCCGCAAGCTCGGCGTGCCGGGGCTGATCGAGACGGTGTACGGGCACGGCTTCCGGCTCGGAGTGGTCCAGGAGTCCCGGGAGCAGCCGTGACCCGCCGGATCGCCTGGACGTTGCTGGCTCTGACCTCCGTGCTGCTGGTGCTGGCGGTCGTACCGCTGGCGGTGTCGATGACGGCGCGCGAGCGGGTCTCCTACCGCGACAACCAACGGGCGGCCACCCGCGTGATCGCCGCGGCCGCCGAGGAACATCTCTCGGACCACAAGCCGGCCACCGCCATGCGCAAGGAACTCGGCAACGCGGCCCGGGCCGGGGACTGCGCCGCGGTGTACGACGCCTCCGCGCAACTGGTGGCCAGTACGCCCTGTACGGCGGCGCAGGGCGAGGAGGCGGCGGAACTGGTGGGGAAGGTACTGTCCGGGCACGAGCCGGAGCCGCCGGAGAACGAGGGCCGGCTGCTGACGGCGGAACCGGCCGGTGAGGTGCGTCGGCCCGCCGGAGCCGTAGTGCTCGCCCGCTCCGCGGCCCCGCTCGACGCCCGTGTCGCCACGATCTGGGGCTGGTCCGCCGCGATCGGCGTCGCGGGACTGGCCGCCTCCGTGCTGTTGTCCGTCCGCCTCGCCCGCTGGGTCGGCCGTCCCCTCTCGGCGTTGGACGCCAGCGCCCGGCGGCTGGGCGAGGGGGCCCTCGACGAGCGGACCGACCTCGGCGGCGGACCGCCGGAAGTGCGCCGGCTGGCCGCCACCTTCAACACCATGGCGGCCCGCACGGAAGCCCTGGTGCACGGCCACCGAGCCGTGCTCGCCGATGTGTCCCACCAACTGCGCACTCCGCTGACCGCGCTGCGGCTGCGGCTCGATGTTCTCGCCGCCGGCGCCGAAGAAGGCACCGCGACGGAACTGGCCGCCGCCCAGGAGGAGATCGCCCGGCTGTCCCGGCTGGTCGACGGGCTGCTGGCGGTCGCACGCGCCGAACAGGCGACACCCCGCCCGACCGCCGTGCGCGTCGACGAGGTGGTGGCCGAGCGGGTGGCCGCCTGGTCTCCCGTGGCGGAGGAGCGCGAGGTGGGGCTCAGCGCAGTGTCCGCAGGACCCGCGGTGACCGTCGCGGTGGGCGCGGGCCATCTGGAGCAGATCCTCGACAACCTGATCGCCAACGCGGTGGAGGCCGTGCCCGCCGGCGGGAGCATCACGCTCGACCACCGCGCGGCGGGCGAACGGGCCCGGGTGCTCGTACGGGACGACGGCCCGGGGATGACGGACGAGGCGAAGGCGGTCGCATTCCGCCGGTTCGGAAACCCGGAGGCCAGGGGCAGCGGCCTGGGGCTGGCCATCGTCCACCGGCTGGTAACCGCCAACGGCGGTACCGCACACCTCGAAGACACCCCGGGGGGCGGGCTGACCGTCGTACTGGAGCTGCCGCTGTGGCCGGAGCGTGGGTACGAGCGGGGGGTCGCGTCGAGATCCTCACCGGTGGGCCGGACGGCGGATCGGAACCGGTAGATCTTTACGGGTTCTGAAGAAGAGGTGAGCGAGTTCCTGAGTGCCGTCGGCACAGCCTGGAGAAGCACGCACCCGACGCGGGCCGCCGATTCACCAGGAGCGCTGCCATGGCACCCTCACCCGACGACTTCCACCGGACTCCCTCCCCGGCCGGTTCCCCGCACGCGCGCGACCACGGCCTACGGCGCAGCCGCCGCATCACCCGCTGGATCGCCGTCACCGCCGTGGCCGGCGCCGCGGCCCTGGGCAGCCTCTACACCCATCTGCTGCCGGGCACCTCGTCCTCCCCCGCGCCGCCGGGCCCACCCGTGCAGCACTCCGCCCCTTCCACCGTCACCACCACGGCGAGAGGGGACGACCACGAGCAGGGCGAGAACGACGACGAGGGCGCGAGCCCGGTCACACAGCCGACACCGCAGCCCCCCGCCCAGCCGCCGGCCGCCTCCCAGGCACAGCCGCACACCACGACGGGGGCGTCATGACCACGCGAGCCCCCGCACCGGCCCAGACCGTCTTCCCTGCTCTGGGCACCACGGCCGCCCTGCTCGTGACCGACCCGAGCGCCCTGTCCGCCGCGACAGCCGCCCTGCGCGCCGAGCTGGCCACCGTCGACCTCACGTCCAGCCGCTTCCGGCCCGACTCCGAACTCACCCGCGTGAACCTCGGTGCGGGCACCTCCATGACGGTCAGCGCATACTTCGCCGATGCGCTCCGGGTCGCGCTGCGTGCCGCCCGGATCACCGACGGCGCCGTGGACCCGACCGTGGGCAGGGCGGTGATCGCGCTCGGCTACGACCGCACCTTCGCCTCCTTGCGGCCCGACGACGCCCGTCCGCTGGCCGTGTCCCGTCCCGCGGCGGGTTGGCAGCGGATCGTCTTCGACCCGCGCACCCGCCGGCTGCGGCTGCCTCCGCACACCCGCCTGGACCTGGGCGCCACCGCGAAGGCCCTCGCCGCGGACCGCGCCGCCCGCAGAGCCGCTGCCGTCACCGGCAGCGGGGTCCTCGTCAGCCTCGGCGGCGATCTGGCCACTGCCGGGCCCGCGCCGGAGGGCGGCTGGCGGATCGCGCTCGCCGACGACCACGCACGGCCCGTCACGGAGCCGGGTCCCGCCGTCGCCGTGACGGGGGGAGCGCTGGCGACCTCCGGCATCCGGGTGCGCACCTGGCGGCGCGACGGACGCACCCTGCACCACATCGTCGACCCGGCCACCGGCGAGCCCGCCGCACCCGTCTGGCGGACCGTCACCGTCGCGGCCGCCACCTGCGTGGACGCCAACACCGCCAGCACCGCCGCGATCGTGCTGGGCGACCGGGCCCTGGACTGGCTGCGCGGCACCGCCCTGCCCGTGCGGCTGGTCGGCGTCGACGGCGATGTCGTACGCCTCGGGGGCTGGCCGGCCGACTCCCGCGTTCCCGCTCAGGGAGGCTCGCGATGACGACCCTGGCTCTGACCGGCAGCCCCCTCTGGTACGCCAGCCGTGCGAGCGGCACCCTCGCCCTGATCCTGCTCACCGCCACCCTGGTGCTCGGGATCGCCTCCGGCGGACGCTCCGCACCGCGCCGGATCGGCCGGTTCGAGATCGGGCTGCTGCACCGCAACCTGTCCCTGCTCACCCTGGTGTTCCTCGCCGTGCACGTGGTGACCGCGGTGCTCGATCCGTTCGTGCACCTGGGGTGGGCGGTGGCCGTGGTGCCGTTCGGGGCGTCCTACCGTCCGCTCTGGCTCGGGCTGGGCACGGCCGCACTCGATCTGCTGCTGGCGGTGCTGGTGACCAGCGCGCTGCGGCTGCGGCTGGGTGTGCGGCGCTGGAAGGCGGTGCACTGGCTGGCGTACGCGGCGTGGCCGTTCGCTCTCTTCCACGGGGTGGGCACCGGCACCGACACCCGGCTTCCCCTCCAGCTGTGGCTGTACGCCGGGTGTCTGGCCTCGGTGGTCGGTGCCGTGTGGTGGCGCCTGGCGAAGGCGGGGCCCGGACGGGTCGCCGGGCGTCTGGTGGCCGCTCTGGCCGCGACCGCCGTACCGGTGGTGCTGGCGGCGTTCCTCGCCGCAGGGCCGCTGCAGGCCGGCTGGGCCCAGCGTGCCGCCACGGCGACGGTCCTGCTCGGAGGTGGACGATGAACTCCACAGCCGCGACGTCCTGCGCGCCGCACCACTCCTGGGCCGGGCCCGCCGATCCCGCCGGGGCCCGTCTGCTCGCGGGGTGGTACTCCACCGGGCGACCGGCCACCCTCACCGATCATCTGGGGCGCTACGGCCCGCCTCCCGGGATCCGCAGGTCGATGCCCCTGGTGGAGGCCGTCGAGGCGGCGGGACTCACCGGACGCGGTGGCGCCGGGTTTCCCGCCGCCCGGAAACTGCGTGCCGTCGCGGAGCACCGTGGCCGCTCGGTGGTCGTCGTCAACGCCATGGAGAGCGAACCGGCCAGCCGCAAGGACCAGTTCCTGCTCGCCGTCGCACCCCATCTTGTCCTGGACGGTGCCGTCCTGGCCGCCGCCGCGGTCGACGCCGACACCGTCCACCTGTGCCTGCCCCGCGACCGCACGGCCCAGTACGGGCAGCTCGCGGCGGCGCTTGCCGAGCGCAGGCACGCCCGCCTCGACCGGGTGCGGCTGCGCCTGCACGCCCTTCCGCACACCTACGTCTCCAGCGAGTCGACCTCGCTGGTCAGCTGGCTGAACGGGGGGCCGGCCCGTCCTCGGGGCGGCCCGCGCACCCACGAACGGGGCGTCGCCCGTCGCCCCACGCTCGTGCACAACGCCGAGACCCTCGCCCATCTCGCCCTCATCGCCCGCCGCGGGCCCCACTGGTTCCGGCAGACCGGCGCCCCGGACGAGCCCGGCACCACGCTCGTCACCGTCTCCGGCGCCGTCGCCGCCCCCGCCGTCCTTGAAGTCCCGCTCGGCACGCCCCTCGCTGTGCTCCTGGACCGTGCCGGAGGGCCGACGGAACCTGTGCGGGCGGTCCTGCTGGGGGGCTTCGCCGGCACTTGGGTCCCGGCGGAGCATCTGCACACGCCCCTCACCCGCCGCGATCTGGCCCCGCTGGGTGCCGCGCCCGGTGCGGGCGTGCTCGTGGCGCTGGCGCACTCGGCCTGCGGGCTGAGCGAAACGGCAGGGATGCTCGCCTATCTGGCCGCCCACGGCGCCCGACAGTGCGGTCCCTGCCATTTCGGCCTGCCCGCCGTGGCCGAGGACTTCACCGCCCTGGCCGCCGGACGGGCCGACGCGGAACTGCTGGCCCGCCTGCACCGCCGGACCGCTCTGCTGCCGGACCGGGGCGCCTGCCGACACCCGGACGGCGCCGCCCGCCTCGCGGCCTCCGCGCTGCGCACCTTCACCGAGGACGTCGAGCGGCACCTCACCCACGGCGCCTGCGATGCAGCCCGTCGACCGCCCCGGATACCCGTACCGCCTGCCACCGCCCCGGAGGGATGGCGATGACCCGCACCCGGAGCCTGCGTATCGACCGCATCTCGTGTACGGGCCAGGGCCTGTGCGCGGAACTGCTGCCCGAACTGATCGATCTCGACGAGTGGGGCTACCCCGTGGTCAGGGACCGGGCTGTCCCCGAACGGCTGCACGCGCACGCCCGCCGTGCCGTCGGCGCCTGCCCCCGCCTGGCCCTCCGCGTCGTGGACGCCGAGCCGTGACGAGCCCGCGACGACGGCACCGCCACCAGCAGAGACTGCTGGAAGGAGGTCAGGGCCAGGCTGTCCTTGAGCCGGGGGCCGAGCGGGCTGAGCAGCGCCCATGCCCAGAAGTTGACGGCGAAGCCCGTGGTGGCGAGCGCCGGCACCAACCACGCCCGGCAGGTGACGGCCGCGTCCTTCGGCGGTGCGTCGTTGTGCTTCCTCGACGGCTGCAGCAGGCCGCCCTTTCCTTCCGTTCGCGGTGGTGCGGCCCCGATGATCATCTCGGGGCCGCAGGCCCTCTGACCGCACGAGGTGTGCCGGTGGCCCGCTGTCATGCGCGGCGCCGTTCAGGGCGACAGATGGAACCCGTACAGGCTGCGTCCGCCCACGAGTTCGCGGCCGGTGACCAGTTCGGGCTCGATGCGGACGAAGACCTCCTCGGGCGAGGGCGCCCAGGAGCGGGGGCCGGTCCGGGTCAGGCGCTCGTGCTCGTCGGGGTCGCGCACCACCGTGGCCGCCCCGGTGACGACGACGCTCCAGCCGGAGTGTGTCACCGCATCGACCTCGTCGACCTCGAAGGCCACCACCGTGCCGTCGACGGCGCGGGCCAGTTCGGAGGCTGCCGAGGTGCACAGCAGCACCGCGCCGTCACCGTCGAGGGAGAAGTTGACGGGCAGCACCGCGGGCAGCGCCTGCCGGGTGTGGACGATGCGGCCGACGGGCACCTTCGCCAGGAGACGCAGGCACTCCTGCCGTTCGAGTTCGCGGAAACCGTCGTTCGGATACATGAGCCAGCCCGTCTCTCACCTGGATGCGACGCTGGAGCGTCCGGTCCATCGTCCGTCGGGTCGGGGCGGCGGGTGAGGGTCCATCGGTCCCGGCCCGGCCGCAGAACGTCCCGCGTCACACCGTGATGCGTCGCCCGGTGATGGCGAGGGGATCGATCCGCACCCACTGGTCGCGGTGGCCGCCGGCCCAGGGCTCGCTGCGGGCGCCCTCGGCGATCCGGCGCACCTCGTCGGGGTCCGTCACGGTCCGGGCGTGGCCCCGCGCCAGCACGCTCCAGCCGCTGCTGAACGCGTCGTCGATGCGGTCGACCTCGAAGGCGACCTGGCAGCCGGACGCCTGCGACGGTGTGCTGCCGGGTTCGGTGCGGAAGACGATCGCGCCCTCGACGACGCTGTAGTTCACGGGCACGACGACGGGCCCGGAGACCGTGGGCACCGCGATCCGCCCCACCCCGTGCGTGGAGAGGAGAGCCCGGCACTCCGGGACGCTCAGCTTCGTGAAGTCGGGACTGCGGGAGGCGTGCCCCCGGCCTCTCGGCAGTTCTGTGTCGCCGCCGGTGAGGTCCCGCACGGTGGTCTCGACGACCTGGGACAGCCGGAGCAGGACGCCGGGGCCCGGTGCGGCGCCGGGGTGCTCCTCGAGGTATTGGAGGTAGCCCGGCGCCATGCCGGCACGGATGGCCACCTCCGTCCGGCTCAGTCCGAGTTCCACGCGCCGTGCGGTGAGACGACGGCCGAGATCGCCCGGAGCGTGTTCCTCGGCCGCCCGAGACGGTGCCTTGTCCGCCATGGCCTCTCACTCCCTCTCGCCCGGCCGGGCCGCACCCGGCGCCCGGATTGACCTGTAGATCCAGCATGTCCGGATCCGGTGGGGCGGACTTGGGCCGGTTGGCCCTCACTGCCAGGCCGGACGGGACCGCTTGCGAGCCGGCGCCGGTCAGGTGTGGATGATCCGGCCGCCGACCGCGTGCTCAGTCGTGCAGCCGGCAAGGCCGGGACCGCACGCGTGCGTGCGGCTGAGCCGGCCCGGAGGGGACGAACAGCAGCCCCGGCTGGTAGACGTGGTCGTCGTCCTGGTCGACGACCGTGATCCGGCACTCGGCTTCGCCATAGGTCCGGCGCCGCCGGTTCGCCGTCAGGGTGCCGGCGGTGCCGCTGCCGAGAATCACGATGTGTTTGCCCATACCCCCGCTCTCGTACGGGAGATGAGGCGCAGTGAGGGGTCGTTGGTCCCGCCCGGGTACCCACAGGGGTATACGCGAGAAGGGGCACCACCGCATCGTTGCGGCGGTGCCCCTCGGGGATGCTGCGGGTCACAGCAGCCAGCGGTTGCGGCTGACGAAGGGCAGTCGTGCCCAGACCCTGCCCAGGCCCCAGGTGGCACCGGCGCCGGCCGCCGCGAGGGCGATGATGACGACGGCGTAGATCACGTGGTAGTCGGCGAACGGGTTGGTCGACATGCTCAGCGACCCGTCGGACAGGTGCTTGGCGGGCGGCCATTCCGCGATCCACATCAGCGCCATCATCGCGGTGCCGGCCACCGCCGCGAGCCGCAGGCCGATGCCCGCGATCAGGGCGAGGCCGATACCGAGGAGGCCGAGCATGAACAGCCAGTCCGCCCAGCCGGCGCCGGCCCAGTCGTGGAAGGTGGATTTCATCGGGCCGGCGGCGACGGAGCTGAGGAATCCCTTGGTCGGCGAGCCGCCGTCGATCCAGCCCTTGCCGGACGGGGTGGCGTAGCCGAAGCCGAACGTCTTGTCGAGGAAGGCCCACAGGAAGACGAACCCGGTCAGCAGGCGAAGCCCGGCGAGGACGTGTGCGCTGGTCGCCGTGAGCGCGACGGCGCCGGTCTCGTCGACGGGCCGCTGAGCCGTCGCCGGCCTGCGCACGGACGGTAGGTGGAACCGCACATGCCGGTGCGGTTGGTCGTGGACTGCCATGGTGCTCATCCCTCTCTGGGGGTGACGCGCGGGTTGACGACTCTCGTTGCGCTTTGAATGTCCCGCTCCGGCAGCCGGCGCCGCAGGGTCTGCGCGGCCCGTGCTGCAGGGCCGAACGTCCTTGCTGTGAGGGCCTGTTCAGCTGCCCGCCGCAGCCCTGGTCATCCGGTGGGCACGAGGGCCACCGGGCAGTGCGAACGATGCAGCAGGGTGTGTACGACGGGGCGGAGGTGCGGCCCGGGCCGGTCTGCGTGGTGGTGGACGCCGATGACGACGACACCTGCTTCGCGGGTGGCTTCCAGCAGCGCGTGCGCCGGCCCGGTGGGGACGGTGTGCGCCTGGACGCCGACCTCGGGGTGTTGCTCCCGCAGTTCGGCGAGGGTGAAGCGGGGCACTGCCTCCTCGATGGCGTCGCGCCGGCCAAGTTCCCGCTGTCCGGGGCTGGTTGCGGGCACCGGCGACGGCATTTCGGGGGTGACGTGCCGGTGGGACCAGGAGTGCAGGACGCGCAGCCGAGTGCCTCGCCGCTCCGCCTCCTGGAAGGCGTAGGCCGCCACGTCCGCGTCGGCGTCGCTCGCCAGGCCCAGCAGCACCTCTCGGCCGTCGTCGCACCGGTGGTCACCACGTACGACCAGCAGCGGACTCTTGATGTGCGCGGCCAGGCGCAGGCTCACCGAGCCGAAGAGCAGTCCGGTGAATCCACCCAGCCCGCGGTTGCCCACGACGGTGAGGGCCGCGCCGTCGCTCTCCCGTATCAGGACCTCCACCGCGCCGCCCACGGGTGACGCGGTCTCGACCTGCAGGCCGGGATGGTGTGCGCGGATGCGTGCGGCCGCCGACGCGAGGACCGGTCCGGCCTCGTCCCGGTCGCGGGCGGCATGGACGATGCGCAGGGCGGCGCGGCGGCGTACGGCCTCCTGCGCCGCCCAGTCCAGCGCCCGCACGGCGGTCAGTGTGCCGTCGACTCCGACGACGACGTACAGGGCAGTCATGTCGTTGTTCCCTTCAGTGCTCCCGTTCTGAGCCTGCGTGGGGCCGGCGCCATACGGGTGGGCATGGCGAAGCCCGCCTCTCATGCTCGGCCGGTCGGTCGGGCAGGAAGTGGGGCCGTCGGTCCTGCCCGTGCCGGAGAGTGGCCCCTGACCCGCTGTCCGTGGTCGCACGAGGCCGACCGGTCGTCGCCGTGCCTCCCCGAGGGTCGTTCGGCCCTACCGCCGGACCTGACATCCGGCTTTGCTTTGTCCATGGCCGAAACCCACGCCGGACGCGCGCCCTGCCACACGGAACGCGTCGTCGGCGGCACGACCGTGGTGGAGGTGCACGGCGAGGTCGACATACTCACGGCGACGCCGCTGTCGGCACGCCTCGACAGCCTGACCGCCGGACCGTGCCCCGACCTGGTGCTCGACCTGCGCCCCGTGACCTTCATCGACGGCAGCGGCCTGCGCCTGCTGTGCCGCGCAAGGAACCGGGTGCTGGCCCGGCAGGGCAGGCTACGGCTGGTGGCCGACAGCGGTCGCCTCCTGCGGATCCTGCGGATCGCCCTGCTGGGGGACGTCTTCGACATCCTCCCCGACCTGCACACGGACCACTTCGATGCTCCCGAACAGGGCACCGTCTCCGCCGTGGCGGGCTGAGGTCATCGGCTTGTGCGGCCGAGTCCTCGCTTGCAGCGGCACTCGCCCGGGACGACGATCGGAGAGCGGGTGTTTTGCCGTTCCGTTGCCACTGAGGAATGTGATGGGTGCTGCATCACACTCTGGTGAAGGCGGTCGCCCGGATCCCACCGTGGGGGCGCTGACCCCCGACGGCGACCCGGTGCTTGCCGCACGGTTCAGCGTGCCGGTGGTCCCGAAGACGTTCGTGCGCAGGCCCCGGCTCACAGAACAGCTGGATGCAGGAGTGCAGGGGCCCCTGACCCTGGTCGACGGGCCTGCCGGCGCGGGCAAGACCCTGCTGGTCGCGGACTGGGTCACGGCGGGGGGCCTGCCGGGGCCGGCGGCCTGGCTGACGGTGGAGCCCGAGGACAGCGGTCCCGGCGTCTTCTGGACGTATGTGCTGCAGGCCTTCCTGCACCATGGGATCGCCCTGCCCGACCGCATCGGCAGCCCGGCCCGGTCCGGCAAGGTGGACCACTCGCTGCTGACCCGTCTCGCGGCCTGGATGGACGCCCGTGACACGCCGGTGATCCTCGTCCTGGACGACTTCGACGGGGCGCCCGATTCCGCAGAGGTCGCCGATGAGCTGCAGTTCGTGCTCCGCCACGCGGGCGAGGGCCTGCGCCTGGTGATCATCTGCCGTACGGAGCCGCTGCTGCCCCTGCACCGCTATCGGGCCGCCGACGAACTCGTCGACATCCGCAGCGCCGACCTGGCGTTCCGTTCCGAGGAGACGGCGGCCCTGGCCGATCGCCACGGGCTGCCGCTGTCGGCGGAGACGGCCCATGCGCTGACCGAGCGCACGGGTGGCTGGGCGGCCGGACTGCGGCTGTGCGCCCTGGCGGCCGAGCACACCGATGACCCGGAGGGCTTCCTGAAGCACTTCGAGGCCGGTCAGAGCACCCTCGCGGACTTCCTGCTGGCCGAAGTGCTCCGCACCCACCCGGAGGAGACCCAGGACCTGCTGCTGCGCACCAGCATCGTCGAGGAAACCCATCCGGATCTGGCCAATGCCCTCACCGGACGGAACGACGCAGAGCCCATCCTGGCGGAGCTGCAACGCGCGAACGCCTTCGTCGAGCCCATCGGGCATTCCTGGTACCGGCTGCACCCGCTGTTCGCCGAGATCCTGCGGGCCCATCTGCGCGTCCGCCACCCCGGCCTCGAGCCGGAGTTGCACCGGGTGGCTGCCCAGTGGCTGAGCGGGGCGGGCCTGCTCAGCGAGGCCCTGCCGCATGCGGCGGACGCGGGCGACTGGGATCTGGCCGCCGCCGAGTTCATCGACGATCTGGCGATCGGCCGGATGCTCACCGGCCTTGACGCCGAGCGCCTGGACGGTCTCTTCGCCCCGATGACCACGGAGGCATCCGGGCCCGCGACCGATCTGGTGAGGGCGGCGCGCGAACTGACCCGTCACGACGTGGAGCGGGGCGTCGCCTACCTGCACGATGCGGAGAAGAAGCTGCCCGATGACCCGCGCGAGGCCGCGGCCGCACAATTCAGCTGTGCCGTGCTGCGGGTGCTCGCCGCCCGGGTGGCGGGCTCCGCGGACGAGGCCGAGACGGCGGCCGAGACGGCGGCGGAGGCCGCGCGTGCGCTGCCCGCCGACCGACTGGAGCAGCGCCCGGAGCTGACGGCCCTCATGCTCACCGACCTCGGATCGGCCCAGCTGTGGGCCGGCCGCTTCGATGCCGCTCGGTCGACGCTGTCCGCCGCCGTCCAGGCCGCCGAGGGGCCGTCGACGGCCTTCCCCCGGCATGAAGCCCTCGGCCGACTGGCGCTGATCGACTATCTGCACGGCTGGCCCGGCCAGGCCGAGTCGCACGCCAGAGCGGCGATCTCCGAGGCCGAGCACTCCGGTCTGCCGGTTTCCGTGCGAACGGGGGTGGCCCAGCTCGTCCTGGCCGCCGTCGCCATCGACCGGGGCGACCTCTTGGCCGCGGGCGACCACCTCGAGCAGGCCGCCGCATCGTCCGCCGCGTCCCGCGATCCCATCGTGGCCGTCGAACTGGCGCTGCTGCGCTCCCGGATGCGGCTTGCGAAGGGAGACCCCCAGGGAGCGCTCCAAGACCTCGACGCCATGGCCAAGAAGCCGCTGGCTTCCGCGGACCCTTCCCCGTGGGTGAACGACCGGATCGCGATGGCGCGGGCCGCCGTTCAGCTGGCCGAGGACGACCCCCGGGCCGCGGTGCAGGTCTTCGAGGACCAGCCGCCGCACACTCCGGAGGGCCTGGTGGCCGAGGCCCGGGCGCACCTGGCCGCCGGTGCGGGCGAGCGGGCGCTGGACATCCTCGACGCACTCTCCGACGACCCCCGCCGCGGACCGGCCGTCACGGCGTGGGCTCTGCTGGCCCGGGCCCAGGCCGTCGACGCACTGGGCGATGCCGCCACCGCGGAGAGCCTGGTCGCACGGGCCCTCGCGGTCTCCCGGCCGCATCAGCTGCGGCGACCCTTCCTCGAAGCCGGGCCGTGGCTGGGGCCGCTGCTGAGCCGCCGGCCCGCGCTCACACAGGGACATGACTGGCTGGCCATCGCACCGGAGGGGCGCTCTGCTGCCCCGCGCCCGAAGCAGGGGTCCGTGGTCCCTTCCGGTGAGGCCCTCAGCGAGCGGGAGCGGGACGTGCTGGGGCGGGTGGCGCAGCTGATGTCCACCGACGAGATCGCTGACGATCTTCATCTGTCGGTCAACACCGTCAAGACGCATCTGAAGAGCATCTACCGCAAACTGGCCGTGAGCCGGCGCGGCGAGGCCGTCCGCCGGGCCCGGGAACTGGGTCTGCTGTGACCCTGAGCCGCACGGACGGACGGATACGGCCCGTTCACCTGCCCGGGGTGATGTACCCGGTCCCCCGCCGCCGCAGCATGGGAGCACAGAGACACGAAGGACCGACGACGTCGAGAGAAGCCTGCTCATGCGCTATGAGATCCGCGTCGAGGGGCAGATGTCGGACACGCTGACTGCGGCGTTCCCCGAGTTGGACAGCACCCTGGCACCTCGCCAGACCGTGCTGTGCGGCGACGTCATCGACGAGGCCCATCTGTACGGCCTGTTGGCGCGGCTGCAGTCGCTCGGTCTGCATGTGGTGGAGATGCGTCGGCTCCCGGCGTGAGATGCAAGGTCCCGTACGCATGACTGGGCCGGGCCCGCTGCACGTCCTCGTTCCGGAGGAGGTGCAGCGGGCCCGGCCCTGTCGGCTGTCACGTGCCCAGCAGCCGCGACTTGGCGGCGCTGAACTCCGCATCCGTCAGCACTCCTTGGTCGCGCAGTTCGCCGAGCCGCTTCAGTTCGTCGAGCAGGGCGCTGCCTGCGGACGGCTGGGCGGCTGCAGCGGGCGCGGCCGGTGCGGGTGCGGCGGCCTGCTGGGCCTGGAGCTGGTCGATGGCCGCCTGCTGGTCCGCTTCGTGCTGCTGGGCCTGGGCGGCCCGGCGGCCGGCGGCGTATGCGGTGCCGCCGACCAGAGCGCCGCGCAGCAAGGGGCGGCGTCGTCCGAGAGGCATCATCCTGTCCTTTCCGTTCCGCGGTTGTACTGCGGCCTGCAGGGATCCGTCACGTCAGTGTCTGCGGCGTGGCCGTGCCGCTCAGTTCGGCCTCCACCTCGGCGATCTGCTCGTGGGGGATGCGCACCGTGGCCAGCAGACGGCCGTTGTGCCGACGGACCTCCTCGGCGGCCTCGCGGGCCCATACGTTCTCCACCAGCAGGGCGAGCACGGTGGTGTCGGGGTCCATCACCATGGCGATCTCGTTGACGTCGTCGAGGCCGACCATCCCGAGCGTCCGGCGCGCGGCGATGTCGGCAGCCACGTCGCCCAGGTTCGCGATGTCCGACAGCTCGGTCCTGCCGATGCGCCCGTCCGGGCCCTTCGTCACCACCAGCGCGTCGAGGATGCGGACGTCATTGCGGCGTTCGACTTCCTGCACCGCCGCCAGGAAGGAGTCGGGAGGCTGACCGGCCGGGAACGAAAGAATGATCAGGTCGATCGGTCCGAGAATGCTCATGCCGGGCTCCGTTCTTCCTCGGGTCGGTGCCGTGCACAGTCAGTGCGAGGCGAGGATCTTCGCCTTGGCCTGCGCGTACTCGGTGTCGGTGATGTCGCCGTGGTCGTGCAGCCCGGCGAGCTTGGCCAGTTCGTCCGCACTGGTCCGCTCGGGGACGGGGGCCTCGGCTGCGGCTTCCTGGACGTAGGAGCGGAAGGCCTGCTCCTGCTGCTGCATCTGGCGCCGGTCGCGTTCGCCCATGCCGCGCCCGCGGGCGATCAGATAGACGAAGACGCCCAAGTACGGCAGCACGCAGACGAACAGCGTCCAGCCCGCCTTGCCCCACCCACTCATGCGGTCGTCCCGGAAGATGTCCCCGATGACCCGGAAGAGCAGGACGAACCACATGATCCACAGGAAGAACCAGAGCATGGTCATGAACGCACTGAGGAGGGGGTAGTCCGTGCTTGCCAGGGTGTAGTCCACGCTTGCCTCCACGTGTCGGCCGCCGTGCTGCCGCGGCGGCGCCAGGGCCTTACCAGGTCCACGCTGCGCCCGCCGGACGCGGGCCACATCACCCGGTGCGGGTGGGGTGCGGCCGGCGCCCGTGGCAGCGCGCCCACTTGCGCCCGCCTCCGCAGGGGCAGGGGGCGTTGTGGGGCCGCCGGGCGTCGGCGGCCGCGTACTCCCGCATGATCAGGGCGGGCGGCAGGTTCTGGCGCAGGAGCGCTGCCATGGTGCGCATCGGCAGGTCGACGTGGTGGAAGAACTCCTTGAAGCCGGGGCACAGATGGTTGAGGCCCGGCTCGCCGTCCGGCGTCACGTCGAAGCGGTCCTTGGGGCAGCCGCCGTGACAGGCGAACCGTACGTCGCACTCGCGGCAGAAGCGCGGCAGGCCGTCCCGCTTGTGCTGCCCGAACTCCTGCTGCTCGGGCGAGTCCACCAGCTCCAGCAGGTGCCGCTGCCCGATGTTGCCCAGCAGGTACCGCGGTTCGACGAAGTGGTCACAGGAGTAGACGTCGCCGTTGTGCTCCAGGGCGAGCGCGCGGCCGCAGGTCTCGGAGTGCACGCACAACGAGGGGGGCGCGCCGTACCAGTTGGCCAGAGCCACGTCGAACATCTGGACGTAGACGGTGCCGACGTCGCGTCGCACCCAGTCCTCGAAGACATCGACGAGGAAGCGGCCGTACTGCTCCCCGGTGATCGAGCGCCGGGTGACCTGGTCGCCCTCCTGCCGGTACAGCGGCCGGTCCTTGGCCCGGGCGCCCCAGCCCGCGTCGGCGGCCGGGAGGTGCTGCGCGGTGGTGCGCTCCACGATCGGGATGAACTGCAGGTGCCGGGCGCCGCAGTCGTCGCGCAGGAAGGCGTAGACCTCGCGGCCGTGGGCCGCGTTGGCGTCGTGGAGGGTGGTGAGCGCGTTCCACTCCACGCCCGCCTCGCGCAGCCGGGCCAGGCCGCGCATGACCCGGTCGAAGGTGGGTTTGCCGCCCTTGTCGACCCGGTACGCGTCGTGCATCGCGCGGGGGCCGTCTATGGACAGGCCGACGAGGAAGCCGTTGTCGCGGAAGAAGCGCGCCCATGCGGCGTCGATCAGTGTGCCGTTGGTCTGGATGGTGTTGACGACTCGCTGTCCCGGGCGGGCGTAGCGGCGTTCGTACGCCAGTGAGCGGCGGAAGAAGTCCAGGCCCATCAGCGTGGGTTCGCCGCCCTGCCAGGCCACGGTGACCTCCGGTGCCGGGCCGTGCGCCTCGATCAACTGGCGTATGTACTCGGCCAGTAGCTCGTCGGCCATCCGGAACCTGCTGCCCTCGTAGAGCAGTTCCTTGGAGAGGAAGAAGCAGTAGGTGCAGTCCAGGTTGCAGATGGCTCCCTCCGGCTTGGCCAGCAGATGGAACGGCCGGCGTCGCACCGCCCGGTCCGGGCGCCGCACGGTGGGAGCGGGCAACCACACGGTGCTCATGCCGCCAGGCTGGAACCGGGCTCCGGCGGCGGCATCACCCACGGCGGGTGACGTGGCGGACATCGGCCGGCATGACGGCGATGTCCGACGGCACGAGCAGGATGAGGAGCAGTCGAGGTCGAACAGGCCCGCCAGGCTCCAGGTGATCGCGACGCCGGCGCTCGCGGTGACGGCGGCACCCGGCGAGGAAGGCGAGCGGCACCCGGACGGCCCGCCGTGTCGTGACGAGGGCGATCGCCGACATGATCTGCGGCCCGGCCATCGTCGTCACGGCCGACGGCGGCACATTGACACCGTTCACAGCTCGCGGCTCACCGTCACCGTGCCCGCGCCGACGCCCTCCTCAGCCGGGGTCGGCTCAGGCGGCGAGAACCTTGCTCTTGGCCCGTTCGTACTCGGCGTCGGTGATGGCTCCCTGGTCGTGCAGTGCCGCCAGCTTGCCCAGCTCGTCCGCCTTTGCGCCTGGCTTCGGCCCGACGGCGGCGGTCTGCTGGACGTACGTCCTGAACGCCTGCTCCTGACCACGGGCCCGGCGCATCGCGCGCTCGCCCATCCCGCGCCCGCGGGCGATCAGGTAGACGAGGACGCCCAGGTAGGGCAGCGCGCAGACCATCAGCGTCCAGCCTGCCTTGCCCCAGCCGCTGAGCGTGTCGTCGCTGAAGACGTCCCCGATCACGCGGAACAGCAGCATGAGCCACAGGATCCAGACGAAGAACCACAGCATGGTCAGGAACGCGTCGAGCAGCGGGTAGTCCATGATCGCCTCCGCTTGCCGGGGCCGGTCCCTCCACGCTGCGCCGGGCCGCACCGCACGGCATCACCCCGCACGGGTGGGCCCGGCCTCGGCGCGCGGCGGCACACGGTCACGACGCGTCGGGCGGCTGCTGTCGCGCCGTGGCCCGCTGAGCGTCCAGTGTGGCCCGTCCTCCGGCCGCGAGGAGGGCGAGGAGTGCCAGGACGCCGAGCAGGACGAGACAGAGCAGCAGGATCGTCAGCGCGGTGGGGTGGTTCCACAGTGCGAAGACGAGGGCCACGATCAGCAGGGCGGTCAGGGCGATCCAGCGGCGATAGGTCTGCGCCCAGACGCCCGCCCTCCCGGCGCTGACCTGATGTGCGTAGGCCCAGGTGGCGGCAGAGTCCGCGGTGCGCTCGGAGGCGCCGCGGATCGCCACCGGCAGCCGTCCCGGGCCGATGAGGTAGGCGCCGAGCGCGATCACGACGCCGAGCACGATCGCCGTACGCAGGCTGACGCGCAGGAAGTGCAGCAAGGTGTCGAAGACTGCTGCCGCTGCGGCCTCCGACTGCACCTGGGCCGGGAGGTGGTCCAGGTAGTAATGGCGTGCGACGACCAGGCCGATGGCCACCACCAGGCAGGCGAAGGCCGCGCCCAGGGCGGTACGGGCGAGTGCGCGCCGCTTGCGGCGGGCGAGCAGCACCCCGCCGGCGCCGATGAGGACGACCAGGACGGGGAACCAGTTGCCGATCACGTCCAGCGCATGGGCCCCCTTGCGGATCTTGCCGAGCTGGTCGGACTGGAACAGCACCAACTGCTTGTTCACATCGGGGATCTTCTCGGCCGGGGACAGACCCGCGGCGACCAACTCCCCCTTGACCTGGTCGACGACGGTGCCCACATCCAGGGTGACCGTGCCGTCGCTGACGCCCACGGCGCCTCGGCCCTCCCCGGTGAGCGCGTGCACCACGGCGTTGTGGGCTCTCCGGTTGGCGTTCTTCCACACCGTGGGGAAGGCGTCGCCGTGCACCACCCGGGTCACGACCTTGTTCACCGCGTTGTCGGTGGCGGATTCGATCTGCGGCCCAAGGCCACGTACGGCGGCTGTGGCCCGTGGCGGCAGGCCCTGGGAGTGCAGCCAGCCGGCGAGTTCCGCGGCGGCCCGGGCACCGTCGACACGCACGTCCGCCGCCTTGGAGATCCGGTTGACGGCCGCGTCCTGGATCGCCGGGTCGGTGGCCAGCGGGGCGACCGTGGCCACGTACCGGTCGGTGTCGAGGGCGATGTCGCGGATCCACACGGTGAGCAGCGCGACGGGGACGAGGATGCAGGTCAGCACGATCAGTACGGCAGAGGCCGTCGCGCGGACGATCCTCCCGGGCGGCGGGCTCATGCAGACTCCAGCTCTCCAGCGGGGTTCTTATCCCTCCTCTCCATTGCCGCTGCGCAGCCTGCATCCCGCACTCCGGGCGGGGCCGTGCGGGTGGTGTGCGGGCCGGTGGCGCCGTTCACGGCGGTGGTGTGCGGGCCGGTGGCACCGTTCACGGTGGTGGCGTGTCCGGAGCGTGCGGGGCGCGTCGGCCGGCCGAGCGCAACGCCAGCGCCACGGCGACCTCCGCGACGCCGAGCAGCACGAGCCAGAGGCCGAGCAGCCGGGCGAGAGCCACGGCCGACTCGGCCGGGTAGCCGAGCACGACGATGCCGGCGACGACACCGAGGGTTCCGACGCCGAACGTGAGGCCACGGTGTGCCCGGCCCCGGTCCGCGATCGCGATGTACACCGTCACCAGCCCCGACAGCAGCCAGAACACCCCTACGACGAGGGACAGTGCGGCGATGGTCTGCAGCGGGTGGCGCAGGCACACCACTCCGACCAGCACGGAACCGAAGGCCAGCAGGATCCGCATCAGCCGGCTGCCGCCGTCGCGGTACGAACGCGAGAAGGCGGACACGAACGAGAAGACGCCCCCGAGCAGGAAGTGCAGGCCGATCACGACGGCCAGCACATGCAGCGTCTCCTGCGGCCAGACGAGCACGATGACGCCCGGGACCAGGGTCGCCAGGGCCCAACCGAGCGCCCACAGCCATGTGTCACCGAGGTCCGCCAGGACGTCCTGGGCGTCCGCGGGGGCGGGCGTTGGTGTCGAGGTCATGGTGTCGCCTCCGCCGTCGAGTGTGGGACGGCCGCCGGGCCCGTGATCACCCGCGCCGGGTGAGGGCCTCTCACATCCGCTGATCGGTGACGTCGTCGCGCCGCACCACGCACAGCCCCCAGATGATGAACCCGTACATCGCGATCAGCGTCAGCGACCACATCGGGTAGTACGGGACGGACAGGAAGTTGGCGATGATCAGCAGCGAGGCTATGGCCACACCCCCGACCCTGGCCCAGGTGGCCGCCGTGAACAGGCCGAGGCTCACGATCACCCCGACCACACCGAGGGCCAGGTGGATCCAGCCCCAGCTGGTCAGGTCGAACTTGAAGACGTAGTTGGGGGTGTTGACGAAGACGTCGTCATTGGCGATCGCCATGATGCCGCGGAAGATGTCGAGGACACCGGCGATCATCAGCAACACCGCGGCGAACACGGTAAGGCCGGAAGCGGCGGCCATGGTGCCCGCCGAATGGCGACGAGGAGTAACGGTGCTGGCCATGGCCGGCCTCCATTCCTCACGGGGGCTGCTGCGCGCAGCCGTTCACCATCGAGCCTCCACCCGGCGCGCCGCGCCGTGATCACCCGGAGAGGGTGAGGTCGCGCCGGTCTCCCGCCTGCTGTGCTGGGAGTGCACTCCCACCAGCCCGAGGAGGCCGAGATGGCTGCTGAGTTCCGAGGGAGGATCGCGCAGGACATCCGCGACTCGGTGCCCGACTGGGAGCCGTACCGGGAGCCGCAGGCACCGGACGGCGCGCCCAACGTCCTGTACATCGTCTGGGACGACATCGGCTTCGGCACCTTCGACTTCTTCGGCGGCCTGGTCAGGGCCCCGGCGATGCGCCGTATCGCGGACGCGGGGGTGCGCTTCACGAACTTCCACACCACAGCCCTGTGCTCACCCACCCGGTCCTGCCTGATGACCGGCCGGAACGCCACCAGCAACGGCATGGCCTGCGTCACCGAGATCACCAACGGGTTCCCCAACAGCAACGGGCGCATCCCGATGGAGAACGCCAACATCGCCGAGGTGCTGGTCGAGCGCGGCTGGAACACCTACTGCGTCGGCAAGTGGCACCTGTGCCCCTCGGAGGAGGCGAACATGGCCTCCGCCAAGCGCCACTGGCCGCTCTCCCGCGGCTTCGAGAGGTTCTACGGCTTCCTCGGCGGCGAGACCGACCAGTACTACCCGGACCTCGTCTACGACAGCCACCCCCACGAGGTGCATCAGACCCCTGACCAGGGCTACCACCTGTCGAAGGACCTGGCCGACCGGGCGATCGAGTTCATCCGCGACGCCAAGGTCATCGCGCCGGACAAACCGTGGTTCACCTACCTGTGCCCCGGCGCCGGGCACGCCCCGCACCACGTCCCGCGCGAGTGGGCCGACAAGTACCGGGGTGTGTTCGACGACGGCTACGAGGTCTACCGCGAGCTGACCCTGCGGCGGGAGATCGAGCTGGGAGTCATGCCCGAGGGCACCGAGCTCACCCCGATCAATCCGCACGGCGAGCCGTATGCCCTCGGGCCCGGCGGGGCGCCGTGGCCGGCCGGCGAGTTCGTCCGCCCCTGGCAGACCCTGAACGAGGACGAGCAGCGCCTGTTCGCCCGCATGGCGGAGGTCTTCGCCGGGTTCGTCTCCTACACCGACGACCAACTCGGCCGGGTTCTGGACTACTTGGCGGAGTCGGGGCAGCTCGACAACACCATCACGGTGGTGGTGTCCGACAACGGAGCAAGCGGTGAGGGCGGCCCGAACGGCTCCCTGAACGAGAACAACTTCTTCAACGGCGTGCCCGACGACATGGCGGACAACCTGCGCCACCTGGACGACCTGGGCAGCCCCAAGACGTACAACCACTACCCCACCGGGTGGGCCTGGGCCTTCGACACGCCCTTCAAGTACTGGAAGCGGTGGGCCTCCTACGAGGGCGGCGTCGCGGACCCGATGGTCCTGTCCTGGCCGGCCGGTATCCGGGCCGCGGGCGGCATAAGGCATCAGTACACGCATGCCGTCGACATCGTGCCGACCCTGTACGACCTGCTCGGTGTCGAACCGCCCGAGACGGTCAAGGGCTACCGGCAGACCCCGCTGCAGGGCGCGAGTCTGCGCGACGTCCTGGAGAACCCCGAGGCACCCGACCCCCGGGACACGCAGTTCTACGTCATGCTGGGCACCCGCGGCATCTGGCACGACGGTTGGCACGCCTCGGCGCTGCATCCGCCGGCGCCGTCCGGCTGGAGCAGCTTCGACGACGACACCTGGGAGCTGTACCACCTGCGGGAGGACCGCGCCGAGGCCCGCGATCTGGCGGCCGAACACCCGCAGCGGCTGGAGGAACTCAAGCGGCTGTGGGCCGAGGAGGCCGAGCGCCTGGGCGGGCTGCCGCTCGACGACCGGACGGCGATCGAGATCTTCAGCACGCCGCGGCCCCAGCTCTCCAAGCCCCGCGACCAGTACGTGTACTACCCCGACTGCGCGGATGTGCCCGAGTCGGTGGCGGTCAACATTCGCGGCCGGTCCTACGCTCTCGCCGCCGACGTCCGCCTCGACACCCCGGAGGCCCGCGGTGTGCTGTTCGCGCAGGGCGGCCGGTTCGGCGGACACAGCCTCTACCTCCTCGACGGACGGCTGCACTACGTCTACAACTGGCTGGGCCGGATGGAGCAGAAGGTCGCCTCGCCCGGCCGGGTGCCGGTGGGCGAGCACATCCTGTCCGCCGTCTTCCGCGCCGACGACCGCAAGGACAACGGCCTCACGGTCGGGACCCTGACCCTGCGCGTCGACGACCGTGAGGTGGGGGCGATCCGGATCAGGACCCAGCCCGGCATGTTCGCCTGCGACGGCGAGGGGCTGTGCGTGGGCCGCGACAGCGGCCAGGCCGTCTCCGCCGACTACGACCCGCCCTTCCACTTCCTGGGCGGCACCATCCGCCGCGTGCTGGTCGACGTCAGCGGTCAGCCCTTCGCCGACCTGGAGAAGGAGGCCACGGGCGCCTTCATGCGCGACTAGCGGCCGGGCGCGGGGCGACTGCCGGAAGGAGGACGGCACGATGAGCAGCGGCGCCTGGACCGTGGTGGCGGTGGCGGGCGTCACCGCCGCCTACACCCTCGGATCGCGCCGGCTGTCGACCACGCCCGTCTCCTCGGCGATCGTGTTCACCGGATGCGGCATCCTCATCGGTCCCGCCGTCCTCGACATCGTCGGCATCGAACACGACGCCGCGCCCCTGACGGCCCTGCTGGAAGCCGCCCTGACCCTGGTGCTGTTCACCGACGCCATGACCGTACGGCGCCGCGACCTGGCCACGGGCGGCTTCCTGCCCGGTCGGCTGCTGGGCATCGGCCTCCCGCTGAGCATCGCCGCGGGCTGGCTGCTGGCCTGGCCGCTGTTGCCGGGGCTGACCGCGTGGGAGCTGGCCCTGGTGGGCGCGATCCTCGCCCCCACCGACGCCGCTCTGGGCAAGAGCGCCATGTCCGATCCCCGGGTGCCGGCGCTGGTCCGCGAAGGTCTCAATGTGGAGAGTGGCCTCAACGACGGGATGGTGCTGCCGTTCTTCGTCGTCTTCCTCGCGGCCATCCCCGGTACCTCCTATGCGCACGAGGGCGTGGCGGGCACCTTCTGGCGGGCCCTGCTGCTCAGCACCGCGCTGGGCCTGCTGGTCGGCGGCTGTGGCGGCCGGCTGCTGCAGGCGGCCGGGGCCCGCGGTTGGGTCTCCCGGGAGTGGCGGCAGATCCTGGTCCTCGCCGTCGCCGCGGTCTCCTACGAACTGGCCGTGATCACCCACGGCAGCGGCTTCATCGCGGCCTGGGTCGCCGGGTTCGCCTTCGGATACGCCCTTCGGCGCTTCCCCACCGCCACCGGCACCGAGCCGCGGAGCGGGGACGACACGTCCGAGTTCGCCGAGAACCTGGCGGGTCTGCTGGCGGCGGTCAGCCTGATGCTCTTCGGCGCGGTGCTGCTGGGACCTACGCTGCAGCACCTGACCTGGAAGCTCGTGCTCTATGCCGTTCTCAGCCTGACCGTGGTACGCATGCTGCCCGTGGCCGTCTCCTTGCTCGGCAGCGGACTGCGGGCGCCGACGGTCGCGTACATCGGATGGTTCGGGCCGCGTGGTCTCGCCTCGGTCGTGCTGGCGCTGCTCGTGGTGGAGGAGCATGTGCCGGGCACGGAAACGGTGGGCCGGGTCGTCGCCGCAACCGTCGGGCTCAGCGTCCTGCTGCACGGTGTGTCGGCCGTGGGGCTCGCCGGGCGGTACGGCGCCTGGTTCCGGCGCACGGGCGCCGCTGCCGGGCGTGAGCTGCGCGAGAGCGCCGTGGCTCCGGAGAGCCCGGCGCTGTCCGGCGGGCCCGGTACTACGCGGTGAGGCCCGGTACTACGCGGTGAGGTCGGTCCTCGCCTTCACCTGTCCGGCGGCCACCGCATCGGCCAGCGCCTGGTGATCGCGCTCGTTCTGATCGGCGTAGGCCTGCGCGAACCGGGCCAGCGCCCGGTCGAAGGAGTCACCACCACCGAGATAGGCGCCGATGGCGATCGGATCGCCGGACCGGGCATGGGCGCGCGCCAGCGAGGCGCCGCACAGACGGCCGAAGAGCGCCAGGGTCGCGGAATCCATGGTCTCGGGCCTGGCGATACCCTTCCAGTCGCGCAACTGCCGTACATAGAAGTCGCGTTCGCGGCCGTCGATCCCCGTCATGTGCTTCCAGCCGAGGAAGATGTCACTGGCGGCCTGCATCAGCCGCTGCCCGGCCACCACCCGCTCGCCCTGGTTGTCGTACACGCTCGCGCCGCTGTAGGGAGCGAGGACCGAGTTGCCTGCCTCCTTGGCCTGCAGCAGCAGCGGATCCTCGTCGTCACGGCCCAACAGCAGAATGATCCAGCAGCGGGTGCCGACGCTGCCGACGCCGACCACCTTGCGGGCCATGTCGACCACGTGGAACCGTCCCAGGAGGTGCTGCCGCTCCGAGGACAGGGTGCGTGCGTAGTCCGCGACCAGTGCGCGCAGGGTCCGTTGCAGATCGTCGCCCTCGGTGCCGGACAGCAGTTCGTCGAGGGGGGTGATGAGCGGGGGGTCGGAGATGATCCGGGGTGCGCCGTCGACCAGCCGGGTCAGCTTCCCTGCGGCCTGCAGGCTGGTCCGGGTACGTGCCTTGGCCGATGCGGTGTCGACGCGCCGGCGCTCGCTGCGGCTCAGCCGCTCGGACAGGATCGCCTCGACCTGGGCGGCGTCGTCACGGGCGTACCAGATGTCGAGGGTGCGCATCCCCGCGAACTCCCGCATCCGTTCGCGGTAGGCCCGGACACTCTCGCGCACGACCGAGGCGCAGTCCGATTCCGGGAACGAGTTGGCGCGGCCGGCGATCACCAGGCTCGCGGCGAGCCGCTTGACGTCCCACTCGAAGGGGCCCGGCAGCGTCTCGTCGAAGTCATTGATGTCGAAGACCAGATGCCGCTCCGGGGAGGCGAGCAGCCGGAAGTTCAACAGATGTGCGTCGCCGCAGAGTTGGGCCATGAGTCCGGTGTGCGGGAACGCGCCCAGATCGGACGCCATGATCGCCGCCGCACCGCGGTAGAAGCGGAACGGCGATTCGAGCATCCGGCCGTACCGGATCGGGACGAGTTCCGGGACCCGGGTGGCGGACTGCCGCTCGATGATGTCGACGGGATCGGGCCGCTTGGCGTCCGGCTCGAAAACGGCGTGCGCGGAGCGCGGCAGGGACGCCCGCACAGCCTTGCCCAGCGCCGCACGCTCGGACGAAGACGCAGGCCTCTGGTTCATAGTGACCATGACCGTTCCTCCTTTCTCGCATCCTCGCGGCTCGGTGCCCGCCCGGGATCACCCCGGACAGGTGATGTGCGGCCGTGGGCGCGGGCGGTGTGATGCCTCTGTGCGCAGCGCCGAGGCTCCGGCTCGCACGGCCGGCACGATTGGTCGTCGCCCTGAAACGGCTCAGAAGTGGACGGCTCGGACGGCGCTGCTGCTCGCCACCGCCGCGATCGTGCTGCTGCTGACAGTCGCCGGAGTCAAGAGCGTTGCCCTGCTGCTGGTCGGTCTCGCCGGACTCGCTGCCACGACGGCCGCGGTGTGGTGGGCGCTCACCCATCACGGCCTGCTCCGGGCGTGTGCCGCGACCCTGGCCGCGGTGGTGCCCGTCGTCGTGCTGCTGTATTACACGGCAGTGGACCTGCTGTGGGCCGCCCTGTCGGCCCTCGCCCTGTGGGCCGTGGCGACGGTGACCGGACGCGCCGCCCTCCGCACGGAAGTGCTTCCCCCGGAACCACGACCGCAGCGGACTCCGCCGCCGAAATCGCCGTTCCTCGTCATGAACCCCCGCTCCGGCGGCGGAAAGGTCGGCAGGTTCCACCTCGTGGAGAGGGCCCGGGCCCTCGGTGCCGAGGTGGCCGTACTCGACCCCGCCCACCCGCAGGACGTCGCCGCACTGGCCCGCCGAGCCGTGGCCGAGGGCGCGGACCTGCTGGGCGTCGCCGGAGGGGACGGCACCCAGGCGCTGGTCGCAGGGGTGGCCGCACAGCACGACGTACCGTTCCTGGTGATCGCGGCAGGCACCCGCAACCACTTCGCCCTCGATCTCGGCCTGGACCGTACCGACCCTTCAAAGTGCCTCGACGCCCTCACCGACGGAGTCGAACTCCGCATCGACCTCGGCTTCGTCTCCGACCGGGTCTTCGTCAACAACGCATCCTTCGGTGTGTATGCGCAGGTCGTGCAGAGCGACGCCTACCGTGACGACAAGGTGGGCACGATCCTGCAGCGGCTGCCCGAGCTGCTGACCCACCGGTCCGGCCCCCGGCTGACCGTCCGCGCCGGCCCCGTCGCCATGGACGCCCCGCAGGCGGTGCTGGTCAGCAACAACCCCTACCAGGTGGGCGATCCGGCCGGCCTGGGTCAGCGTGCGAGGCTGGATTCCGGCGCGCTCGGCGTGCTCGGTGTCAACGTCGACAACGCGGCCCAGGCGGTCGACCTGCTGCGCGGCCGGCACGCCCGCGGGCTCACCGCGCTGACCACGACCGACGTGGTCGTGGACGCCGATGCTGCCGAGATACCGGTCGGCGTCGACGGCGAAGCCCTCGTCCTGCCCACCCCCGTCACCTGCCGCATCGCGCCGGGTTCGCTGCGCGTACGGGTACCCAGCGGCCGGCCGGGGCCGCCCCGGACGAATCCGCCGGCGGACTGGCGGGCTCTGGGCCGACTTGCCTTCGCACGCCGTACCCCGGCCGCGGCGGGCTGACCGCGGCCGCGGGAACCGGCACTCGCGGCTATCGGTGCGGCCCCTGCGCATCCAGCACCGCTCGGGGGACACGACGCGGGGTCGCGGGGCCCTCCGGGCCGTAGCCGAGCCGGATCAGCATCTGGGCGTGACCGGTGTGGTGGGGGTCCGGGCCGAGTGAGCGGCGCAGGTCGGGCCATTCCATCGGCTGGTGCAGCAGCGACGCCCGCAGCCCCAGGGCGGTGGCCACGAGCAGGACGTGTTCGAGTGCCTCTCCCGCCCGCAGCCAGTCCGTACGACGGTCGTGCTCGGTCCTGAGCAGGGCGATGGCCGGGGCGGTCTCGAAGTCCTGGGCGGGCAACTGCCCGGGGTGGCGTGCGGCGGTGAAGTCCCGCATGGGGATGCGTTCGCGGGCGTCCTGCGGGCCGAGTGCGGTGTACGGAAGGCCGGCGTCGAACGGGCTGTCCGGGTCCCGGTTCACCCAGCGGCGGCTCTCCGTGCCGCGGTCGGCGTCGGCGCGGTTGCGCTGCTCGGCCTCCGCGGTCACCCGCAGCAGACGTACCGTCTCCGCGGCCTCGGGGAAGATCAGTGAGGCGCCTTCCACGTGGGCGGCCTCGGTGAGTTCGGCGCGTGCCTGCGGCGGCAGGGGCCTGGCGGAGAACGGGAAGCGGCTGCTGTGCCTGCGCCAGATGGCCGGGTAGAGGTCGCCGAGGTGTTCCGTGCCGTGCCCGCCCCTGGCTCCGGTGGGCCGTACGACGGCGAGCAGGTCGGGCTCGTCGGGGCGGGGCAGCAGCCGCACGACGGGAGCCCAGCCGAAGTGCGACACCGCGACACGGAGGTTGAAGACGGACGCACCCACCGACAGATGCAGCGCACGGCCGGCCGGATCGGCATGCCGCAGACTGCGCTGCGGGTCCGCGCGTACCTCGAAGGCGACGGCCTCGGGGTCCAGCCTGAAGCGCCAGGGCTGCGTGTTGAAGAACGAGGGCGCGGCCACGGCGGCCGCCACGCAGGCTTCCAGCGTCGCGGCGTCGAGAGGCACGGATGGCATGGTGTCCTCCTCCCGCACGGGTTTCGGAGCAGGTAGGGATGCCCTTCGAGAGTGGGCGCCCGGCGGCCTCGGGGTGAGGGGCCGATGGTCCCCGGCAGGAGGCCCGGTCAGGCCAACGACGACGGCCGTGGGGCTGGTGCGCCTCGCCCACGGGCGGACGGCTACGGCGTCCCGGCGGGCGGCGGCAGGGCTGAAGCGCCCCTCGCCGTCGCAGACTTGGGCCCGGTCGGCCCCATGGCCCCTTCTGTCCGGCCCATGCCATGACACGCGCCCGGCTGTCACCTTGCTCTAAGTGACGACGAGGAGGTGCGGACCGATGCGGACCTGCAGGCGAACCAAGAGGTGGCTGTGGCGGTGGCGGGCCAACCCGCTGCGCAGGCGCGACGACGTACTCGAGGCCTGGCTCGTGCTCGCCCTCTGGACGCTCGTGGCCGTGGGTGGAACGCTCGCCGGTGTGCTGACGGCCCGGGCCGCCGACGACGCCTTCATACGGCAACGCGCCGAGCGCACCCCCGTAACGGCCGTACTCCTCACGGACACCCCGCCCGCGGAGGCGCAGAGCTACCGGGCGTTTGCGCAGGTCCGCTGGGCCGGAAGGGATGGATCCGCCCGCACCGCCAGGACGCTGGTGGACGGCGGGCTCAGGGCCGGATCCACGACGGTGCTCTGGACCGACACGCAGGGGAACCTCACCACCCGGCCGCCGAGCCGCACCGATGCGGCCGTCGAAGCGGGACTCCTGGGAGCCGCGTCGGCGCTCGCCGTGACCGGCCTCGCGTTCGCAGTCACAGGCGCCGCACGCTGGGGGCTGGACCGGCGGCGCATCGACGAGTGGGGCAGGGAGTGGGACCTGGTCGGTCCGCGGTGGGGGCACAAGACCGGCTGACGACCCGCCGAGTCGGTGCCGGGCGCGCCCCGGCGCACCGTGGGAGCACGCCGGGACGCGCCGGACACGTGGCCTCTGCCTCCCGAGCACGGACAGTGCCGACAGAGGCTGCCGATCTGTTCGCCGAGCGGAACCCACGACCTGCCGATGACGCCGGCGAGAACGAAGATCGGCTGCATGTGACGGTCCTGTCGCCCATGCCTTCGGAGGCGCGACAGTCTTGGCCGACAGCAGAACGCTTCGCGTCTACGTAGCCCATACGCCTCCACACCACCGGCGTTCGCAGCCATTCGTTGATTGCGGCGATGAGGACAGTGGCCTCGTAGCGGACGGCGAGCTCTGCGCTTGTACATCTCGCGGTCGAATGAGGCGTCGTGGGTCGGCCGGTGCCCCCCCGAGGACGTGGAAGGAAGCGTCCACCTTGAGGTGAATCTTGGTGGTCAGCCCACCGCGGGAGCGGCCGAGAGCATGGTCGTCCGGCTCGGCCGCCAGGCCGTCCGGACGCGTCCGGCCCGGACCGTCAGCCCCTTTTTGCGGGCGCCGGCGGCGTGTCGGTGCGCTGGACAGACAGTGGAGTCGACCGAACCCTCCCACCCGATGATGCCGTCGGCATCAGCCTGACCTGCAGCTTCTCCAAGATACGGGGCCAGATGCCGTCGATCTGCCGGCGCTGGAACACCGCATACACCGTCTCCCAGGGCCCGTACCGCTCGGGGACACATCCCGCCACGGCGAGCCCGTCCGTGCCCGCCACCAGATCCCGTCGAAGACCTGTCGCCGATCCCGCGGCGGCCGGCCCGTCTTCGGTATCGGCGGCAACACGGCTTCCAACCGCTCCCCCTGTGTATCCGTCAGATCGCCCCGAGACATCTGAAGATCGTTTCACGGCCAGGGTATGCACAGCAGCCCGTCAGCTCTGATCTGTGGCGGGCCGCCACGAACTGCCGGTCTCACGTTCGAACGCCGGACGCACGTCAACGGTGTCGTACACGATCCGCAGCGTGGCAATACGGCCGTCCTCGGCAAGCTCAGCCAGGTCCACCACGTCAAACGGCGCGGCAGCCCCGGACGGCAGGCGCCAGTCGAAGTGGAACCAGAACGAGATCAGGGCGGCCCCCTGCTGGGTCCGGCCCTCCGCCACCCCCAGCAGAGTCAAGCGCGCCCGGCTGGTATCGGCGAAGAGCTCGGGATAGAACTCCGTGGCCGGTCGAGGGCCGTACAGCGGAGAGTGCACCATCGCTCCAGGCGCGAACAACTCCAGCACCGCCTCGGCATCCGCCCGCTCCAGCGCCGACAGGTAAGCCGACACAAGCTCAGCTGCAACCATGATCACTCACTCAACGCCAGGCCAAATCAACAGCCCATGCTCTCATCCCACCACTTGCACTCCGCCCATCAACCCGCGCAACACCCCGACGTCTCAAACACGTCCTAGTACCTGACATCCCCGGGAGCGGGGTGTCACGTCCGGGGCCTGTCGAGCTCAGCCGTCTCGCAGGCCCCGGACGTCGGCGCGGGCCGCCCGGCCTCGGGGGGAGGGGACGGCCGGTGTGCGATGGCAGCCCGCGCGGAGCCGGGGAGGGGCGGCTTCCACCCTCACAGGGGGCCGCCCGTGCCCGGCCGTGCAGGACGCGTCAGCCGGCGGTCATCGCCGTTGCCGCGTACGTCAAGGAGATCAGGGCCAGTACGGCGGCCGGGACGGCCCGGACCAACGGGTCGCCGTGGCGCAGGTGGACCACCGCCGCCGCGGCCGTCAGCAGGGCGAGGCCTGTCGCGGCGGCCACGCCCAGCGGCATCCAGGTCAGCCCCGTCAGCAGACCGGCGACCCCGGCCACCTCCAGCGCGCCGACGAGGCGGTAGAGCCGTACCGACATGCCGAGATGGGCCGCCGCCTGGCGCATGAACGGCACCGCGGCGAGCTTCGCCAGCCCCAGTGGAAGGAAGACCAGGGACAGGGCGACGGCGAGCACGGTGGTCATGAGGCGGACCTGCCCTTGCGGCGCTCCTTGCCCAGCCGGGCGTAGTGGTCGATGAGACCGGGGTCGTCCACGGTGGCCGGATTGACGACCTGCTGCACCGCGGCGCCCTGCAGCAGTCGCTTGATCGGGACCTCCAGCTTCTTGCCGGTGCGGGTGTGCGGGATGCCCGGCACTTCGAGGATCTCGTCGGGGACGTGGCGCGGTGAGGCGCCGGTGCGGACGGCATCGCGGATCTTCTCGCGCAGGGTGTCGTCCAGGGTCACCCCGGCCGCCGGGACCACGAACAGCGGCATCCAGTAGCCGCCGTCCGGCTCCTCCGCGCCGATGACCAGGGCCTCGGCGATCTCGGGGAGACGTTCGACGACGTCATGGATGTCGGCGCTGCCGAGCCGTACACCGTTGCGGTTGAGCGTGGAGTCGGAGCGGCCGTGGATGATCACCGAGCCGTGCCCCGTGACGGTGATCCAGTCGCCGTGTCGCCACACCCCGGGGTACGCCGAGAAGTAGGCGTCGCGGTAGCGGGTGCCCTCCGGGTCGTTCCAGAAGTACAGCGGCATCGAGGGCATGGGCCGGGTCACGACCAGTTCGCCGACCTGGTCGATGACGGGGAAGCCCTCGGCGTCGTACGCGGCCAGCGCCACACCCAGGTGCGGCGCGGACAACTCCCCTGCCCAGACCGGGGTGTTGGGGGCGCTGCCCGCGAACCCGGAGACGATGTCGGTGCCGCCGCTGATGGAGGCCAGCAGAACGTGGTCGCCGACGTGCTCGCGGACCCACGGGTATGCGGAGGCGGGCAGGGCCGAGCCCGTGCAGCCGACGACGCGGATCGACGACAGGTCGTGGACGGACGGGTCGATGTCGAACTTGGCCATGCCCAGCAGGTATTGGGGGCTGGTGCCGAAGACGGTGACCCGGTGGCGGGCCGCCAGTTCCCATAGGCGGTCGAGCTTCGCGAAGGGGGCCGGGCTGCCGTCGTAGGTGCAGGTGGTGGCGCCGGTGAGGAGGGTGGAGGCGACCAGGTTCCACATCATCCAGTGGGTGGTGGTGTACCAGAGGAGGCGGTCGCCGGGCCCCAAGTCCGAGTGCAGCCCCAGGGTTTTGAGATGCTCCAGGAGCACGCCGCCGTGGCCGTGGACGATGCCCTTGGGCAGGCCGGTGGTGCCGGAGGAGAACACGACCCACAGCGGATGGTCGAACGGCACCGGCTGGCAGGTGAGATCTTCGGTGCGGGTCGAGGCGTCCTCCCAGGGGACGACCAGCGACGGGTAGGCCTGCGACGGCCAGGGCAGGCCCATGTGGTCCACCAGCACGGTGGCCTTCAACGTGGGAAGGGCGTGGGCGAGTTCGAGGACGGCGTCGCGGCGGTCGTGGGTGGTGCCGTTGAAGAGGTAGCCGTCGGCGGAGATCAGCACGGTGGGTTCGAGCTGGGCGAAGCGGTCGGCGGCGGCCTTGGGGGCGTAGTCCTGACCGCACACCGACCAGATGGCGCCCAGGCTCGCCGCGGCGAGGAACGAGACGATGGCGTGCGGGGTGTTGGGCAGGTAGCCGACGACCCGGTCGCCCTTGCCGACGCCGAGGTCGCGCAGGGTGGCGGCCACGGAGGCCACCAGGGCACGCAACCGGGCACCGGTCACCTCGTATCCGGCACCGGTCTCGTCGAGGGCAATGATCGCCACGTCGTCGTCGGCCAGGTTACGCAGGGCATGGTGGGCGTAGTTGAGGGTGGCGCCGGGGAACCAGCGGGCGCCCGGCATCCGCTCCTCGGCCAGCACCTGCTCGTAGGGGGTGTCGGCGTTGATGTCGAAGTACTCCCACACCGCGCCCCAGAAGCCCTCCAGGTCGGTGACCGACCACTGATGCAGGGCGGCGTAGTCCTCCGGGTCCATGCCCTGGAGCCGGGCGAAGTCCGCGATGCGACTGGCGGCCGCCGTCTCCGGATCGGGGGTGAAGAAGGGCGTACTCATCGCGTCGTACTCCTCAACAGGCTTTTCGGCGCCGTCCGTTCGGAAGGGACGGGGCTTCGGGTGGTGTGCAGCAGGGCCGCCCAGTCGGCGGTCGACGTGAAGTCGCGTCCCCCGGCCGGGACGACGTCCATCACGACGCGGTCGGGCCGCAGCAGGACCGCGTCCGCGCGTCCGCCGCGCAGCCAGGCGGCGAGGGTGCCGTCGTCGCCGAGGTCGGCCACGCAGAGCGCGCGTATGCCGAGGCTGTGGGCAAGCGCGGTCAGAGAGGGGCCGGGCTCTGTGGCGGTCAGCACGGTGAAGGAGTCGCCGAGCAGCTGGTCGAGACGGGTACGCCGTCCGTCGACGCTCACCCACGGTTGCGGACAGTGCGTGCCCGCCAGGCGTCGGCGGACACTGCGCCGCACGAGCGGGCCGGCGGTCAGGGGTGGGCTGAGGTCGCGGCCGGCCAGCTCGGTCAGGCCGGGTATGCGGCAGGCGGCGGCAAGCGCTCGGCGGCGGATCGCGGCGGCGCCGTCCTGGCCGCCGGTCATGGCCCAGCCCATGGCGACCGCGAGCCTCACCACATGACGGGCGTGCGGCCTTCGTTCGCTCTCGTAGGTGTCCAACAGCCGCTCGTCGCCGCCCTGCTGGAGGACGCGGGCGAGCTTCCAGGTGAGGTTGTAGGCGTCCCGCAGTCCCGAGCACAGGCCCTGTCCGATGAACGGCGGGGTGAGGTGGGCGGCGTCGCCGAGCAGGAAGACCCGGCCGCTGCGCCAGCGGTCGGCGACGCGGGCCCGGAAGGTGTACTGCGTCTCGCGGACCACCTCGAAGTCCCCGTCGTACGAGGGCGGCAGCCACGGGGCGATCAGTTCGCGGGCCGTCTCCTGCCCTTCCTGGATCCTGAACTCCCAGCGGTAGCGGGTGTCGTTCACCCGCATGAACGTGCCCGGCCGCTTCGGGTCGCAGACCTGGTCCACACCCTCCCAGCAACGGACCGGGCCCGTCGTCTCGGCGTCGATGACGGTCCAGCGTTCCTCGAAGTGCAGGTCCTCCCAGGCGCCGCCGATCGCCTCGCGGGTGAGGCTGTTGGCGCCGTCGCAGCCGAGGACCGCGTCGGCCCACAGCGCGTGCTCGCCGGTGTCGTCGCGGTAGGTCACCCGCACGGGGCCCGTGGTGTCCGGGCCGACGCCGGTGACCTCCACGCCACCGCGCAGTTCGCATTCCGGGCGCTGGGCCAGGGCGTGACGGAGCACGCGTTCCAGCTCGGGCTGGTCGAACATGCTGGTCTGCGGGTAGCCGTGCCGGCCGTGCTCGGTGCGCCGGAACTCGGCCATCACCCGGTGCCGGGCGTCCAGCAGCCGCAGCCCGCCCGCCGGGCGGGAGATGGCGGTGAACTCCTCGCCGAGGCCCGCGGCCTGGAGGATTCGGTGGACCTCATCGTCGCATGCGACGGCGCGCGGGAGCGGGTAGATGTCCTGGTGGCGTTCGAGGACGACACTGCGGATTCCGCGCCGGGCCAGGAGAAGGGCGGCGGTCACGCCCACCGGCCCGGCCCCGACGATCACGACGGGCACACGTGCGGCTTCATCGACGGTCATGTGCGGCTCACCTCGGGTCTTAGTTCGCGGCCGCGACGGGCGTGCGCTGCTCGCCGAGGTCGATGCGGCCGTCGGGGGTCGCGATCGTCGCCGTGATCACGTCGCCCGGGTTCAGGTAGTGCGGGTTCTTCGCCTGGCTCTTGAAGAACGCCTTCCATTTCACGGCGGGCGGCAGCAGCGCGCCGATCTTCTCGACGGCCTTCGGCGGCGCCTTCAGGGCCGTGCCGCCGGGAGTACCGGTGAGCAGCAGGTCGCCGGCGTCCAGGGTCTGGAAGCGGGCCAGCAGGGTGAGTGCCTGTGCCGGGCGGACGATCATGTCGGCGAGTGTGCGGTCCTGGCGCAGCTCGCCGTTGACGCTCAACTTCAGCCGCAGGTCGAGGAGATGGGCGAAGTCCTCCGGCTCCAGCAGCGTGAGGTGGGGCCCGGTGGGCGTGAACGTGGGGTACGACTTGCTCTCGTAGAACTGCGTCTTGGTCAGCTGCACCTCACGGGCGCTGACGTCGTTGGTGATCACCAGTCCGGCGACGTACGACGGCAGGTCCCGCTCCTCGACGACGGTGCCGACGGGTAGGGGCGCGCCCATGACGAGCCCCAACTCGATCTCGTAGTCGAGGAATTTCACGTGCGACGGCCGCACGACGGCGTCGCCGGGGCCGCTGACCGAGCCGGATGCCTTACGGAAGAAGGCGGGCGGGATGTCGCCCTTGAAGCCCGAATCGCGGGCGTGGCTGCGGTAGTTGACCATCTGGGCGACCACCCGGCAGGGCGTGGTGACCGGCGAGAGCGCCACCAGGTCGGCGACGGGCGTGCCCGGTTCGCCGGAGGCGGCGGCCTCGCGGACAGCCGGCCGGTCGGCCAGCAGCTCGGCGGTGGTCACGGCCTTGGTCTCGACGGGGACGGCTCGGTCGCCTCGGACGACCCACCAGCCGTCGGCGGTGCGCAGGACATTGGTGCTCATGTCAGTGCCTTTGTGAGGGATTCGGGTGCGGGGGTTCAGGATTTGGCGGCCTTGAGCAGGCCGAACAGTCGTGCCGGGTCCATCTCGTTGTCGCCGCGCAGGGCCTCGATGACATCGCGGACCCGCTGCGGGGAGGGGCTCGCGCCGAGGAAGTCGCGGGTGGCCGGCGGGCCCCACTGGGCGAGGCCGCTGGTCGACATCGGCGCCCAGCCGGGCTCGACGTCGCAGGAGAACAGGTCGCCGTCGGCGAAGTGCTCCAGCATGAAGTGGTCGGGGTCGCGCCAGTAGTCGAAGAGCTGGCTGCCCTGGATGTGCCGGCCGATGCCCCAACTGCGCTTGTATCCGCGTTCCCTGAGGTACTCACCCCCGGCGGCGATCGAGTCGAGGTCGGTGACCTGATAGGCGGAGTGGACGTACCCCGTCCCCGGCCCCAGGTGCATCGCGAGGGTGTGGTGGTCGGCGGGCACACCGCCCAGGTCGCAACGGATGAACGCCATCGTCGGGCCGCGATCGCGCTGCCCGTCCAGGAACAGGAAGTCGGACACGATCATCCCGAGGGTGTCCAGGTACCAGTCCAGGGCCCGGCCGAACACCCGTGTCTCCAGCACCACATGGCCCAGGCGCTGAATTCGGGACGGCTCGCGCGGCGGCCGCTGGGTGGCGTTGGTACGCCGGTGATCCGTGCCGAAATTGAGGATCAGCGGCTGCTGTTCCGGCAGTGCGGGGAGCTGTTCGCCGCAGTGCACGACCCGGACCGGGAAGCCCGACGGGTCGAGCAGGTCGACCACCTTGCCGCCGCCGGGAACGTCGGAGTCCCGTACGGACGATCCGGTGGCGCGGGCCAGCCGGTCCAGGTCGCCCCGCTCGGCGGCGCGAAACGCCGGACCGATGAAGCGGGACGTACGACCGCGCCGGATCACCATGCAGGGCGAGCCCGCGAAGGTACCCCGCAGCCACAGCTCGCTCTCGGTCCGGGCGGCGACGCCGAAGCCGAAGTCGCGGGCGAAGACCTCCGCCCGGTCCAGGTCGGGCTTCTCGAACTCCAGCCAGGCCAGGTCCGCCACCTTGATCACGGGGTTCCGGGAGCGGCCGGGGTGTTCGCCGCGCAGGGCGCCCTGCTCACTGTGGAGGTCCTGGTGGGCCGTGATGACGTCCCCGTTGACGCGTGTTTCAGACATGGTGCCCTCCGAGCAACATTGCCGTAATGAGGAAATCATCAACTGTGACAGTTCTGTCGTCAAGGCGTTCGCTGCAAGAAATGATGAATTCATCAGGACTGCGATCTGCATGGGGTAACCGTTAGACTCCTTCGCATGTCTACGTCAGCCCCGCCCAGCAACCGGTTCGAGCGACGTCGCGCAGAGACCCGTGGAGCTCTCGTGCGAGCGGCCCGGCAGATACTCGCCGAGAGCGGCGACACCAGCGCGAGCATCCAGGCGATCGCCGAGCGCGCGGATGTGGGCTTCGGCTCCTTCTACAACCACTTCGACTCCAAGGCGGAGTTGTTCGAGACGGCAGTGATCGACGCCTTCGAGGAGTTCGGGCAGGCCTTCGACGAGCGCCTGACAGGGATCGACGACCCGGCGGAGCTGCTCGCGGCCGGCTTCCGGCTCAGCGCCCGCATGGCCGACTCCCACCCGGAGCTGATGCAGGTCCTGCGCCGCCGTGGCCTCGGGCACATCCACACGGGCAACGGACTGGCCCGACGCGCCCTGCGTGATCTCCAGGTCGGCATTGCCTCCGGCCGCTTCACCACCACTCTCGACCCCGTGGTCGCCCTGACCGCGCTGGGCGGCACCCTGCTGTCCCTGGTGGAACTGCGGTTCGCCCGCCCCGAGGTGGACGGCGACGAGGCCGCGGTCAACCTCGCCGAGATGGTCCTGCGGATGCTGGGCCTGCCCGCGGACGACGCCCACGAAGTAGCCCGACGCCCCTTGCCTGACGCCCCCTGACCTCACGCGGACGACGAGTCCGGGTGGAACGTGACCGAGCGGCCTGTGAAGCGGGCGTCGATTCCGTCCTTGCTGGTGGTGACCGACCGCAGCCGGAGCCCTTCGGGCACGTTCTGCAGCGGAATGGGCTCGTCCAGGGCCCTGTCGAGCAGTGATTTCAGCGGAGGGAGCAGTTCACCCTGCTCCGCGCGTACGTCCGTGAAGGCGATACTGTTGCCGTCGGCCGCCGAGACGGCAGCGCTCACGGTTACGTCGCCGACGAGCGGCAGACTCGCGGTCGCGTCGACCCGGCCGGGCTCGTCCCCCTGTGACACCTGCACGCCGAGCGCGCTCGACACGTCCGCGTACGACAGGAACGCGGTCGCTGTGACGCCGTCCGCGTGAGCCTCGTCGGCGCTCCCCGAGGTCTTCAGCCCGTCCATCCCGACCGTCAGCTTCGTCACCGGGAGCGGCCGGGTGCTGCCGTCGGCCGGAATGTCGTGGGCGGTCAGGTCGACATGGTCCAGGCTGCCCGCGGCCAGTTGGTTCAGTACGGGAAAGCCCCTGACGTGCACCGACGGCCGATCGGCGGTTCCCATGCCGTCCTGGAACGCCTTGGCCGTACGGCTCTCCGCGCGAGCTGCGGCGATCCGGTCGACCGCGACTGCGCCGACCATCAGGGCCACCAGGGACGCGACGGCGATGATCATGCGCCGTCTGGTCCGGGTCGGGGGGCTCGCGTACACGGAGGCGTCGCCGTAGTAGGGCTCGCCGAGGTACTCCTCGTCGCGGTGGGACTGATACATGCTTCTCCTCTTCGAGTGGTGCTTGGCAAGTCCGCCTACGCGGCGTCGCCCTCGGGCCGGACAAGCCCGTGGACGCGCGCCGAAGCGCTGTCTCCGGCCACGCCCATCGCGATCAGGGCGGCGGTCGCGGTGCCGGTGCCGTCGTCACTCCAGACCCCGCTGTTCACGCAGTCGAGAAGCCCCAGCAGGTGCCCCTCCAGCGCCCGGGTCAGGACGACCGGGGGGACGCCGGTCTGGAAGGCGCCCTGCCGTTGCCCCCGGCCGATGATCGCCTCCGCCATGTCCCGCGCGGGGGCCAGCACTTCAGCGAGCCGGTCGGCCCCGAGGTCCTGGGGAGCGAGGCGGAGCAGGATGCGGTAGCGATCTCCGACGGGCCACACCGCGAGGACGAAGCGCGCCAACTCCGTGACGGCATCCGCCACCGGCGTGCGCGGGACCGCGAGCGCCTGCCGCAAGGCCCACGTGGCCTCCTCCACCAGCCCCTCCATCAGCGCGGCCCGGCCGTTGAAGTGGCCATAGACCGTACGGCGCACCACCCCTGCCGCTTCGGCGATGTCACCGAGGCTGCTGTCGGGGTCGCGGCCGAGTTCCTGCCGGGCCGCCTCCAGGATGCGGGCCCGCGTGAGCAGAGTGCGGCTGCGTTCCGGGGCGGCTGTCAGGTGTGCGTGGATCATGTCGAACCTCCGGTAGGTGGGGGAGGACGACTCGATAGTTGCACATCGACGGGCAATAAACTAGTCTGCACATCAGTGGGCAATTAGCTGCCCCTGGTGCCGGGCCCCTCTTGGCCCCGCGTGCACCGATCCCATCGATTCCGCACCCCCGAAGCCTCCGCTTCACCTCCTGCCGAGGAGCCTGACCATGCCGCTCTTTCCGAACACACCCGTCGAGAAGATGACGGAGCCCTACCACCGGCGCTGGTGGGCCCTGCTGGTCCTGTGCCTGAGCCTGCTGATCGTCGTCATGGCGAACACGTCACTGATCGTGGCCGCCCCCGACATGACCAAGGACCTGGGCCTGAGCAGCAGTGACCTGCAGTGGGTCATCGACGGTTACACCGTCCCCTACGCCGCGCTGATGCTGGTGCTGGGCGCTATCGGCGACAAGTACAGCCGCCGCGGCGCCCTCGTCCTCGGCCTGCTGATCTTCGCCGGAGGTTCGGTGATGGGCGGCCTGGTCGATGAGACGAACCTCGTCATCACAGCCCGCGCGATCATGGGCGTCGGTGCCGCCGTCGTCATGCCGGCCACCCTGTCGCTGCTGGTCGCGATGTTCCCGCGCGCCGAGCGCGCCAAGGCGATCACCGCCTGGTCCGCGACCTCCGGCCTCGCCATCGCCGCCGGCCCGCTGGCCGCCGGCTGGCTGCTGGAGGACCACGCCTGGGGCTCGACCTTCCTGATGAACGTGCCCATCGCCGTCCTCGGCGTCGTCGGCGCGCTGCTGTTGGTGCCGCCGTCGAAGGCGGAGGGCATGGGCCGCATCGACTACATCGGCGGTCTGCTGTCGATCGTCTCGGTCGGTTGCCTCGTCTACGCGACCATCGAGGGCCCGCACTTCGGCTGGGGCGTCGGCCCGATCACCGCGGCCGTCGTCGCCGGCGTGGGCCTGCTGGCCTTCGTCGCCTGGGAGTTGAAGCACCCCAACCCCATGCTGGACGTGCGCAAGTTCACCGAGCGTCCCTTCGGCGGCTCGATGCTCGCGGTGCTGTTCTTCTTCTTCGGCACCTTCGGCTCGATCTACTACTCCACCCAGTTCCTGCAGTTCGTCCTCGGCTACGACGCCCTGGAGACCGGCATCCGCCTGCTGCCGCTGGCCGGAGCGGTCTTCCTCGGCGCCGCAGTCACCGGCAAGCTCGCCCCGAAACTGGGCGTGAAGATCGTGGTCGGCACCGGCATGGTGATCGGTACCGTGGGCGTCTTCCTGCTCACCCGGATCGACTCCGGCTCGGCCTACACCGACTTCCTGGCCCCGCTGCTGCTGCTCGGCTTCGCCATCGGCCTGAGCCTGTCCCCCGCCACCGACACGATCATGGGCTCCTTCCCCGAGGACGAGCTGGGCGTCGGCGGCGGCGCCAACGACACCGCCCTGGAACTCGGTGCCTCGCTGGGCATCGCCATCCTCGGCTCGCTGCTGGCCACCTCCTACAAGGACAAGCTGACCGACCTGGTCGGCGGCCATCTCCCGGCCGCGGCCATGGACACGGCCAAGGACTCGGTCGGAGGCGGCATCGCGGTCGCCGAACAGGTCGCCAAGAACCCCCAGGGTGGCGCCGAGCAGGCCCAGACTCTGCTGGGAGCGGTCCACGAGTCCTTCGCCCACGCCATCGCCCACACCAGCCTCATCGGCGGCATCATCATGGCCGCCGGAACCCTGATCGTCATCGCCGTCCTGCCCGGCCGCAAGCACACCACCAAGCACGGTGAGGCGGAGGCGGCACCGGCTACCGAGAAGCAGACCGAGACCGTGGGCGCCTGAGCCCCGCACATCGGAGGCCGGAACGCGATTCCGGCCTCCTTCGCCCCCAGAACGGGCCGTGCCTAGAGCGGCGCACGGCCCCGGACGGTGCCGGGAGGGGACACCCGGCACCGTCCCCCTTTTTTGTCGTCCGCGGCCGAGACGCCGCCTCGGCCCCTCGATGGCAGCAGAGACGTACGGCGGGTGAGGGCGTGGGCCGCTGTCACCGATCGATGCGGGTAGCTGCAAGCCTTGCGCCGGGTCCTCGTGCCGACCTACCGCATCAGCGCCGGGAATAAGGGCACACTCTCGGGTGAAGTGAGTTCGGGACTCCTTTCCCATCGCAGCACCGCAAGACCTCCACTGAATGGGGTGCGGTCGCTGAACTGGGGTGAAAGGCAAGCGATGTGACAGAGAGTCATGAGAATTCCGCCCTGCTGCGACTGATCGACGAGCGGTCGGCCGCGTTCCGGAGTGCGGTTGCCGCCGCACCCGGCCTTGACGCGCCGGTGCCGTCCTGCCCCGAGTGGACGTGTTCGATCTGGTGCAGCACCTGGGTACGGGCCAGCGCTGGTGGGCCGCGATCGTCGCCGCGGGCCCGGCCGAGGCTCCGCCGGCCAAGGATGCCGCGGAGGTGCCGTGCGAGCTGGAGGCACTGCCGGCCTGGTACACGGGGTCGAACGAGCTGCTGCTGAGTGCGCTGTGTGAGGCCGGCCCGGAGCGCGAGCGCTGGAAGTGGTGGAGCGCCGGTGTGTCGCCGACGAATGCCTGGGGCGTTGCCCGGCACCGGGTGCACGAGGTGCTGGTGCACACCTACGACGCCCAGCTCGCCGCAGGCGCCGTGCAGCCGATGTCGGCGGACGTCGCGATCGACGGCGTGGCCGAGTTTCTCGACACCTGCAACTCCACCCCGGCGGCCTGGCCGCACGAGGCCGGCACCCTCCACTACCACTCACGCCACCGAGGGCCGCTCCCGGCTCCTTGCAATGGACGGCACCGGCGCCTGGCCCGCACCCCTCACGGACAGCGCCGCGCCTGCCTCCGCTTCGGCCACGGGCACGCCGAGCAGCTGCTCCTCTTCGTCTGGGGCCGCCTCACGCTGAACGACCTGAAGATCGAGGGCAACCAGCAGGTGTTCGAGCAGCTCATCGCCTGGGAGCCCGAGGAGTAGCCGGGTCGATACCGCCGCCGGACGGCCTTGATGACGTCCGCGTCGGTGAACGACGTCTCATCGGCCGTCGGTCGTCGCCCCCGGCGTCGTCGCCGTGTCGTCGTCCGGTGTCCCGTCGTCCGACGACGTGTCCTGGGCCTCCTCGGGGACGACGACCACCGTGCTGCCCGCCTCGACCTCGCTCCCCGCCGCCGGGGTGCTGGAGGCGACGACGGCGTCGGAGGCCTGGGAGTACCCGGAGGCGACGGTCACCTGGAGGCCGAGTCCGCCCAGCTCGTTCTGGACCTCGGCAAGGGTCTTGCCGACGATGTCCGTCGGGATCTGCACGGTCTGCACCGACTTGGCGAGCTGGACGTCGACCGACGAACCGGGCTCGACCTCCTCTCCCGCGGTGGCGCTCTGTTCGACGACGGTCCCGGCCGAGGCGCTGCTCTCCACCTCGGTGGTGTCGCCCAGTTCGAGGCCGTGCTCGGCGAGCAGTTTGCGGGCCTCGCTCAGGGTGCTGCCGGTGAGGTCGGGAACCGTGGCCTTCTCGGCCTCCTTGGCCACCGTGAGGGTGATCTCGGTGCCCTTCTCGACGCTCTCGCCGCCGGCCGGATCCTGCTCCAGGACGGTCCCGGCGTCCTCGGTGGACACCTTGTGCCGGAGCTTCACCTTGAAGCCCTTGTCCTCCAAGATGCGGGACGCGTCGTCCTCGTCCTTGTCCGTGACGTCCGGCACCTCGACCTTCGGCGCGCCGGTGGAGACGGTGACCGACACCGCCTCCCCCTTGTCGAGCCGGCCGTCCAGTGGGGTCTGCTCGCAGATGTGCCCCTTGGGCTGGTCCGCGCAGGGCTCCTTCTTGGTCACGGTGAGCGTGAGCCCGACGTTGTCCGCCGTGCGCCGGGCCTCCTCCAGGGGCTGACCGACGAGATCGGGTACGCCCGCCTTGCCGTCGCCGGCCGCACCGCGCCCGAACAGGAACCAGCCGAGCACGAGCGCCACGACGACGACCGCGACGCCCACCCCGATCAGCGCGGCACTGCCTCTGCGGCGACCGGTCTCCGCCGCGACATCGCCGTCGGGCTCCTCCTCGTCGCCGCCGTCGACCGCCCGGTCCAGGACGGTCTGCGCCCCGAGGCACGCCTCGACGTCGGCGAGCATCTCCTGCGCGGACTGGTAGCGATACGCAGGGTCCTTCGTCAGTGCCCGCAGGACGATCGTGTCGACCTGGGGGCCGACCTCGGGGTTGTAGAGACTCGGCGGTCTCGGTTCTTCCTGAACGTGCTGGTACATCACCGCCATCGGCGAATCACCGGTGAACGGCGTGCGGAGGGTGAGGAGTTCGTACAGGAGACAGCCCACCGAGTACAGGTCGGAGCGGGCGTCGACGGCGTGTCCCATCGCCTGCTCCGGGGAGAGGTATTGCGCGGTACCGATCACCAGGGAGGTCTGGGTCATGCCGACGTCCCGTGCGTCACGGGCGATCCCGAAGTCCATGACCTTGACCTGGCCGGACCAGGTCACCATGACGTTGGCGGGCTTGATGTCCCGGTGCACGATGCCGTGCTGGTGGGAGTGGGCGAGCGCCTCCAGGACGCAGGCCGTTATCTCCAAGGCGCGTTCGACGGTCAACGGCGGTCCGGAGGACAGGGCCTCGCGCAGGGTGGTGCCGTCGACGTACTCCATCACGAGGTACGGAAACTGCGCCCCGTACGAGAGGTGTTCGCCCGTGTCGTAGACCGCGGCGATGGCCGGGTGGTTGAGCGAGGCGGTGGACTGTGCCTCCCGCCGGAACCGCTCCTGGAGTGCCGGATCGTGGGCGAGGTCGGTGCGCAGCGTCTTCACCGCGACGCCGCGGTCGAGCCGGAGATCGTGCGCGAGATGCACCTCGGCCATGCCCCCGGAGCCGAGGAGCAGTCGCAGTTCGTACCTGTCGCCGAGGACCGCCACCGGCGCAGGCTGGGAGAAGGCCAGATCGTCTGGTCCGCCGAAGTTCATGCGCAAGATAATTGCACATCCAGGGGTAACTAAAGAAGCGGGAGCGGACACGGAAGGACCCCGGCGCTTCGCACCGGGGTCACGTCGGACTGCAGGGCGATCTCACCCCTCGGCGGCGGCCACCTCGTCCACGACGATCTGCGCCCGCTTCTCCGGCACACCGGCCGCGATGAGCGTGGTGACGGCCACCCGGGTGCCGTCGTCCTCCAGCGCCCCGGTGTTGACCTCTTCCAGCAGGGCGACCGTCATCGCCTCCAGACCGGCGCTCAGCACCGGGGCCGACAGGTGGGAGTGGAAGATCCCGTCCTGTTGTCCCTGCTCCACGATGGCCGTGACCCTGACCCGGGCGGGCTCCAGGATCCCGGCGACCCGGTCCATGCCGAGGTCCCGTCGGGCCAGCGCCAGAAGCATCCGGTACCGGTCGCCCACGGGCCAGAGCGCCAACGTGAAGTGGGCGAGCGCCCGGTCCGCCGGTTCCGTCGCCCCCGCGACGACCGCGACGGCGGCCTGGAGCGCCTCGGCGGCCTCCTCGGCCAGTGCATCCAGCAGCGCCGCCCGCCCGGGGAAGTGCCCGAACAGCGTACGCCGTACGACACCGGCGGCGCGGGCGAGTTCCTCCAGGGTGATGTCGGGATTGCGCCCGAGCTCCTGGCGGGCGGTGGCGAGGATGCGCGCCCGGTTGGACCGTGCGTTGCGTCGCTGGGGCACACGGCCGACGGGCTGGGACACGAAAGGAACCTCGAAGAAGACAGGGCGTAGAAGGGACTTCTCCATTCTGGCACGCGAGTCCCGACCGACCCGCGGCCGCATCCGGGGTCGGTCGGGACCTGGTCAGGCGGGCAGCTCCTTGATGTCGGACGGCTCCTGCGGCTCGATGCCGTTGAAGCGGTGCCGGAAGTCGCTGGAGGCGGGGTACGCGGCGCGGCGGGAGCGCATGATCGAGCCCAGCGGGCGGTGGGCCTCCAGGGCGTGCCAGGGGCTGAAGGAAAGGACGTCGTCGGCGTAGCGGCGGCGGGCGTCGCTGTAGGCGTCCTGGGCGGGCAGATGCAGCACGGCCACGGTCCGGTGCGGTGACAGTTCCTCGGGCCACAGGACCGAGGCGTCCTCCACCGGCATCCGGTCGATGTCCGTGCACAACTGGGCACGGATGTCGTACTCGGCGCTGTTGTCCGCGAAGAAGTCGATGACGAGGTCGCGCAGAGCCGACTCGCCGGCCTTCTTGTCGACGTGGCTGCCGGTGAGGGCCCTGACGTTCGCCGAGCGAGGCGCGGCGGACATCTTCGCCACGTGGTCGCCGTAGCGCAGCGCGGCCATGGAGTGGAAGGTCTCGCCGAGGATGTGGTCGTTGGCGGCGGCCAGGGTCTCGACGGCGGGCGGAAGCGGACGTCCGACGCGTGTGAGGGCCTTGGCGGCCACCCGGGCGGCCGCGCCGGTGAGCTGGAGCTGCTGGTCGCTCTGGCCGGGCTGTTTCTCCAGGATGCCCTGGAGTTTGGCGTATTCGGCGATGTTGCCGAAGGGCAGGGTGGGGTGGTTGACGAGGAGGAAGTCCTGGGTGGTGAAGCCGTCGTCGAGGGCGCGGGGCCCGGGGGCGCCGATCACCTTCATCGCGAGGCCGCGCTGGACGGGCACCTGGTCGGAGCGCAGGTCGCCGGGGGCGGAGGAGAAGCGGACGATCACCGGGTAGGTGGCTGGTTCGGCGAAGAGGCCCTGGGCGAGGTGGGCGGGCAGGTCGGGCTGGATGCGCAGCTCGCCGGCGAGGACGCCGTGGCTCTTGGCGTGGGCATCGCGCAGGCCGTGCCGGTGTTTGTCGGCGACCTGCTGGTTGGCCTTGCCCATGGCCGCGACGACCTGGCGGACGAGTTCGTCCTCGTCCGGGAAGGGCTGTTCGAGGTCGGGGCTGTAGCGGACGTACGAGGTCATGGGGAGTGTCTCCGCGCGGGGTGGGGGGTCAGTTGCCGCTGAGCCAGCGGATGGCGGACAGGCTGGGCATGAAGAAGTACTCGCCGCCGAGGAGGGTGTTGAAGGACTGGATGTTCTGCACCCGGCGCGGCGGGGTCCCGGGCACGGTGAAGTAGGCGCCCTTGTCCTGGAGCGAGATCATCGGGTCCTTCTCCTTGCCCAGGCCCATGAAGTTGCCCGAGCCGACCCATTCGCTCTGCAGGAACTCGACGTTGTCGATGGCGCGGGCGCCGAGGGCGATGAAGTCCAGGCCGCGCGGTGTGCCGTCGTCCTTGAGGCGGTCCGGGGGCAGCGGGGTGCCGTAGGAGGTGCCGCGCCGGATGATCCGGCGGATGTTGACGTCGGTGAGGACCGTCAGCTTGGTGTCGCGCGGGTTCATCCGGCGGATGTGGGAGCCGAGCGGGGTGCGCAGTCCGCGCGGGTCGGCGGAGTAGTCGAAGTCGTTGATCCGGTTCGGGTCCTCGCCGATGGCGGGGGTGTCGCGCTCCGGGGTCAGGGCGAGAGGTGCGCCACTGCGCCAGCGGCCGACCAACTTGGCTGCCAGCAGCTCGCGTTCGGCCTCGGTGGAGGCGTTGTCGTGCAGCCACTTGTTGAAGGCCGCGACGTGGGAGTGGTACTTGCGGAAGACGACGTACGTGCCGTTGCGGCCCAGGACGTCCGGAGCCGGCACGGGCAGCGGCACACCGGTCTCGCTCGGGTAGCCGAGGACGAACTCCCCCGCCTTGATGGGCCGTCCGTCGCCGGGCAGGGGTTCGGCGCCGCTGCCCTCGACCACCGGCTGACTGAAGCCGTCCCGGTAGCCGAAGACGTTGAACCCGTCGGCCGCGAAGTCCTGGTGCGACAGCAGCTTCACGCCCGGGACCTCGCCCAGTTCCTTTTCGTAGGCGGCGACTTCGGCCCGCCAGTCGTCCTCGCTCGCCGCGTAGACCGTGACGGCCGCGTGCACGCGACGGGTGCCGAAGGGGAACTCCCAGCGGTCCGGCGCGTTCACGCCCGTGTCCCGCAGCCGCTCGGCGCGGGCGGCCATCCCGGCGCGGAAGTTGGCCGGGAAGGAGGCCAGCGAGGTCTCCGGCAGCCCCAGTGCGACCAGACCCTGGTAGCTGAGGGCGAGGGCCAGCCAGGACGGCTGCGGTTCGTCCCAGCGCGCCGCCGAGGTCACCCTCGGCGCCAGTCGGCGCAGCAGTTCCTTGCCCGCGGCCGGTTCGGTGATCTCCAGGATCGCGTGGGTACCGAAGTAGGGCTCGGGCCGGGCCCGCAGCAGGGTCGCCTGGATGTCGTCGAGGTCCAGGGTGGGCGGGCGGCGCAGCCGCCGGAACAGCGGGGAAGGCATGGTGTGCCTGCCTTCAGTTGAGGTCCGACAGGAAACGCTGCACGGCGGCCTCCTGCCGCTTGAGCCGGTGGCCTTCAGCGACGGTGAGGTTGGGGTGGGCGACGAACCACGCCTCCGCCGGGATCTGGTACTTGACGATGAACTCCTTCACGTCCGGCGAGGTGATGCCGGGCCAGCCCTCGACGTTGCTGAACAGGTAGTCCATGAACTCGGGGATCTTCGTCGCGAAGTCGTCGATGTAGGGGTCCCACTCGCCGTCGAAGGCGGTCGCGAACAGCAGCTTCGTGTCGTTGTCGAGGAACACGAACCGCATGTTGTGCAGGGTGCCGACCTGGCCCGCGCCCGCCAGGTTCCCGCCGACCAGGCCGAAGAACTTCCGAAGCCGCGCGGCGCCGTTCGGCTTCAGCGGCAGGATCGTCGTCAGCTCGGACACCTCACCGCTCTTGGCACCGATCCGGCCGGCGGTGGTGACGGCGTGTTCGGCCATCTCCTCCTTGTCGGCGAGGATCTCGGCGGCCTTGAGCTTGAGAGCGATCTTCGCGTCCGACAGTGCGGTCTCGACCTTCTCGCGGACGGCATCCGGGAACTGCTGGAACTTGGCGTGCAGGTCTGTCTCGCTCATGGCGCCTCTCTTTGGGCTTGGGCGGCAATACGTCACATATCGCCATAAATAGGCCATCGCAGGGTGGCGCACAAGCGGGACGAGACCCACTTTCTGACCACCTCCGCATAACTGATTACATCATCAGTTCACTGGTTCGGCTTGTCAATGCACCACTCACAGGCGGTCACACGACTCACAACCGAACGACTCGCGATCCGCGAGTGCCTGAGCGGGCGGTCCGACTCTCGCCAGCCTCCCGCCGGGTGGATCTTGCGCTGGGCTCCGTGCCCACACCTGTTGCACCGCTGTGGTCGTGCCGATCGCTTCCGAGCTGCATGAACTCGAACCGCACGCTCGCGGCGCCCCAGAGAGCCGACCTACAACCGGACCGTATGGCGCACCGGGAAGACGGCGAATCCCGTGCGGTGCGCCAGCGTTCCCCACAGCCCCCTCGGCAGGTACAGCGAAACCACGATGGCCGCCGCGCCGACCACGATCAGGTACCAGACACCGCTCTGCGCGAAGTACTTGTCGAGGAGGAAGTACGCGATCGCGCCGACGACCGGGCCCTCGACGGGGTGCCGATATCGCCGATGATCACCATGAACGCACCGGCTGCGGCACATCTCTGCGGCCAGAGTGACCGCGATTCCCAGCAAGTAGGCCGACCAAATCGCCCGGCGGGTCCGAGGCTCTGACTGACTTGAAGAGCCCGACCGTGGCCAGGAGCAAAAGACCGTCGGCCGAAAGCGGTCACAGCGGGGCACTGACCGAGTCGGCTCCGCGATGCAGGGCGAACTTCCACTGATGGCCGGCGGACGGACAGAACGTCCGGCAGCGTCCTCGGGCCGCCTCCCCGGCAAATCGAGGGAACTGGAGGTAGCCCTCCGCGTCCCTCAAGCCAACGGCCCAGGTCAGCAAGGGTGCAGCTCGGCCCCAGGATGCCATTGGCGTGATCGAACTGTCCTGCCGGAACAGCTCACGGGACACGTCAGGCGAAGCGCTCCCACGTTCACGGAGGCACCTCCGACACACACCTTCTTGCATCGCGCCGTCGTCCGGCGTGACCTTCACTGCCGCAAGGTCGATACTGCCGAAAGAAGCGCTCTCCGCCCGCCCGCATCCGACCACACCCATATCCCTGACACCCCGTCACCGAAGTCAGCGTTTAGTCAGCATCAGCACCGCCGGAACCCGCTTCCGACCGCCAGGAACCGCCAAGATCGACAACCAGCCAAACCCGCACTGACCTGCAAGAACAGAGGTCATGGGCTCATCTGCTCATCCCACCGGGAGGTACCCATGAAGATGTTGATCAATGTGCCGGAGAGCGTGGTCGCGGACGCCCTGCGGGGCATGGCGGCCGCCCATCCCGAGCTGACCGTCGACGTGGAGAACCGGGTGATCGTGCGGCGGGACGCCCCGGTGCCCGGAAAGGTCGCCCTGATCTCCGGGGGCGGCTCGGGGCACGAGCCGCTGCACGGCGGATTCGTGGGTCCCGGCATGCTGTCGGCGGCCTGCCCGGGCGAGGTGTTCACCTCGCCGGTTCCCGACCAGATGGCGCGCGCCGCGGCGGCCGTGGACAGCGGGGCGGGTGTGCTGTTCATCGTGAAGAACTACACCGGCGACGTGCTGAACTTCGACATGGCGGCCGAGCTCGCCGAGGACGAGGGCATCCAGGTCGCCAAGGTGCTGGTCAACGACGACGTGGCGGTCACGGACAGCCTCTACACGGCCGGGCGGCGCGGCGTCGGCGGCACACTGTTCGTGGAGAAGATCGCGGGCGCGGCGGCGGACGAGGGGCAGCCGCTGGAGCAGGTGGCGGCGATCGGCCGGCAGGTCAACGAGAGCTCCCGCAGCTTCGGCGTCGCTCTCAGCGCCTGCACCACCCCCGCCAAGGGCAGCCCCACCTTCGATCTGCCCTCCGGCGAGCTGGAGTTGGGCATCGGCATCCACGGCGAGCCCGGCCGGCAGCGGCGGGCGATGATGACCGCGGGTGAGATCGCCGAGTTCGCGGTGAACGCGATCCTGGAGGACATGCCCCCGCGCAACCCGGTGCTCGTCCTGGTCAACGGAATGGGTGCGACGCCGCTGCTGGAGCTGTACGGCTTCAACGCCGAGGTGCAGCGGGTGCTGGCCGAGCGCGGTGTCGCGGTCGCCCGGACGCTGGTGGGCAACTACGTCACCTCGCTCGACATGGCCGGCGCCTCGGTCACCCTGTGCCAGATCGACGAGGAGCTGCTGCGGCTGTGGGACGCGCCGGTGAAGACGCCCGGGCTGCGCTGGGGCATGTAGCCCGGCGGACCCAGGTGTCAACGTACCTACCACGCAAGGAGATCCAGTGCTCGACGCCGACTTCTTCCGCCGTTGGATGACGACGGCTTCCGCGTCCGTGGACCGCGAGGCGGAACGGCTCACCGCCCTCGATTCGCCCATCGGGGACGCCGACCACGGCAGCAATCTGCAGCGCGGGTTCCGGGCCGTGACCGCGACGCTGGAGAAGGAGGCGCCGGACACGCCAGGTGCGGTGCTGACGCTGGCCGGGCGGCAGCTGATCTCGACCGTCGGCGGTGCGTCGGGCCCCCTCTACGGCACGCTGCTGCGCCGTACCGGCAAGGCGCTCGGCGACGCCGGTGAGGTCAGCGAGGCGCAGTTCGCCGAGGCGCTGCGGGCCGGGGTGGAGGCGGTCATGGCACTCGGGGGCGCCGCGCCGGGCGACAAGACCATGATCGACGCGCTGGTGCCGGCCGTGGACGCACTCGACGGCGGCGGTTTCGCCGCGGCCCGCACGGCCGCCGAGGAGGGCGCCCTCGCGACGACGCCGTTGCAGGCCCGCAAGGGCCGGGCCAGCTATCTCGGGGAGCGCAGCATCGGGCACCAGGATCCCGGTGCCACCTCGTCGGCGCTGCTCGTCGCCGCTCTCGCGGAGGCCGACGATGAGTGAGGAGAAGCAGGTCGGCATCGTGCTGGTGTCGCACAGCGCCGAAGTGGCCGCCTCCGTGGCCGAGTTGGCGAAGGGGCTCGCGGGTGGCGGGGTTTCGGTGCCCGTCGCCCCGGCGGGCGGCACCGAGGGCGGCGGGCTCGGCACGAGCGCGGAGCTCATCGCCGCCGCGGCCGCGTCCGTGGACCGGGGTGCCGGGGTCGCCGTACTCACCGACCTGGGCAGCGCGGTGCTCACGGTGAAGGCGCTGCTGGCCGAGGGCGACGAACTCCCCGACCACACGCGGCTGGTGGACGCCCCGTTCGTGGAAGGAGCGGTGGCCGCGGTGGTCACGGCGGCCACGGGCGCCGACCTCGCGGCCGTGGAGGCGGCCGCCGCGGAGGCGTACACCTACCGGAAGGTCTGACAGCACCGGAAGAACCGAGAGGACCTCTTACCCCAGTCCCTCCGCGGCGACGGAGAGGGCCGAGCGCATGGTTGCCGTCAGCTCGGCCTCCGCCGTCGCGCGGTCGGGCTCCGCGCCGGCGGTGCGCCAGGCGTAGCGCTCGACGGCCGCGCGCAGGGCCGCGTTGAACATCGCCGCCTGGATCGTGGGCCGCAGATCGTCCGCAGGCAGCCCGGCGCGCTCGGCGAGGGCGCGGGCGAACGCCGGTTCCGCCTCGTCGTAGGTCTGGAGCCAGACGGCGCGCAGATCCGGCTCGGTGCGGGTCAGCCGCACCAGCGCACCGACGGTCGCACGGTCGGGCCCGGCGACGACCCCCAGGTCCGCGGTCAGCTCCGGCGCGAAGATGTCCTCCAGGGGCTGTCCGGGCGCCCATTCCCGCAGCCGGGCGGCGATCATGCCGATACCGGCCGTGAACAGCGGCCGTACGCAGGCCTCCTTGCTGGGGAAGTAGCGCCACACGGTGCGGGCGGAGACGCCGACGGCCTGCCCGATCTGCTCGCCGGTGGTCGCCGCGACGCCTTGGGCGACGAACAGGTCCACCGCTGCCCGGGCGATCTCCAGCCGGATCTCGGCCTTGCGCTCCTCGGTCAAGGGCGGTCGTCCCGTGCGTCCGCGGGCTGCGGTCATGTGTTCCTCCGGCTCCGGTGATCACTCTCCAGGATTCTCCACCACAGATTTATGTCACTCACAGACATTAAGTCGTAGGGTGTGCGCACACCGGGCCTGCAGGCACCTGAGCGAGCCCTCTTTACGCATGGACAGGAGCACCTCATGGCCAGTGGACTCGACGGACGCAGCGTCATCGTCACCGGAGCGGGCTCGGGCATCGGGCGCGCCGCCGCTCTGGCCTTCGCGGCGGAGGGGGCTCGGGTCGTGGTCGCCGATCTGAACGCCGAGGGCGCGGACGCGGTCGTCAAGGAGATCGAGCGGGCGGGTGGCGCCGCGGTCGCCGTCGTGGGCGACCTGAGCGAGCGGGCCGTTGTCGACCAGGTGGTCCGGAGGGCCGTGGAGAGCTTCGGCGGCGTGGACGTCCTGGTGAACAACGCCGGCATCATGGACCGCATGTCGGCGCCGGCGGACGTGAGCGACGGCGAGTGGGAGCGGGTCATACGGGTCAACCTCACGGCCCCCTTCCTGCTCACGCGGGCGGTGCTGCCGCACATGCTGGAGGCGGGCAGGGGTGCGATCGTGAACACCGCCTCCGAGGCCGGCATCCGGGGCAGCGCGGCGGGCGCCGCGTACACCGCCTCGAAGCACGGAGTGGTGGGCCTGACCAGGTCCCTCGCGGTGATGTACCGCAACCAGGGCATCCGTGCCAACGCCATCGCGCCGGGCGGCACCGCCACGGGGATGATTCCCGACGTCGACGGGAGCGCCCATGGGCCGACGACTCTCGGGCCGTACATGGGCAATGTGGGACGCGTGTCCCAGCCGGAGGAGCAGGCCGCCGCGATCGTGTTCCTCGCCTCGGACGCGGCGAGCAACATCAATGGCGTGATCCTGCCGGTCGACAACGGGTGGGCGGCCGTCTGACGGCCCCGGGCGCTTATCCGCCGCGGACGAACTGCTGCGCCAGCCGCCGGCCCACTTCGACGGCCGCGGCATGGCTCTCGATCGGTTTGACCTGCGAGTACTTGAAGACGATGTAGGTGACGCCGGAGGAGGTGCCGCCGCCGTTCGGGCCCGGGCGGATGCCGAGGCCCTTGGCGGTGGCGTAGGACGCCTCGCCGATGATGCCTTCGGGGCCGACGTCGCCCACGACCGCGTACTGCACACGGCCCCGGTAGACGACGGCGGCGACCGATCCGCCGCGGACGCCGTCGTCGAGGTGGTCCCAGATGCGGCTCGAGGCGGGCACGACGATGTAGGGAAGGCGTTCGGCGCTCAGGTAGCTCCCGTCGGACTGCTGGTAGGCGGTGGCCTCGGAGAACGACGGATCGGTGCGGCGGTTGCAGCGCGGGCCGGGCTGTCCGTCGCAGTCGATGTCCATGTCGGCCTTCCAGAAGACGGCGCGCCGGGTGCCGCACACCGCGATCGTGGCCGGTCTGCCGGCGTCGCTGCGGAAGCGGCCGTGGGAGATCTGGGTGCAGTCACGCACCTTGGCGAGCAGATCGGCAGCGCGGACGTCGCCCTCGCGCCAGGCCGCCGGTTCCGCCCGGCCGCTTGCCGCGGCGTCGGACAGCATCGGCGGGGCGAGTAAGGCGGCGCCGGCCACGGCCAGGGTCAGCGACTGGACACGCACCATGAGAAGCCCTTTCCGGAAGGGGCACTGACGGGCGTTCAGCCCGGTCCGGCGCCGTAGCGATCATGGGGCCACCGTAGGCGGACCGGACGGCACACAGCTCCAGGCGTGGCACGGCGCGGCGTGTCTTCGGACGTCCGGCAGGGGCCGGGCCACCCGAGCCTGCCTCGGCTCCGGCGGCCCGGGCCCCCGCGTCCGGCGCGGGAACAGCGACGACAGCGGCCCGCGCCACCGACATGAACTCAGCAACCCTCAGGGAGAGTTCAGCCGGGAGGAGCTTCAGCATACGTAACTCCGGCGAGCGGTCCGCAACGCCGTCACCCATGCTGTCGACCGCGACCGCACCCTTGATGCGATCACGTCAGCCACGCCATATTGGTCCGGACCATTACCGCCGTGTCGTCCCGGAGGCGGAGCCGTGCGTCAGGACACCGTGCTCATGTGCAGATCCCTGGCGCTCTGTGCCGCACTGGGCCCTGGTCGGATCCTGCGGCGGGAGCGGAGCCGGGGAGGAGGACGGCGGGCTGCCGGCGGCCCCCACCGGAGTGACCGCGGCGGCGGGCAGTTCGACCAGCGTCCATGTGATGTGGAACGCCGTGTCCGCGAACCCTCGCGTCAGTGCCTACGAGGTGTACCGCGGCGCCACCAAGGTCGAGGAAGTGCCCGGTTCCCAGCACATGGTGGACGTCACCAGGCTCAGGCCGTCCACCTGGTACGTCTTCACCGTGCGGGCCCGCGACACCGAAGGCCGGCTCGGACCGCCCGGCCGCCAGGTGCGGGCGGCCACTCCGGCGGTCGTGGCAGCGGACGACACGGCCCCGACCGGCCCGGGAAAGGTGTGCGGCCGCGCGGTCGGCAGCAGGGCCGTCGAGCTGTCCTGGTCCGCGTCGAGGGACGACCGGGCCGTGGTGTCGTACGACGTCTATCAGGGCACCGCCAAGATCCACAGTGTGGGCGGGGCACAGACGGCGACCGTGGTCACCGGGCTGCGGCCGGGCACCCGCTACGCCTTCACGGTCCGCGCCCGCGACGCCGCCGACAACCTCTCGCCTCCCGGCACCACTGTCCGCCTCACCACGCCGGGCTCCGACGACGGGCGGAACACGGCACCCACCGCCTTCCGGGTGACGAGCCACCGCGTCGACGGGGCCTACTACCTCGACCTGCGCTGGATCCCACCGCGCACCGACAGCGTGGTGACGGAGTACCAGATCCGCCTCGACGACCGCGCGGCCACCTCCCTGGTCTACGGCGGGGACGCGCCGCGCGACCGGGCGTCGTACTCCTTCTACATCGGCCGGGAGGCCGGCGTGCGCCATCGCGTGCGGATCCGGGCCAGGCTGCCCGACGGCACCTGGGGCGGCTTCTCGGTGGAGCGGACGGTGACCACCGGGGCGACCCGCGGCTGACGGCGGTGACGACCCTGCGGCATGGGCCGGACGGAGGAATCCGTCACCTGCCCGGAGGCGGTCCGCATGCGGGGCGGGCCGCGGGGACGTTGGCTGCACCTGAGGCAGCACGGACGTTTCCCGACCCTCGGCGGCGCAAGGGATGTACCGCCAACCGTGCCGTCGGAGGGCAGTCCAATGCGCAACTCTCAGCAAGTCGTTCGCTCCGCCCTGACCGCGGCAGCCGCCGCCGCGCTCCCACTCGCCCTGGCCGCCGTGCCGGCCGCGGCGCAGGGGTCGGGGATCTCCGTGAGCACCAGCGGATCCACTGTTTCGGTGACCACGAGCGTGTGCTCCGTGCACGGCAGCAATGGGTTTGGCACCGCTACGCTGCTCAGCAGCAGCCGGCCGGCCCGTCAGGCGACGCTGACGGGCACCGCCACCCTGCAGTCGGCGGCCTGGTCGAACGTGAGCCCCGGCACGTACACCGTGACGGTCGTCTGCGCGAACGGCACCCCGGCGGGCACCCAGAGTGTCGTCGTCTCCTCCGCCACCACTCCCACCCCCACGCCCACCACCACTCCCGCCGCCACCATCTCGGCCACCACCAGGCCCTCGCCCTCGCTCGGCGTCAGGGGCGGTGTCGGCGGCGCGGTCCAGGACTACGGCCCGCTGACGGTCGGGGTGGGCGCCGCCCTGGTGGGCACCGGCGTCATCGCCACGGGCTGGTACCTGCGCCGGCGTACGCGGCCGAACCGGCTCTGACAGCAGCCGGGCCCCCTAGCCGCAGAGCTCACTCCGGCTCGGAACCGGGCAGTTCGGCGAACTCCTCCAGTGCGTGTGTGAGCCACTGCGTCCAGAAGGTCTCCAGGTCGATGCCGGCTCGCAGCACCAGGTGCCGCAGCCGGTCCTGGGGGGTGTCCTTGCCGGGCGGGAAGTCGCGCTGCTCGATCTCCCGGTACTCGGCCAACTGCAGCCGGTGCAGGTCGAGATGGCGGCGCAGGTCGGCCTCCAGACCGGCGGTGCCCACCACGGCCGCCGCCCGCAGCCGCAGCAGCATCACATCGCGGTGCGGCTTGGGGTCCCGGGACGCGGCGGTCCAGCGGGCCAGTTCGGCGCGGCCCGCGGGCAGAACCTCGTAGCTCTTCTTCTGCCCGCGGGCCGGCTGCTCGGACGGCAGCGCCCGGATGTGCCCCTCGGCCTCCAGCTTTCCCAGCTCGCGATAGATCTGCTGATGCGTCGCCGACCAGAAGTAGCCGATCGACTTGTCGAACCGGCGGGTCAGCTCCAGCCCCGAGGACGGCTTTTCGAGCAGGGCGGTGAGGATCGCGTGCGGGAGTGACATGGCGTCATCCTAGGGACGGGCGCAGGGCCCCTAGAGGGCCGCCGCCAGCTCCGTGCCCTGCTTGATGGCACGCTTGGCGTCCAGTTCGGCGGCCACGTCCGCACCGCCGATCAGATGCGCGCCGACTCCGGCGGCGACCAGTTCCTCGTACAGGCCGCGGCGCGGTTCCTGTCCGGTGCACAGCACGATCGTGTCGACCGGCAGCACGGTGCTCTCCTCGCCGACGGTGACGTGCAGGCCGGCGTCGTCGATGCGGTCGTAGCGGACGCCCGGGACCATGGTGACGCCGCGGTGCTTGAGTTCGGTGCGGTGGATCCAGCCGGTGGTCTTGCCCAGGCCCGCGCCGACCTTGCTGGTCTTGCGCTGCAGCAGGTGGACGGTGCGCGGCGGGGCGGGTCGCTCGGGGGCGATGAGGCCGCCGGGCGCCCGGTAGTCCATGTCGACGCCCCACTGACGGAAGTACGTCGCCGGGTCCTCGCTCGCCTTGTCCCCGCCGTCGGTGAGGAACTCGGCGACGTCGAAGCCGATACCGCCCGCGCCGAGGATGGCGACGCGGGCGCCGACGGGGACGTTGTCGCGCAGGACGTCGAGGTAGCCGACGACGCTCGGGTGGTCGATGCCCGGGATGTCCGGGGTGCGCGGGGTGACGCCGGTGGCGACGACGACCTCGTCGTATCCCTTCAAGTCCCCTGCCTCCACAGGCGTGTTGAGGCGTACGTCCACGCCGTGCGCGTCGAGCTGGTGGCGGAAGTAGCGCAGGGTCTCGTCGAACTCCTGCTTGCCGGGGACCTTGCGGGCCACGTTGAGCTGGCCGCCGACCTCGCTCGCGGCGTCGTACAGGGTGACCTCGTGGCCGCGCTCGGCCGCCGACACCGCGCAGGCGAGTCCGGCCGGTCCGGCCCCGACGACGGCGACACGCTTCTTCAGCCGGGTGGGCGAGAGGACCAGTTCGGTCTCGTGGCAGGCGCGCGGGTTGACCAGACAGGAGGTGATCTTGAGGCTGAAGGTGTGGTCGAGGCAGGCCTGGTTGCAGCCGATGCAGGTGTTGATGGCCTCCGGCTTGCCCTCGGCGGCCTTGTTGACGAAGTCGGGGTCGGCGAGCATCGGGCGGGCCATGGAGACCATGTCCGCGTACCCCTCGGCGAGCAACTCCTCGGCCAGTTCAGGGGTGTTGATGCGGTTGGTCGTCACCAGCGGGAGGGACACCTCGCCCATGAGCTTCTTGGTGACCCAGGCGTACGCGCCGCGCGGCACGGAGGTGGCGATGGTGGGGATGCGGGCCTCGTGCCAGCCGATGCCGGTGTTGATGATCGTGGCACCGGCCGCCTCGACGGCCTTGGCGAGGGTGATCACCTCCTCGAACGTCGAACCGCCCGGGACCAGGTCCAGCATGGACAGCCGGTAGATGATGATGAAGTCCTCGCCGACGGCCTCGCGCACGCGCCGGACGATCTCGACGGGGAAGCGCATGCGGTTCTCGTACGAGCCGCCCCAGCGGTCGGTGCGCCGGTTGGTCTGGGCGGCGATGAACTCATTGATGAGGTAGCCCTCGGAGCCCATGATCTCGACACCGTCGTAGCCGGCCTGCCGGGCGAGGCGGGCGGCGCGGGCGTAGTCGTCGATGGTCCGCTCGATGTCGGTGTCGGTGAGCTCGCGGGGCGGGAAGGGGCTGATCGGCGCCTGGAGGGGGCTCGGGGCGACCAGGTCCTGGTGGTAGGCGTACCGGCCGAAGTGCAGGATCTGCATGGCGATCCGGCCGCCCTCGCGGTGTACGGCCTCGGTGATCTGCCGGTGCTGCTCGGCCTCCGCGTCGGTGGTGAGCTTGGCGCCGCCCTCGTACGGGCGCCCCGCGTCGTTGGGGGCGATGCCGCCGGTGACGATGAGACCCACTCCCCCGCGCGCCCGGGCGGCGTAGAACTCCGCCATGCGCTCGAAGCCGCGCTCGGCCTCCTCCAGGCCGACGTGCATGGAGCCCATGAGGACGCGGTTGGGCAGCGTGGTGAAGCCCAGGTCGAGCGGGTTCAGCAGATGCGGGTATCGGCTCATCGGGCCCTCCATGCGCGGTGTGGTGCCTCTGTTGTAGAGGACCCCGACCAGGTTTTGCAACTAGTTGCATAAGCGGGCAGGGGTGACACGGACCACCTCCGGGCACAGTGACCTCATGAGCCCCGAAGACACCGAGGTGATCGAGCTCGCGCAGGCACTGATCCGCCGCCCGAGCCGGGCCGGGATCGACGACTACGGCCCCGTCCTCACCGTCCTCGGCGACTGGCTCACCGCCCGTGACCTGCCATATCGCCGCCTGTACGACGACGCGGGCCGACCTGTCGCCCTGCTGGTGGAGGTAGCGGGTGGCCGGCCGGGGCCGTGGTGGGCACTGGATGCCTGCCTGGACACCGCCCCCTACGGCGACGAGGACGCCTGGTCGTTCCCGCCGGACTGCGGGGACGTCGTGGACGGATGGCTGCGAGGCCGCGGCGCGGCCGATTCCAAGCTGGCGGCGGCGATGTTCTGCCGGATCGCGGCGGAGGTGCACGCCCGGGCGGCAAACCTGCACGGCGGGCTCGCGGTACTGCTGGACGTCGACGAGCACACCGGCGGGTTCGGCGGGGCCCGGGCCTATCTCGCGGACGCGGCCGCGGTGCGCCCGGCGGGGGTGATGATCGGCTACCCCGGCCCGGACGAGGTGGTGGTCGGCGGGCGGGGGCTTTGGCGGGCCACGATCGCGGTGCACGCGGAGTCGGGCCACTCCGGATCGCGGCGCACGGCGCGCGGCGCCGTCTCCCGGGCGGCGCGGCTGGTACACCTGCTGGAGGAGGCCGAACTACCGGCCGCCCAGGGCGAGTTCCCGCTGCCGCCGAAACTGACGGTGACCTCCTGCCACGGCGGCGAGGGCTTCTCGGTGGTCCCCGACCGATGCGAACTGGGCATCGACATCCGCACCACGCCGTCCTTCGACGCCGACGAGGCCGAGGCTCTGGTGCGCGGAGCGGTCGCCGAGCTGGACGCACTGCTTCCCGGCCCGAGACCGACCGTGATCACCCAGGTGGCCTCCTGGCCGCCGTACCGCCTGACCGAGAACCAGCAACCCGCCGCCGCACTACGGGACGCAGCCGCGCGGGAGGGGCTGACGGTCCACGCGAAGACCGCCGGCCCATCGAACATCGGCAATCTACTGGCGGCGGAGGGCATCCCGGCAACAGCAGGCTTCGGCGTCCGCTACGAGGGCCTGCACGGCACGGACGAGCGCGCCTGCCTCACAGACCTGCCCAGGGTCCACGCCATCTACAGGCAAGCCGCGCTGCGCCTACTGACCGACGGCCCGGCACCCCCCTCAAGGGGCGCGGGGAACTGCGCGACCAGCCCCCACAGCGCCGCAGTCGAAATCCTCACCGACTCTCAAGAATGACGTGCAACTCCCGCTCCTGATCCCCCGACGCCGAGGAAAGATCCCGCACCGTGAACAGGGGATCCAGCGTGCTGCGCAACCGCTCGATCGCCCAGTACCCACCCTGCGCATCGACCTCGACGGAGGACGACAGCCGCCCCGGCGCCGGACACTCATGCGCATCGGTGACCTCGAACGTGCCGAGCCACACCATCGGCCGGGTCTCATGGAGCTGCTCCGGCACCTCGTCCGGACCCCGATCGGACTCGAAGCACGCGCACAGCGCGTCGAACACGATCCGGGCGTCCTCCTTGCTGCATCCGCTGATCTCGAGGGAGACCGGCTCCTCGTGCGAGCGCTGACGATCCATCGTGATCGCTCCTCTCGTGGCTGTGGCGCGGTACCGCGAGTTCCCCGCGAACCGCGCCACACCCCCAGAAAAGCACCACTGGCCGCACCGGACCAGCGAGAGACTCAGCTCCGCTTGAAGCGGTAGGTCTTGCTGTCCGTCAGGACGCAGAATCCCGGCGACACGACGATCACGCGCAGGGTGCCGTCCCGGCGGTCGTAGTCGATGCCCTCGACCTCGAAGGTGCCCGAGCAGGAGCTGCGCAGCGGAAGCTGCCGTAGGGCGGTGACATGGCCGGAGACGTCCGACGTGCCGTTCGGCGGAGCGGACAGGTCGACCTGGAGGAGCGGCTTGGTGATGCCGAACAGTGCGCCGGCCGGGTCGTCGGAGGAGCACAGCAGCGTCGTCGGGCCGGAGAAGTCGCAGCCTTGTACGTCGCGTACGGCGTGGTCGAGGTTGACCGTGGAGGCCTGCGGGAGGTTGGCCGAGGGCGAGGTGCTCGCGTTGACGCCGGGGGTCGGGAACACCAGGAAGCGGCTCATGGTGCCGTACTCGCCGGCCAGCATCCACTGTCCGTCGGGCGAGATCGCGACCCAGGAGTTGTTCGGCGCCTCGCCGGAGCTGAGCGTGTGGACGTACTCCGACCAGGCCCCGCCCGGGGCCTGCACGCGGAACATCTTCGCGTTGCCCGAGTCGGCCTGGTAGGGCTCGACGTAGTAGCCGTTGTAGGAGGCGTCGGGGTCGCCGACGTGGTTCCAGCCGCGACTGGAGACGCCGGTGGGGATCGTGCCGATGCCGGTGTAACGGTTGGGGCTGTTCGCCGGGACCTCGACGGAGGTCAGGCCCTGGCTCTCGGTCAGCGGATCGGCGCGGTCCGAGCCCACTTCCGTCCAGGTGTCGGCCGCCGAGGCGGGCGGAGCGGCGGACAGGACTGCCGCGGCCGCGAGGGCGAGGGCCGCGGTCAGGGCGGCGTGACAACGTTGCCGGGCGCGCAGGGACATGGGGGCTCCTCCATGGGGGGTGGGGCGTGCTCGGCGGACAGTCTGGCCTCATGACGTAGTCATGTACAGACCAAGACGGTAACGGGGGTCGTCGGCTCGGTGACGGTCCGTACCGGGTACTGTCGTCACGGCTCCGGGGGACGGTCCCCACCGTGTTGAGGGATGGTGGAGGTGGGCGACGGGGTCGTCACAGGGACGGTTGAGCGCGGTAGAACATGGGGAGTCGGCACGGGGGACGGCGTGCCGCGCGAACGGGCGAAGGCGGTGCGTGGAATGAGTGCACCTGGGTTTCCGGTGGCCGAGGGCGAGGAGTCGGTACAGCCGAGTGGGCTGCTCGACGTGCTGCGCGTGGCCTCGGTGGTCCTGGATGCCGAGGGACGCATCGTGCTGTGGAGCCCGCAGGCCGAGGAGTTGTTCGGCTATCCGGCGCAGGAGGCCCTCGGCCAGTACGCGGCCCGGATCATGGTGCACGAGCAGCACGTCGACCTGGTGGTCAAACTGTTCGCCGATGTCATGGTCACCGGCCAGAGCTGGGCCGGCGCCTTCCCCATTCGGCGCAAGGACGGCAGCACGCGTCTGGTGGAGTTCCGCAACATGCGGCTGCTGGACGACCACGGGGACGTCTACGCGCTGGGGCTGTGCGCCGACCGGTCGACCGTACGGCAGCTGGAGCGGGATGTGGCGCTGTCCACCCGGATGATCGCGCAGTCCCCCATCGGGCTGGCCGTCCTGGACACCGATCTGCGGTACGTGTCGGTCAATCCGGCCCTGGAGCGGCTCAACGGGATCGCTGCCGAGGAGCACATCGGCCGCTCGATCGGCGAGGTGCTGCCGCACCTGGATGTCGAGGCCATCGAGGGTGCGGCGCGTCATGTGCTGGAGACCGGGCGCCCCCTCGTGGACCAGAAGGCGACCGGCTGGACCCCGGCCGATCCGGACGAGGAGCGCGCCTGGTCGCTCTCGCTGTACCGGCTGGAGGACGCCGTCGGGACCGTGCTGGGCGTGGCCGGTTCGGTCGTGGACATCACCGAGCAGCACCGGGCGAGCGTCGAGGCGGAGTCCGCACGTCGGCGGCTGCAGGTCATCGCGGACGCCTCCGCCCGCATCGGCACCACCCTGGAGCTGGACCGCACCGCCCGCGAACTGGCCGACGTCGCCGTGCCGGAGCTCGCCGACATAGCCGCCGTGGACCTCCTCGAGGCGGTGGTCGCGGGCAGACGCAGCAGCCTGGGCCCCACGGAGCCGGCGGTGATCCGGGCCCTCGCCGTGCAGGCGGACGGCGCCCCGGAGGCGCTGCGGGCGGCCGACCCGCCCGGGGAGGTCACCCGGTACGGCCCCGACCGCCTGGTCACCGAGTGCGTGCGCACCGGCCGGCCGGTGATGGTGCGGGAGGTCGCGCCCGCGGACCTGCCGCGCATCGCCCGCTCCCCCGAGGCCGCGGAGCTGCTCGCCGAGGCGGGCGTCCACTCGTATCTGGCGGTGCCGCTGATCGCCCGCGGCGAGGTGCTGGGCGCCCTGGACCTCAAGCGCACGCACAACCCGGAGCCGTTCAGCGAGGACGACCTGCTGCTCGCCCGTGAGCTGGCGTCCCGCGCGGCCGTGCAGATCGACAACGCCCGCTGGTACCAGAACGCCCGCGACACCGCCCTCACCCTCCAGCGCAGCCTGCTGCCCAGCCATCCGGCGGTGACCGGCGGCCTCGAAGTGGCCTCCCGCTACCAGCCCGCCGGAGCCACCAGTGAGGTCGGCGGCGACTGGTTCGACGTGATCCCGCTGGACGGCGGCAAGACGGCGCTGGTGGTCGGCGATGTGATGGGCAGCGGCATCAACGCCGCCGCGACCATGGGCCGGCTGCGCACCGCGACCAACACCCTGGCCTCCCTCGACCTCGATCCGGCCCGGCTCCTCGAACACCTCGACAAGATCACCGAGGGCTTGGACCACTCGATCGCGACCTGTGTGTACGCCGTCCACGATCCACGGCTGCGGCAGTGCCGGATCGCCAATGCCGGTCATCTGCCGCCGGTCCGGCTGCAGCCCGGGCACCCCCCGGAGCTGCTGGAACTGCCCACGGGCGTACCGCTGGGCGTGGGCGGGGTCGCCTTCTCCACCACCACGGTCGACCTGGAGCCCGGCGACCGTCTCGTGTTCTACACCGACGGCCTGGTGGAGACCCGGCAGCATCCCCTCGACGAGCGCCTGGACGCCCTGCTCTCCCTCCTCGAAGGCCCAGACCGCCCCCTGGAAGAGGTCTGCGACCTCCTGCTGCGGACCCTGCACCAGCCCGACAACTCCGACGACGTGGCACTCCTCATCGCACGCGTGCAGAAGCCGGGCTGACGGCCCGAGGCGACCGGGGGCGTCGCCGGGGCTCTCACAGCTCCTGATTACGGGTTCCTTATCGCCCGCATTCGACAATCACAGCAAGGCATGGCACGGAGAAGCGCCTGCCGTGGCCGATGGGAGCGAGCCGTGATGCACGAGCCGGACCAGGAACCCACCGCCGGGGGCGAGCCGCCTGACGGGCGCTTCAAGACGAACCCGGACATGGAAGTGATGACCGGTCCGGGCGGCCCGGACCGCGAGCCGGGGCCGTGGCGGCGCCGCTCCCGCCGGGCGCGTGCGGTGGCCGCGGCAGCCACGGTCGCCGTGCTGGCCCTCGGCGGCACGGTCGCCTACGCCACCACTTCGGGCGGCTCCGGCCAGGGCGCCACGCCCTCCGCGTCCGGGTCCGCCTCCCCTTCGCCGGACGGCCCCCGCGGCCGGCACGGCGTCGGCCCTTGGTTCGGTTTCGGCTTCGGCGGCATGGGGGTGCACGGCGAGACGACGGTGAAGGACCAGGACACCGGCAAGTGGGTCGTACGGATCTGGCAGCGCGGCACCGTGGAGAAGGTCGACGGCGACCAGGTCACGCTCAAGAGCGACGACGGTGCCCGGTGGACATGGACCGTCAACTCCGGCACCGCCGTGTTCCATGACGGTACGAAGGGTTCGGGCCCCGGCGACCTCAAGAAGGGCGAGACCGCCCTCCTGGCCGGCACCCGCTCCGACGACGGTACCCGGACCGCCACCCGCGCGATGTCCGGCACCTTCGACCGCAAGGGCCCCGGCGACTGGCACGGCAGGTTCCCGGGCCACGGCCACAGGGACTGGCGGGGCCACGCACCATTCCCGAGCCCGTCGGGCAGCGGCGCCACGACCTGAGGCACCGATAGTCTGCGTCGTCATGACGCGTCATTGGATCTTGCCGCTTCTCATGGTCCTCTGCGGCTCGGCCGTTGCGACCGAGGAGTTCTTCAGAGGCAGCCCGGCCGCCGCAGTGGCCCTCCTGTTGGTGTTCGTGGCGCTCGCAGGGGTGAACTCGCCCCTGGTCTTCCCACAGTCGATCAGCTGGCCGGAGGCACAACGCCGCAGCGCGGTCGACGGCCGACCGGTCGTCTTCTGGCGCTCCGGCTGCACGTACTGTCTGCGACTGCGCCTCCGACTGGGCCGCAGCGCCCATCAGTTGCACTGGGTGGACATCTGGCGTGACCCGGCCGGCGCGGCGGCAGTGCGGGAAGCCAACGACGGCAACGAGACCGTACCGACTGTCGTCGTGAAGGGCCGGCCACACACGAACCCCGATCCGGAATGGGTGCGCGAACAGCTCTCCCCTCCCGCCTGACCGGGAACGGTGTCCGCAAAGGCGAGTTCAGGGGCGGACGCCGATCACGACATGGGCGTACAACTCCTCGGAGGCCGCCAGACGTGCCCTCAACCCGCCGCAGGTGAAGGCGTCGACGGCCGCTGCGGCCTGCCGTTCGCTCGTCTCGACCAGGAGGCAGCCGCCAGGGGCGAGCCAGCGGGGTGCTTCGGCGGCGACCCGGCGCAGGACGTCGAGTCCGTCCGCGCCGCCGTCGAGCGCGACCAGCGGTTCGTGGTCGCGGGCCTCCGCGGGCAGCAGGCCGACCTCGCCGCTGGGAACGTAGGGCACATTGGCCGCGAGGATGTCGATACGACCGCGCAGTTCGTCCGGCAGCGCCGTGAACAGGTCGCCCTCGTGGACCCGGCCGCCTACGGCGCCGACATTGCGGCGGGCGCACCGCACCGCGGCCGGATCGATGTCGGCGGCGTGCAGCTCGACCCGGCCGAGCGCGGTCGCCAGGGCCGCGCCGACGGCGCCCGAGCCGCAGCACAGGTCGACGACGACGGAGGCGTTCGGGGCCTGGGCGAGGGCCTGGTCGACGAGGAACTCGGTACGGCGGCGGGGCACGAACACGCCGGGCTCCACGGCGATGCGCAGCCCCCGGAACTCGGCCCAGCCGACGACGAGTTCGAGGGGCAGCCCCGAGACCCGGCGGTCGACCAGGGCGGCCAGTTCCTCCGGCGTGCGCGCGGCGGCCAGGATCAACTCCGCTTCGTCCTCGGCGAAGACGCAGCCCGCGGCGCGCAGCGCGGCGACGACGGACTCACGGGTGGAGGACGACGGCAGGGAGGAAGGTGAAGGAGACAGAGGAGGCATGAAAGCCGAGAGCCTTTCGGTAAGTCGAAGGGCGCTCTCGCGGTCGCCTACTGCCGGCGGCCCGCGTCGACTCGAGGTGTGAGCACCCGACCTGACACTGCGGTAATGGGTCCCACCTCCTCGGTCTTCGGTGGCCGGGAGACTCCACGGCCGGGCGCCCACACTACCGCAACGCGTCAGACGCCGACCGTCTCCTCGACCTCCTCCTCCGCTTCCTCTTCGGCCTTCTCTTCCGCCTCGTGTTCCTCGGTCACGCGGACCGGCGCGGCTACGGTGGCGGGCGCCTGCGCCCGGCCCCGCGCCCGCTCGTACGCGGCGGCGAGCACCGTGACGGCGAGCCCGATCAGCAGCCACGCGGCGAGCGTCCATACGTTGCGGGACAGGCCGTCGCTGTGGAAGTACAGGAGGCTGCGCGCGCCCTCGACGAATCCGGCGCCGTCCCAGAAGGCGTGCAGGGTGCCGAAGAAGCCGTTCTGCAGGTCGGGGCGGAACAGACCGCCGGAGCTGGTGAAGTTGAGCATGACGAACAGCACCATCATGGCGAGGGTGGTCCAGCGCTTGAGGAAGGTGTGCAGGCCGACGCCGACGAAGAGGATGCCCGCGGAGTAGAGCCAGGCCATCCCCCACAGGCCGGCGAGGTCGTGGTGGGCGAGGTGGAAGACGGGCCCGGCGAGCAGCGCGCCGATGCCGCTGACGACGGCGGAGACGCCCAGTGCCAGCAGGGCACGCAGCCGCATGGGCAGGCCGGCGCCGGCGGCGCCGAGCGCGGCGACGGAGGCGTAGGAGCCGATGCTCAGCGCGATCAGCAGGAAGAACAGGCCCTGCCCGGTGGGGTCGTCGTCGACCGGTGCGGCCACATCGGTGACCTTGAGCGGGACGCCCTGCCCGGCGGCGACGGGTGTGAAGACCTTCTCGACGGCCGTGGCGTCCATGTCGGAGGCGGCGCTGGCGACCACCAGTTCCGGCGACTTCGCGCTGGGCACGTAGGCGCCCGTGATGTCACGGGAGCCGAGCAGGCCGACGGCCTCGGAGCGGGTGGCGACCGTGCGGACGTCCAGCCTGTCCCCCGCCTTGTCCTTGACGGTCTGTGCGAACACCTTCGCCTGCGGGCCGGAGCCGACGACGGCGACGGGCAGGTGGTGGGGCTCCGGGGTGACGAACGCCCCCATGTACGCGAGTCCCATGCCGATGCACATCAGCAGCGGGGTGATCAGGTGCGTGATCACGTGGCGCAGGGCCGGAGACCTCATCGCTCACAACCTCCAGATGGTTGGCTTATACAACTCTCACATCAAGTTGTACTATACAACCAAGTGGGGTGAGGTGGTATTCCGTGGTGAACGAGGGAGGTCCGGTGGAAGCAGACGAAGCCGTGGAGACGATCCAGCGCGAGATGACGGCCTTCGCCCGCCGCGCCCGCGCCTCGGCGGGCCGTATGCACCCCGAGCTGTCGCTGGTCTCGTACACACTGCTCGGCCATCTGGAGGAGGTCAGCGGCTGCCGGGCCACCGACCTGGCGGCGCACTACGCCCTGGACAAGTCCACGGTCAGCCGCCAGGTGGCCGCCCTGGAGCAGGCCCGGCTCATCGAGCGGCGCCTGGACCCGGACGACCACCGCGTCCAGGTCCTGCACCTGACCGAGGCCGGGCGCCAGATCCTCGCCCAGGTCACCGACAGCCGCCGGGCGGCCTTCCGGGAGCGGCTTGCGGGCTGGCCGAGGGAGGATCTGGAGCGGTTCGCCGGCTATCTCGTGCGGTACAACGCCTGGGCGCGGCCGGAGGGCGAGGCCTAGGAGACGGCCAACGTCCGCTCGTCCGTGAGGTGTTCGGGCGCGCGGGCCGCGCCGAAGACGGTGCTGCGGCGCAGCCGGAAGCCGAGGGACTCGTAGAGGCGGATGGCGTTGGTGTTGCCCGCGCCGGTGTGCAGGAACGGGGTCTCGCCGCGCTCGCGGATGCCGTGGGCCACCGCGAGGATCAGCCGGGTCGCGAGGCCCTCGCCGCGGAAGGCGGGGTCGGTGCAGACGGCGCTGATCTCGGTCCAGCCCGGCGGGTGCAGCCGCTCCCCCGCCATCGCTATCAGCGCGCCCTCCCGCCGGATGCCCAGGTAGGTGCCCATTTCGATGGTGCGGGGCAGGAACGGGCCGGGCTGGGTGCGAGCGACCAGGTCGAGCATCTCCGGCACGTCGGCGGGGCCGAGGCGGACCGCCTCCGGCTCCGGCTCCGCGGCTACGCCGTCGTCGACGAGCTGTACACCCTCGACCTTGAAGGTGACCTCCCAGCCGTCGGGAATCTCGCCACGGAAGCCGAGCAAGGGGACCTCGCCTCCGGGGCCAGCGAAGGCGGCGAGGTCCGCCCAGTCCCCGGCGTCGAGCTCGTCGGGCAGCGCCAGCCACGGCGACACGTCGACCGGGTAGCGCAGCAGCCGGCCGCGCCGCTCGGCGAAGTGCGCGTGCGGGCCGGTCAGCGAGGCGAGGGCGGGGTTGTCCAGGACGTGGCTCATCGGGCGACCTCGATCACGACCTTGCCGCGGGCATGGCCCTCCTCGACGGTGCGCAGCGCCTCGCCGGCCCGCTCCAGTGGGAAGGTCTGCGTCACGTGCGGGTCCAGGTCGCCGCGCACCACGAGCTCGGCCGCCGCCGCGAGCCGCTCGGAGGTGCGCACCCGGGCCACGCGGGCGCCGCCCAGCTTCTCCACGACCTCGGGCGGAGCCCCGGCCGTGATCAGCTTGGTCCGGTCGGTGAGCAGCGTCGCGGCCTCCTCGAGGACGTCGCCGCCCACCAGGTCGTACACGCCGTCGACACCGCCCGGTACGCGCCCGGTCCAGCCCGGGCCGGACGCCACGTGCTCGGCCCCGAGCGATGCGACGAAGTCCTTCTTGGCCTCGCTCGCAAGGCCCACCACCCGCAGGTCGAACGCACGGGCGATCTGCACGGCCGCGACACCGACCCCGCCGCCCGCGCCGGTCACGAGGAGGGTCGCACCGGCCGGAAGGCCGAGCTGGCGGATTCCGTCGTACGCCGTCACGGCTGCGACGGGCAGGGTCGCGGCGTCGGTGAAGGACAGCGCGGCGGGCTTGAGCGCGATCAGGTCGACCGACAGCAGCGCGTACTCGGAGTACCCGCCGACGACGGGCCGGCCGAACACCGCGTCCCCGACGGCGAACCCCTCGACTCCCTCACCGATCTCCTCCACGACACCGGAGACCTCGTTGCCGAAGTAGGCGGGGAAGGCGTGCTCGCCGCTCTCGCCGGGGCGGCGGTAACCGGTGCGCTGCTTCCAGTCGACGGGGTTGACCCCCGCGGCACGCACCGCGACGAGCACCTGACCGGGGCCGGGACTCGGCCGCTCCACGTCGACGAGGGCCTCGGCCTCCGGTCCGCCGTAGCGCGTGAAGACGTACGCCTTGGGCATCTGCTCCCACTCTCCTTCGCTCCCGCCTGGTCACCGGTTGTACGGGGCACCGGTTCCGGCACCAGTCGGCAAGGAGGATCAGGGGTCGGCTATTCCCGGGCCGCCGGAGTCTTCATACGGCCTTAATGATCGAGGCCGGGGCCGGGGCCGGAGCACCTCTCACGAACACGTACGGTTGGATGCGTAGGCAATCACTTCCGTCCCGCTGGATCCGTATGAACGTCACCCGAGGCTTCACCGGGCGCGCCCGCGTCGACAATGCGGGCCTGCCGCCCGGCCAGTACGACGCGGGCGACGACTGGCCCGTCCTGTCCGCCGAGGTCACCCCCGAACTGGCGCCCGCCGACTGGACCTTCCGGGTCGACGGCCTGGTGGAACGGCCGCACACCTGGGACTGGGAGCAGGCGCACGCGCTGCCGGAGTCGGCGTACGAGGGCGACATCCACTGCGTGACGAGCTGGTCGAAGTTCGGGGTGCGGTTCGGGGGCGTGTCCCTGGACGCGTTCCTCGAGGTGGTGCGCCCGCGCCAGTCGGCCACCCATGCCGTCGCCTACTCGCACACCGGCTACACCGCCAACCTCCCCCTCGCGGACCTGACCGGGGGGCGGGCCTGGATCGCCTGGGAGTACGACGGGCAGCCCCTGGCGCCCGAGCACGGCGGGCCCGCCCGGCTGCTGGTGCCGCATCTGTACTTCTGGAAGAGCGCCAAGTGGATCGCGGGCCTGACGCTCCTCGACCACGACGAGCCGGGGTTCTGGGAGCAGAACGGCTACCACGCGCGCGGCAACCCCTGGCAGGAGCAGCGGTACTCCGGTGACTGAGCAACTGACGCAGCCCTCCCCTTCCCCCGGGTTCACTCCCCCGACCCGCTTCGCCGTGCCCGGCCGGATCGCCGTGAGCAACCGGACGGCCTCGGTGTGGCAGACCGCCACGCTCACCGAGATCCGCCGCGAGACCGCGCAGGCGGCCACCTTCCGGTTCGCGGTGCCCGACTGGGAGGGGCATCTGCCCGGCCAGCACCTGATGCTGCGGCTGACCGCACCGGACGGCTATGTGGCCCAGCGCCACTATTCGCTCGCGTCCGCGCCCGACGACCCGGGGCACATCGAACTGACCCTGGACCATGTGGAGGGCGGCGAGGTCTCGGGCTGGTTCCACACCGTGGCCGAGCCCGGTGACCAGGTCGAGGTGCGCGGCCCGCTGAGCGGCTTCTTCGCATGGCCGGGCGACCGGCCCGCACTGCTGCTCGGGGCCGGCTCCGGGGTCGTACCCCTGATGTCGATGGTGCGGCACCACCGGGCGCGCGGGCTGGAGGTGCCGCTGCGGCTGCTGGTTTCCGCGCGCAGTCCCGAAGAGCTCATCTACGCGCGGGAGTTCGGCGCGGAGACAACACCCGTGTTCACTCGTCGCGCACCGGCCGGTGTGCCCGTCGGACGTATGGGCACCGCACATGTGGCGCCGCTCCTGGCCGAGCAGCCACCCGGTGGGTGGGAGGCCTATGTGTGCGGCTCGAACGCCTTCGCCGAGCACGCCTCCCGGCTGCTCGTCGAGGCGGGCCAGCCCGTGGACCGGATCCGGATCGAACGCTTCGGCTGACGCCCCGAAGGGCAGGCCGGGCGGACTGAGCGATCTCCCGTGTGCTGGGTACCTGATTTTCCTGGGCACTCGCGCGTATACGCGGCGCGGAGGGACAATACGGACCGAAGGCGATACGGCCCCTCCGGCTCCGGCGACGGGGAGGAGGTCGACATGCGAACCCGGGTGCGCGGCTGGCGCTGGCGGCGCAATCCGCTGCGGCGTCGGTCGGACGTGGTCGAGGCGTGGACGGCGTTGGTCGTCGCCGTCCTGTTGTTCGTGGGCGCGCCCCTGGCGGGAGCGCTGGCGGGCTGGTGGGCCCATGACGAGGCACGGGCCGTGGCGGCTGCGCAGCGCGCCGAACGTCACCGGGTGCGGGCCGAGGTCGTCGGCAGGACACCCGAGAGGCTGCCGTCGGTGCAGGGCAGCGGGGATCACTCGTACCGCGTGGATGTGCGCTGGCGGGACGCGACCGGCACACACACCGCGAAGGCCCGCGTGCCGGCGGACAGCCGGCACGGCGACACGGTCGATGTCTGGTTCGACGCCGCGGGCAGGGCCGTTCCCCCGCCGCCGGGCGAGACCCAGGTCTGGCAGCACACAGTGACCATCGGCATCTGCGCCGCGGGCGGCGCGGTAGCCGTCGCGCTCCTCGCCGGCGCCGTGGTGCGCCGCGTGTCCACCGGGCACCGGCTCGCCGAGTGGGAGCGCGAGTGGGCGCGCACCGAGCCGGAGTGGACCCGGCGTCGGGCGTGACGTACGCGAACCTGTCAGGCGGACAGCCAGTCGACGTAGTGGGTGGGCGCGAGGTGAGCGTCCTTGTCGGTGAGGACGTCGCCCTTGACGACGGCGAACATTCCGGCGGTGGGGTCGGTGACGACGGTGCGGTTGTCGGCCTTGTGGGACAGGGTGATGCGGCCCAGTTCGTCCAGGGTGAAGATCTCGGGGCCGCCGATGTTGCGGATGCCGTTCAGCGGGGCGCCCACGGCGACCTCCGTCACCGCGGCGGCCACGTCCTTGGCGGCGATCGGCTGGATCGGTGTGGCGGGCAGCCGGACGGTGTCGCCGTCGGCGGTCCAGGACAGGACGGCGTCAATGAACTCCATGAACTGCGTTGCCCGGACGATCGAGTAGGGGATCGGCCCGGCCGCGAGGATGTTCTCCTGGAGCGTCTTGGCCCGGTAGTAGTCCAGCTCCGGTACCTGGTCCGTGCCGACGATCGAGAGGATGACGAAGTGGCCGACGCCGCCCTTCTGGGCCGCGGCCACCAGGTTGTCCATCGAGGCCTGGAAGAAGGCCGGGGAGGCGTCGTCGAAGGTCGGGGAATTCGTCAGGTTGACGACGACGTCGGCTCCCGCCACGGCCTCGTCCAGCCCCCGGCCGCTGATGACGTCGACTCCGGTGGACTGCGAGTGCGGTACTGCCTCGTGGCCCGCGGCCTTCAGGTTCTTGACGACCTGTGACCCGATCAGCCCGGTACCGCCGATGACTGCGAACTTCATGACATGCCCTTCGTCGGAGTTGTCCATGCGATGTGATCCATGCCCCGCCTTGTGGGTGCGGCCGGAGGTGGTGCCTCGAACGGCTGAGAGCGGGCGGGGTCAGCAGCCGTCGACGAACGTGACCGTCTCGTCCAGCGGCGCCCGGACCCTTCGGGCGTAGTCCACGGTGGCGTCCTCGAACCCGATCGACAAGCCGCAAAAGAGGACAAGCCGACATCGACCCATTGCGCCGCCCCGCCGCCCCCATGTCGCGGTCGATGGAGCAGAACAGGGCCGCGGGCACGCCGAAACAGTCCAGTTCGCGGCCGCTGCCCGCTGACGTGCCTCCCAGTCCTCACGCGAAATGCCGAGTGCTCCGTGGCGCTGTTCACCGAAGGCGGGTCGGCGCTCGCGGTACGAGGGCTTCAGCGCGGGCGGGTACATCTCGTACTCCCGGTCGCCCCAGGGGCGCCGGCGGCCACGCACGCACCGGCACGCTTCTCGAGTTCGACCAGCGGCTCACCGGCCAGCACCTAGGCATCCGCGTACCGCCCGCCGACTCGTGACCGCCTCGTAGACGTTCAAGATCGACCGCCTCCAGCCCACTCAGCACGTTCACTCTCGCTCTATGCGAGATAGTATCACTCAATACCATCTCGCATGCAACTATCAAGCGAGCCTGAGTCCGCGGCTTCGAATCCCCGCCGGGGACTCCGGCCGCCGATGAACCGCTCCGGGAAATGCCCGCTCGGTCGTCAGGCGCGGCAGCGCAGCATCTCCAGTGGAGGGCCGGCGACGAAGTCCGCCCAGAAGTCCGCGCCGAACGTGCGCACGCCGGAGTCGGAGACCTTCAGCGGGACCCAGGTCGGCTCGCCGAAACCGGCCGCCCGCAGGCAGTGTTCGTAGACCTCGCGGCGCGGGGCGGTGGAGATGATCTCGATCGGCGGGTCGAGCAGCGCCGTGACCCGGAAGCGCGGCCCGGTCTCGGCCTCCTCGCCGGTCGGCTCGCAGAGAAAGCCGTACTTCGCCAGGGACGGCCCGTCGAAGACGTAGTCGGGTGACTGCATGAGCGCGAAGAACTCGCCGCCGGGCTTGAGACTCCGGTGCACGTTGCGGCACATGCGCTCCATGGCGGCGATGTCCTCCGCGTAGTTGAGCATCTGGACTGCCGTGGCGATGTCGAACTGGCGCCCCAGGGGTCGCAGTTCGGACACATCACCCACCTCGTAGCGCACACCCAGCGGATCGCGCTCCTCCAACTTCCTTGCCGCGGCGACCATTTCACCGGAGATGTCGATGCCGAGTACATCCGCGGCGCCGCGCCGTCTGAACTCCCGGCTGTAGAAGCCGGTACCGGAGGCCAGGTCGAGGACCGACCTGCCGCGCAAGTCCCCGACCATGGCCAGAAAGCCGGGTACTTCCGCGTACCGCGTCAGCGGCAGGGACTTGAAGCCCTCGAAGGCCTCACCGATCTCCTCGTACTGCTGCACACTCACGTTGCCGATCTCCCCTGTGCCCGGTCGTGTCCTCGGCCTCGGCCCCCGCGCCCTGGGCACACCTCAGCCCTTGACGCGCAGTCTCCCGGCCTCCCGGCCGGCCGTCGTACTGACAGAAGCCACAAAGATCCGGACACCGTCCCGGCCTCATGCACAAGAGGTCGTACGGGCTCGAGCGGCGAAGGAACCCGCGCTACGGCCCATGGAAGGCGTCAGGGGACACGGCCGCGCTCAGGCGGGCTGCCACAGCTCGATCCGGTTGCCTTCAGGATCGGTGACCCAGCCGAATCGGCCGACACCGTCCATGTCCTGCGTCTCCTCGGCCACGTCCGCTCCCCCGGCCCGGAGTTGCGCGAGCATCGCATCCAGGTCGCGGACCCGGAAGTTGAGCATGGTCCGCTGGGTGCGGGACCCGAAGTAGTCGGTCTCGGACTCGAACGCCGCGAACACCGTCGGCCCGGCTTCGGGACGCCACAGGCCGTTCTCGTCGGCGTCGAGGCCCAGACAGTCGCGATACCAGGCGCTCAGGGCCGCCGGATCGGCGGCGCGCAGGAAGTAACCACCGATTCCAAGTACACGTTCCATGCCGCCATCCTGCCAGGACGGCGACCGGATGGGTCGCAGCCGCCCTCGTCCGCTTCACCCTTCACCCCGACGACAGGGCGGCTACGCCCCACCGCCCTCGGGATGCGCGAACCGGGTCAGCAGGTCCTTCAGCAACTCGGGCTCACCGGGCTCCAGTTCGGCGACCAGTCGCTCAGCCGGCCGTTCAGCCGCCGCATGGACTGCATCGAAGAGTTCGAGGCCTTGTGGCGTGATCTCCACGGCCCGCGCCCGCCGGTCCCCCGGGACCGCCTTGCGTACGGCCAGCCCCTTGCCCTCCAGGTCGTCCACGACCCGCATGATGCCCGCCTTGTCCGACCCCGTCGCCGCCGCCAGGTCCCGCTGCATGGTGGGCCCTTGGTTGACCAGGACGATCAGCACGGCGAAGTGCCGCAGCTCGATGCCGAACGGCCTAAGCGCCTCCGACATCACCGCGGCGGCGCGCCAGTGTGCCCGGCGCAGCAGCAGGCCGAGAGCGAACGGTGATGCGTCCCCAGGGCGGTCGGTCGCACGCGAGGCGGCGGAGGTGTCAGGAACGTCGGCAGCCATGGGGCCAGATTACAGCCATGCATTCATTCGAAACGGTCTCATCTGAAACCAAATGCGACCGGCGCGAACGTACGAGCCGCCTACTACGCCTCCTGCTGCATCCGCCGCGCGATCCGCCCGTGATCCCGCAGCGCCTCCGCCAGCCCCGGCAGCACCGGCTCGCCCCGGTCGACGAGGACCCGGCCCCCGACCACCGTCGTCCAGGCACGGGCCGGACCGCAGCGCAGCCATGCCTCGACCGGGTCGCTCAACGCCCCCGCGAGGGCGACCTCGTGGAGATCCCAGACGACCAGGTCGGCGCAGGCCCCCGGGCGCAGATGTCCCAACTCGTCGGCACGGCCGAGGCAGCGGGCCGAGCCGCGGGTGGCGATGTCGAGGGCATCGCGTGCGGTCATCGCGCCGGGTCCGCCGCGGTAACGGCCCAGCAGCAGGGCACCGCGTGTCTCCATCCAGAGGGAGGCGTGGTCCGTGGAGGCGGAGCCGTCGCAGCCGATGCCGACGGGCAGGCCGAGTTCGCGCATCTCCTTGACGCGCGCGGTGCCGCCGCCGATGAGCATGTTGGAGCTGGGGCAGTGCGCGACACCGACGCCCGCTGCCGCGAGCCGGCCGAGCTCGTCGTCGTTGGGGTAGATGCAGTGGGCGACCCAGGTGCGGTCGCTCATCCACCCGCAGTCCTCGAAGTACTCCACGGGCCGGCAGCCGTAGGTCTCCAGGCAGTAGGTGTCCTCGTCGTGGTCCTCGGCGAGGTGGGTGTGCAGGCGTACGTCGTGGCGTTCGGCGAGTTCGGCGGTCGCCGTCATGACCTCCTTGGTCACCGAGAACGGCGAGCAGGGCGCGAGCGCCACCCGGATCAGCGCGCCCGGCTCGGGGTCGTGGTGGGCCTTGATCAGCCGCTCGCTGTCGGCGAGCACCTCGTCGACGGTCTGGGTGACGCTCCTGGGCGGCAGGCCCCCGTCCTCGACGGAGCGGGTCATGGAGCCTCGGGTCGCGTGGAAGCGGAAACCGATGTCACGGGCGGCGCGGATCTCCGCATCGACGAGGTACGGGCGGGGGTGGACGTACAGGTGGTCGGAGGACGTGGTGCAGCCGCCCATCAGCAGTTCGGCCATGCCGACGTACGCGGACACGTAGACGGCTTCCTCGTCCAGGGCGGACCACAGTGGGTAGAGGGTGGTCAGCCAGTCGAAGAGGGTGCCGCTCACTGCCGGGGCGTAGGAGCGGGTGAGGTTCTGGTAGATGTGGTGGTGCGTGTTGATCAGGCCGGGGGTGACCAGCCGTCCGGACGCGGAGAGGGTCGTACGGGCCTCGGGCTCGGTCCCGGCAGCGCCCACGGCGGTGACCCGACCATTGGCGACGGCCACCCAGCCGCCGGGAATCTCGCGCTCCCCGTCGACGACCAGCAGTCCGGCGTCCTTGACCAGCAGATCCACGGCTGAAGTCATGGCGCCATCGTAGACAGGTACGACCGGAAAGACCTGGCGAGTCGTCCGACCACCCGCGTACGGTGTGATCATCCGCACTGTCCCTTCGTAGCTGTCGCTTCGCAAAGGCGGTCCTACATGGCCCTGTTCGACCTCCCCCTCGACGAACTCCACGAGTACCGCAGCAAGTCCGTGGAGCCAGAGGATTTCGACGCGTTCTGGTCCAAGACCCTGCAGGAAGCTCGCGAGCACGACCTGGACGCCCGTTTCGAACCGGTCGACACGGGCCTGACGACGGTCGACGTGTACGACGTGACCTTCGCGGGGTTCGGCGGGCACCCGGTGAAGGGCTGGCTGACGCTGCCCGCCGCGACCGAGGAACCGATACCCCTGGTCGTGGAGTTCATCGGATACGGCGGCGGGCGCGGCCTGCCGCACGAGCACCTGCTGTGGGCGTCCACGGGCCGGGCGCACTTCGTGATGGACACCCGCGGACAGGGCAGCGGCTGGGGCGGGGGCGGCAGCACCGCGGACCCGGTGGGCGGCGCGCCGTCCGTCCCCGGCTTCATGACCCGCGGTATCGACGCGCCCGAGAACTACTACTACCGGCGGGTGTTCACGGACGCGGTGCGTGCCGTCGAGGCGGCCCGCTCGCACCCCCTCACCGACGCGACCCGCACGGTCGCCCTCGGCGGCAGCCAGGGCGGCGGCATCACGATCGCGGTGGGCGGTCTGGTCCCGGACCTGACCGCGATCGCCCCGGACGTGCCGTTCCTGTGCGACTACCCACGCGCCGTGACGATCACGGACCGTCACCCCTACCGTGAGGTCGGTCTGTTCCTCAAGACCCACCGCGGCCGCACCGAGGAAGCGCTGCGCACCCTGTCCTACTTCGACGGCGTGCACTTCGCCTCCCGCGGCAACAGCGCCGCCTTGTTCTCGGCGGCCCTGGAGGACGCGACCTGCCCGCCCTCGACCGTCTTCGCCGCCTTCAACGCCTGGGCGCACGACGACAAGGCGATCGAGGTGTACGACTTCAACGACCACGAGGGCGGCGGGCCCTTCCAGGAGGCGGCCAAGCTGAAGTGGCTGCGGTCGTACGTCTGACAGTCCCGTCGGCCTTCCCTCCAGTCCGACCAGTCGGTACGTTCGGATGGCCCGGGCCGCAGCGTCGCGGCCCGGGTTTCCCGCGGACGACGGAGGGGCCATGACGGAGCACGAGCCCGAGGTGCACGGATACTGCGACGAGCGGTTCACGGCGGTGCGCACGGCACTGGAGGAGAACTTCCGGGAGCGGGCGGAACTCGGCGCCGCGGTCGCCGTCACCGTCGGCGGCAGGACCGTCGTGGATCTGTGGGGCGGCTGGGCCGACGCTGCGCACACCCGGCCCTGGGAGCGGGACACGCTGGTCAATGTGTGGTCGACGACCAAGGGTCCGGTCGCGCTGTGCGCGCACATCCTCGCCGACCGGGGGCTGCTGGACTTCGACGCGCCGGTGGCCACGTACTGGCCCGAGTTCGCCGCGGCCGGCAAGGACAAGGTCCTCGTACGGCATCTGCTGTCGCACCGGGCGGGACTGTCCGGGCTGCGGGAGCCGCACTCGCTGGAGCAACTCTGCGACTGGGAGTTCACCACGCAGCGGCTCGCGGCGACGGAGCCCTGGTGGGAGCCGGGGACACGGTCCGGGTATCACGCGTTGACCTACGGCTTCCTCGTGGGTGAGGTCGTGCGGCGCGTCTCCGGGCTCCTGCCGGGGGCGTTTCTGGAGCGTGAGGTGACCGGGCCGCTGGGGATCGACTTCACCGTCGGGCTGCCGGCGAAGGAGGCCGGTCGAGCGGCCGAGCTGGTTCATCCGCCGACCGCCTCCGACAGCGAACAGGCGGCGATCTTCAGCCAGTTGGGGCCGGAGGCGCTCGCCGCGCTGGCCAATCCACTGGTGGGCGCGGGCGAGGCCAACACGCCCGAATGGCGGGCTGCCGAGATCCCGGCGGCGAACGGGCACGGAACGGCCCGGGCGGTCGCAGCGCTCTACGGGATCTTCGCGGGCCGGGGGTCGTACGACGGCCGTCGCATCCTGTCCCCCGAGGCCGCCGAGCGGGTGCGTGAGGGGCAGGGCAGCTGCCGGGACCTGGTGCTCGGCGCCGGACTCGGGCACGAGACGGAGATCGGGCTGGGCCTGTGGCTCAGCGGCGCGAACGGCTCGTACGGGCCGAACCCGCGGGCTTTCGGACATGACGGCTTCGGCGGTTCCTGCGGGCTCGCGGACCCGGAGGCGGGGGTGTCGGTGGGGTATGTGATGAACCGGATGGGGCCCCACATCGCGGACGACCCGCGAAAGATGGCCCTGATCGAGGCCGTGTACCGGGCGCTGTGAACGGTGCTCGGCGCGGACCGGTTGCGGACCGGTTTCGGCCGAACCACCGAGTCGGTCTTCCCTGGTGGTTTAGACCAATGCTAGATCTGGTGGCGCAATGAGCCCGCACGGCTACGTTCCGTCACCAACAGGAGGCGCGGCATGGCCCGCACCACCCCGCACGACCCTGCCCTCACCGAAGGCGAACACCGAGGGGACCCGCTGTACTGGCGCGTCGCGACCCAACTGCTCGGCGAGTTGCGCGACGGCACCGTCCCGCCCGGTGAACGCCTGCCGGGCGAGCGGCAGCTGGCCGGGCACTTCAGTGTCAGCCGGGAGACCGTCCGGCAGGCGCTGGAGGTGCTGCGCCGGGACGGTCTGGTCGCCACCGACCGGCGGGGCAGCCACGCCACGCTGCCCGGCCTGCCGGTGGAGACGGCGTCCTCGCTGACCTTCCCGGTCGGCGCCCGGGCGGCGGACCCGGGCGCCGTCGACCGGGCCACGGTCACCTGGGAGACTCCCCCGCCCGAGCACGCCGAGGCCCTGGGGCTCGCCCCGCACCGGCAGACGCTCGTGCACCGCTACGAGTCGGCCGGCGCCGACGGCCGCGGCCGCCGCACGGCGGTGACCTCGTTCTCCGCCGTGGCGCTCGCCGAGGTCGAGGAGCTGGCCCGTTACCGCGACCGCGCCGACGGCGCCGCCTCGGCCCAGCTGCGCCGCACCTACGACTGGATGCGCAGGGCGGGCCTGACCCTGCACCACCGGGACTCCATCACCCCGCTCGCGGACACACCCTCGGTACGGGTCAGACGGCGCGTGCACGATCAGTACGCGCGGCCGTTGGAGATCACCGACCTGGTGGTGGACGCCCAACCGGACGCCCTGGTCTACGAGTTCACGCTGCCCGCCGCGGGGTGAGCGCGCCCCGGGCGCCGGAAGTACAGCCGTACGACGGAGCCCGAGGACTCCAGCCGGTCGGTGGCCAGGTCGCTCAACTGCCGCCCGAGCCACATGCCGTGCCCGCTCACGGCGGCCGGCTCGGGCGGCAGATGACCGGGGAAGGGCGGGCGCGGCCGCACGGTGTGTGCGCCGGCGTCGGAGACCTCGCAGATCACATGGTCGCGGTCGCTGTGCAGCCGCACAACGCCGTGTCCGCCGCCGTACCGGACGGCGTTGACGACGGTCTCGTGCACCGCCGCCACCAGGTCGTACGTCCGCTGCTCGGTCAGCCCCAGGCGGCGCGCGTACGCGGCGAGAGCGCGACGGACGGCGGCGGTGCGGCCGCGGGCGAAGGGGATGCCGGCCGCCGCGGCGGGCAGTGGGGCCGGGGCGTACTCGTCGCACTCGGCGCAGAACTCGGCCGGGTCCGTGTAGTCGGCCGCGCCGCCGGGCTCGTGGGCGAGTTCGGGGTGGGTGCGGGCGACGCTGCGGACGATGTTCTCCGGGAGCGCCCGGGTGTCGTACGGGCACAGGAGCCGGTGGGCGGAGCCGGCGAAGGCGACGTTGACGAGGGATTCGTAGCGCATCCATTCCCGGGTCTCGAAGTCGGTGCGGCCCTCCCAGACCGGTTCGCCGACGACGCGGACCCTCCGGTGCGGCTCCTGGCGGGTGCAGTAGGCGTGATAGCGGCCCAGGGTGCGCGAGGGGTAGTCGTACCACTCGCTGGCGTCGACGCACTCCACGGGACGGAAGCGGCTGCCGAGTGCCTGTGCGAGCAGGGTGAGGTTGCGGGTGCTCACCACCGCCAGGACCATGTCGCCCGCGTCGAGCCCGTCACGGACGAAGGCGGCTGCGGTGTCGCGGAACTGGTCGTCCGAGGCGTAGCGCAGCGCCTGGTGGACGAAGCCGGTCACGGACCTTCTCCTTCCTGCCCCTCCGGCTCGATGCGCAGGCCCGGCACCCGGTCCCAGCCGGTCACCCGCATCACCCGCCGGACGTGCATGGCGACGCCGGACAGTTCGAGGGTGCCGCCCGCCGCGTACAGGGCGAGCGCCGTGAACACCAGCAGGCGCAGCGCGCCGACATCGATGAAACGCAGCTCGTGCAGGTCGAGATGGATACGGGCGCCGTCCGCGGCGCGGGCCCGGGCGCGGGCCGTCTCGGTGTGCAGGGCGCGGGCGACGGCCGTGACGTTGGTGTCGTCGATCTCTCCGGCGAGGGCGAGGCCGGGGGGTGCGAAGGTACGGGTGATGGCGAGGAGGTCGTCACGCCACACGTCGTCGGCGCCGACCCGGCCGTGGTGCAGCCCGGCGAGCGGCTCGAGTTCCGTCTCGTCGAAGATCCGGCGGTCGTACTGGCAGATGCCGAGCACCGGCAGCGAGGAGAAGACGGGGTCGAGCAGCAGCTCGCTGTCGTGCAGTGTCTTGAGTTCCTTGCCGGCCTGGGCACGCAGGATCTCCGTGCACACACGCAGGCCGAGGAAGCCGTCGCCGACGGCCCGGCGGGTCTCGCGGCGGATCACCTCGTCCAGGTCCCACAGTCCCTCGGGACCGGCGAGGTGCGGGTCGACGCACAGCCGGCCGGCCGCGAGCTCCTCGTCGACCCGGCAGCCGTGCGCCTCCAGGAAGGACAGGGCGACGCCGGCCGGGATGTCGGCGGGCGGCAGCAGGAGTCCGCGCTGCCCGCTGGCCAGGCCGTCCAGCAGGAACGCGACGAGGACGGTCTCGCGCTCCTCGTCCGTGTCGTAGCCGAGGAGAAGGTGGTCTCCCTGGCGCATCTGCCCCACAGTTTTCAGGGTGGGTATGACGGCCATCCCCGTACCTCCCTCGGTGGACGGACCGCTTCCACGCTACGCCGGAAGCAGCCCTGCCGTGAGGGGTTATCGTGTCCGCCATCGGTTCCGGGTGAGGGGGGACGATGGCGGCCTCTGTGCAGGGCGGCAGGATCGGCAACCTTCCCGCCGAGGCGAACGCATTCGTCGGCCGACGGCTCGAACTCGCCGATATCGCGGGGCTGTTGGGGACCGAGCGGCTGGTGACGCTGACGGGGCCCGGGGGTGTGGGCAAGTCCCGCCTTGCACTGCGCGCCGCGCACGCCGCGAAGGCCGGCTTTCCGGGCGGGGCATGGCTGGTGGAGCTGTCGGAACTCAGGGATCCGGATCTGCTGACGAACACGGTCGCGCAGGCGACCCGGCTGACCGAGCAGACGCTGCGACCACTGCTGCAGGCGGTGTCCGAACACCTCGCGGGGGCGCCCGTGCTGCTCGTGCTCGACACCTGTGAGCATGTCCTGGACGAGTGCGCGCGGGTCGCGCAGGAACTGCTCGCGAGCGTCCCGGAGTTGCGGATTCTGGCCACCAGCCGGCAGCCGCTGGGCGTGCCGGGCGAGCATCTGCTGACGGTGGCGCCGCTGCCGCTCGGAGAACGGGACGACGCGGTTGCGCTGTTCACGGCCCGGGCGGCGGCCGCGGTTCCGTCGTTCGCGCTCACCGACGCCAACCGGGCGCATGTGGCCGCAGTCTGCGCCCGGCTCGACGGGATCCCGCTGGCGCTGGAGCTGGCCGCCGTACGATTGCGCGGCTTCCCCCTGCACCGGCTCCTGGAAGGCCTGGACTCCCGCTTCGACCTGCTTGTCTCGCCCGCCCGGCCGCGCCTTGCCCGGCACCAGACGCTGCGCACCACGATCGGCTGGAGCCATGAGCTGTGCACGCCGCTGGAGCGGCTGCTGTGGGCCCGGCTGTCGGTGTTCGCGGGGGGCTGGGACGTGGAGGCGGCCGAATTCGTGTGCCACGGCGGCCCCCTCGACGCGGAGGAGATCCTGGCGCTGCTCGCCTCACTCACCGAGAAGTCCATCGTCACCCGGGACGGCGAGGGCGCGGCGGTGCGCTACCGGATGCTGGACACGGTCCGCTCGTTCGGCGCCGAGTGGCTGACCGGGCTGGGTGAGGCGGAGGCGGTGCGCCGCCGCCACCGGGACTACTTCCGCTGGATCGCCCGCCAGGGCGAGGCGGAGTGGCTCGGGCCCGGCCAACGGATGTGGGCGGAGCGGCTGACCGCGGAACACGCCAATCTGCGCCTCGCGATCGAGGAGTGCCTGACCGCGCGCGAGCCCGAGACGGCACTCGAACTCACCGGCAGCCTCTGGTTCTTCTGGTTCGCCTGCGGGTTCGCCGAGGAGGGGCGCACCTACCTGGAGCGGGCGCTGCGCCACTCCCCCGAGGGCAGCGGTCCCGAGCACACCCTGGCGGTGTGGGCGCACCGGCTGGTCACCGTCGTCCCGGACGACCTGGAGGCGGCCGAGTCGGTGAGCGCCGCCTATGTGTGGCTGGCGGAGGAGCGTCGACTGCCGGTGCCCGCGCTGCCGTTGACCGGGGCGAGCCTGGCCGTGCGGGGCGAGTCGGCGCGGTCGGCGGTGCTGTACGGGAGTGTCCGGCAGGCGCCTGCGGGGGACGGCGGCGCCGAGTTCTTCCAGCTGCTGACGCTGGCCGTGCAGGCCTATCTGCTGGCGAGCCAGGCCGCTTTCGAGCGGTGCGCGGCGGTCGCGGAGCGGCTGCGGGCCGAGTGCGCCAAGCGCGGTGAACTGTGGATGCGGGCCTGGGGCGACTTCTTCGTCTCGCTCGCCGGGATCGGTCTCGGCCACCCGGACGAGGCGGTGCTCTCGGCACGCGAGGCGCTGACCGCCAAGTGGCGGGTGCACGACCGGATCGGCGCGGCGGCGGTCGCCGACCTGCTGGTGGTCGCGCAGGCCTCGCGGGGCGAGGAGGAGCTCGCCGCCCGCCTCCTGGGCATCAGCCGGCGGCTGTGGCACGCGGCGGGCCTGCCGCAGCTCGGCAGGCCCGACCGGACGGTCTTCCACCGCGAGTTCGAGCGCCGGCTGCGCGCCTCGCTGGGGGATGCCCGGTTCGCCGAAGCAGTGCGCGAGGGCCGGGAGTTGGGGCCGGACGCGGCGATCGCACTGGCGCTGGGCGGCGTGGCCGACCCGAACGGCCTGTGACCGGTCTCCTCGCCCTGGTCAGGAACGGACGGCGACGACCATCCGCACGCGCGGGCTGCCGTCACCGCGCCGCCCGAACTCCGGCAGCTCCTGGAGGCCCACGCGGAACCCGGCCCACTCCAGCTCTCGTCGCACGTCCCCGAGCCGGAAGGCCCGGTAGTACATGACGAACGGCGGCCGCCACACCGCGTTGCGCACGCGCATGACCGCGTCGAAGCCGAGCAGCATCCAGAACGCCGGGGAGGTGAGCCCGGGCGGGGCCAGGACGGGGAAGGCGAAGCGGCCGCCCGGCCGCAGCACGGAGTGGACCTGGGCGAACAGCCCCGGCAGTTCGCGCGGCAGGAAGTGCCCGAACGCCCCGAAGCTCACCACCAGGTCGAAGGCACCGGGAGCGAAGGGGAGCGAGCGGGCGTCCCCCCGCACCCAGGACACCGCCGGCCCGGCCGGCCGTACGCCCCGCCGAGCCACGCCGAGCATGCCCGCGCTGAAGTCGACCCCCGTGACGCTCCGCCGGCACACCCGCGCCAGGACATCGACTCCCGCCCCGGTGCCGCAGCACAGGTCGAGCCCCGCGTCGAAGGGCCCGGTCCGCGCCAGCGCCGAGGCGACGGCGTCGAGCACCGCGTCGGGGGTCCGGAAGGGGGTGTGGTCGAACTTCGGCGCGAGCAGGTCGTAGCCGTGCTCCACGGACGAGAGCGCCTGGACGGCGAGCTCGCGCAGACTGGGACCTCCGGGGCTGAACATCAGCGTCAGCTTAGGCGAACGGGCGCTGGACACGCCCCCCTCACGTGATTATTCTCATCGGCACCTACTCAACTAATTCACTATGAGGTGATCGGATGCGTGCGTTCCGCGAGGCGGTCGAGGCAGGCGACATGGACGCCGTCGAGGCACTGCTGGCGGAGGACGTCGTCTTCACCAGCCCGGTGGTGTTCAAGCCCTACCCGGGCAAGGCGATCACCGCGGCGATCCTGCGCGCGGTCTCGAAGGTCTTCGAGGACTTCCGCTACGAGCGCGAACTCGCCGGGGCCGACGGCCGCGACCACGCGCTGGTGTTCGCCGCGCGAGTGGGTGACCGTGAGCTGAGCGGCTGCGACTTCATCCACCTCGACGAGGAGGGACTGATCGACGAACTGACCGTCATGGTGCGCCCGCTGTCCGCCGCGCAGGCCCTGGCGGCGGCCATGAGTGCGCAGTTCGACCGGATCGAGAAGGAGGCGCAGGCGCGGTCGTGACGGCTCAGCTGGTCCTGAAGTAGAGCTTGGGGTGGTTCGGTTCCTTCCTGAAGGCCTTCAGCACCAGGTAGAGCACCTTTTCCATCAGCCAGAAGAGGAAGAGCCAGACGCTGATCACGACGGCCGGCACGGCCAGGAACACCGCGGTCGGCACGGCGACCAGGAGCCACCCCGCGGCTCTCTTCAAGACCGCAGGCGAGCGGACCGCCCGCCACGTTCCGCCACCTTTCACGACCTTCCACATGCCACCCGCGCGCACCCCGGCCCACATCACCCAGCGGCGGAGCAGCGCCACGTCGAGTTCCCTCATCGAGACACGGAAGATCCTGTCGGCTTCCGCTCGCCGCACCGACTTTTTCCGGCACAGATGGTCGTGCAGGATGGCCGACCGGGTGTAGACGCCGTAGCGCGGAAACAGCCAGACGAAGGCACGCGGCACCGATGCGAAGTCCGTGTGGAGACGGGGCGGGACCCGGATGCGGTCGGTCCTGCCCCCGTGTTCGAGATGCTCCGGGTTCTCGTAGCAGAACCCCTGCTGGAGCTCCCACGCCTTTCCGTCCACCATCGCCTTGACCACCACATCACCGGTGAAGGGATCCGTGCGATCCATGCTGCCCGCCTTCCTCGGATCGAGTCCCGCACCGGAGATATAGCCACAAACCCACCGCGGCAAGCACCGCGGGACGGTCAGGGTGACCTCACCTGTGTACGACGTTGACGAGCAACGCGGGCATCCCGATGCGGACGCGCCTCGGCGAGGTCGAACTCGCCGACTGGAACCGGGCGTTCGCGGTGAACACCACCGGCGCCCTGCAGGGCATCCAGGCCCTGGCCCCGCTGATGCCGTCCGGTTCCGCGATCGCCGGTGGGCGGCCACGGCGATCACGAGCGCACTCGACGCGTAGTCAGCGAAGGCCGACGGTCAGCGTGTCGGTGGGCAGAGAAGGGACTGGCCAGTGGGGCTCGGAGCGCCAGTTCCGCCAGTTCGCGCCGGCGGCGAAGGGGCCCGTCCTCTCTTCGATCATGGCCGTGGCTTCGTCGCGGGCCTTCTCGACCGCCCGGTGATCGGCCTCGCTCACGACTCCCAGCCGACGGCCGTGGGCGTACTCGTCCTCGTCCTTCCATCTCCACCGGGACAAGTCGGGCTCGATCACCAGGTCCAGGAGCAGGTCGAAGGTGTCGAAGCCGATGGCTGTGCGGCGCATCGGCTGTTGGAAGTTGATGTACCAGTGCGCCAACCGGTGGCCGTCGAGCGGGTCGTAGAAGGCGTGCACACTGAACCAGACGTCCGGTGGGACCCACTGCAGATGGGCCGTGCTCCGCCACGACCAGCGGTCGAGCTGCCAGTGCCCGCCGGCCAGGTTCGGCAGTGCCCTGGCCCGTGCAGCCTCGTCGCCCGTCAGCAGCCACTCGATCCAGGTCGTCGGCGCCAGCAGTTCCGCCCCGGGCCGGCCCCCGAGGACGAGCGCTTCGGGTCCGTCCTCGACGACATGGAGGGCGTGTGCGCTCCACACCTTGTCGCGGAACACGTCCCGTCGAACCGCAGTCCCGCCCGGCCGCAGCGCCCCCATGGCCCACCTCCCGACGCCACAACGTCTCGCATCGGTGCGAAGGTTCCACGGCGAGGCCGGGTGATCACGACCGCACCCGGCGCCGTGTGACCCCGGCGGTCGGCGCGGGCTGCGTCCGCTGTCCGCGCGGCCTGCGCAGCAGCACCAGCGCACAGGCCAGCCCGGCCGCGGCCAGAGCGGCACATGCGGTGAACGCGGACCGGTAGCCCTCGGTCAGGGCCGTGAGCCGTTCGGGGCCGCCGCCGTGGGAGAGGGCGACGGAGGTGACGACGGCGACCCCGAAGGCGCCGCCGATCTGGAAGGCCGCGGTGTTGATGCCGGAGGCCACCCCGGACTCGCGCTCGCCCACGCCGGTCAGGGCGGCGATGGAACCGGCCACCGCGCAGGCGCCCAGGCCCGGTCCGAAGAGCAGCAGGCCGGGCAGCAGGTCACGGACGAAGGCGCCGTCCACCGGGACCTCTGCCAGCAGCAGGCTGCCCGCGCCGACCAGGGCGAGTCCGCCGACGGCGACCCGCCGGGCGCCGATGCGGGTGACGAGGGCCTGCCCGGCGTAGGAGCCGACGACGGCGCCGGCCGGCATCACCACGTTGGCGAGGCCGAATTGGAGCGGCGAGTAGCCGAGGACGCCCTGTCCGTACTGGGACAGCGTGTACGACATCCCGAAGGCGCCGGCGCCGAGCAGGAAGACGACCAGGTTGCCGCCGCTGACCGTGCGCGCCCGCAGCAGGCGCAGGGGGACGAGGGGTGCCGTGGACCGGGCCTCGTTGCGGATGAAGATCGCGGCGAGCAGCACGGCCGCGGCCAGCAGGCCCGTCGTGCGCGCCGACAGCCATCCGGCGCGGGGCGCCTCCACCACGGCGTACACACAGGCGACGAGCGCGGCGGTGGCGGTGAGTGCGCCGACCGGGTCGTAGGCGCGGGAGGGTGCCCCGGTGCGGCTCTCGCGCAGCAGGAGGGGGCTCAGGGTCAGCAGGAACAGCGCGACGGGAACGTTGAGGAAGAAGACCCATTGCCAGCCGAGCAGGTCGGTGAGGGGTCCGCCGATCAACAGGGCGGCGGTGGCGCCGAAGCCGCCGCTGCCGGACCAGATGGCGAGCGCCCTGTTGCGGTCGTGGCCCTCCTCGAAGGTGCTCACCAGGAGGGAGAGCGCGCTGGGCGCCATCACGGCGGCCGACACTCCCTGTACGGCACGTGCAGCGATCAGCACTCCGGCACTCCAGGCGCATCCGCACAGCAGCGAGGACAGCCCGAACAGCAGCGTTCCGGTCATGAAGACGCGGCGGCGGCCCAGCAGGTCGGCGGTGCGGCCGCCGAGGAGCAGCAGCCCGCCGAAGGTGAGCAGATAGGCGCTCATCACCCACTGGGCTCCGTCCGCGGACAGGCCGAGGCCGCGGGTGATCGACGGCAGGGCGAGCAGGACGATCTGCGCGTCGAGGATCACCATGAACCCGGCGACGCAGAGCAGGGCGAGCGCGTACCAGCGGCGGGCGTTGTCGGCGATCATGGTCAGCCTCCCAGGCGGAGGCCCGCCAGCCAGACGGCGGGGGTGCCGGGGACGGCGTCGGTGGTCGGGCGCGGCCGGCGCAGCGCGGCGAGGAGCCGGTGGAGCCTGCTGGGGCGGGGGGCGTGAGCGGTCATCGGGGCCTCCGGTTCTGTGGGGTTGTTTCACCCCACCGACGAACGGTCCCTACGCGGATCGACACTCCGCGAGCCGCTTCTCCAGAAACCTCCGCTCCGCGTCGTTCTCCACCAGCTCCAGTGCCCGCTCGTACGCCTCGGCGGCTTCCCTGCTGCGTCCGCTGCGGCGCAGCAGGTCGGCGCGGGTGGCGGGCAGCAGGTGGTATCCGGCCAGGTCGCCCTCGGCCTCCAGTTCGGCGACCAGGGCGAGTCCCGCGTCGGGGCCCTCGGACATGCCGACGGCCACGGCGCGGTTGAGGCGGACCACGGCGGAGGGCACGAAGCGGGCCAACTCGCCGTACAGGCCCGCGACATCGGCCCAGTCGGTGTCCTCGGCCGTGGCGGCGGTGGTGTGGCAGGCGGCGATGGCGGCCTGGATCTGGTACGGGCCGGGGCTGCCGCGGCGCAGTGCCGTCTCCAGCAGGGTGGCGCCCTCGTCGATCTCGGCGCGGTCCCAGGCGGTGCGGTCCTGGTCCTCCAGGGTCACCAGCTCGCCGGCCGTGTCCACGCGGGTGTGTCTGCGGGCGTCGTGCAGCAGCAGGAGGGCGAGCAGGCCCAGTGTCTCGGGCTCGTCGGGCATCAGGCGGGCCAGCACGCGCGCGAGGCGGATGGCCTCGGCGCACAGCCCGGTGCGGACGAGGTCGGCGCCGGTCGTGGCCGCGTACCCCTCGTTGAACAGCAGGTAGAGCACGCCGAGTACGCCCGTGGTGCGTTCGGGCAGGAGGTGGGCGGGCGGCACCCGGTACGGGATGCCGGCATTGCGGATCTTCTTCTTGGCGCGCACCAGGCGCTGCGCCATGGTCGCCTCGGGGACCAGGAAGGCGCGGGCGATCTCCGCAGTGGTCAGTCCCGCCAGGGTGCGCAGGGTCAGGGCGACCCGCGCCTCGATGGCCAGCGCGGGATGACAGCAGGTGAAGATCAGCCGCAGCCGGTCGTCCTGGACGCCGCTGTCGTCTCCGTCGTCGTCCGGGTCGTACGGTCCCTCGTCACGCGCCAGCACGGCCGCCTCCCGCAGTTTCGCCGCCCCCACCGCCTCCCTGCGCAGGACGTCGAGGGCGCGGTTGCGGGCGGTCGTGGTCAGCCAGGCCCCGGGGCGGCGCGGCACTCCGTCGCGCCGCCACCGGTCCAGGGCCTGGGCGAAGGCGTCCTGAGCGCACTCCTCGGCGAGGTCCCAGTCGCCGGTCACCCGGATCAGGGTGGCGACGACCTGGCCCCACTCCTCGCGGAAGGCGGCGGCGACGGCCTCCTCCACATCGGGCTGGTTCATTCCCGGACCGGCCTCACCTCGACGGTTCCGCCGCCGACGGCGGCGGAGTGCCGCGCGGCGAGCATGATGGCCTCGTCGAGGTCGTCTGCCTCCACGAGGTCCACGCCCGCGATGTACTCCTCGGTGCGGGCGAACGGCCCGTCGCCGAGGAGGACTTCGTCGCCCGCGACGCGCACGGTGGTGGCATCGGCGGGCGACCGCAGCCGGGCGGTGACCCGTGCGGGGGCGGGCTCCTCCTCGTCGGCCGGAGCGCACACGAACAGCACGTACCTCACGGCTGTTCCTTCACCGGCTGGGCGGGCGAGACGTGCTCGTGGGTGATCAGCCAGCGCAGGCCTGCGTTGCGGTAGCCGGTGGTCACGCGCAGCACGTCGTCCAGATGGGTGCCGTCCGTGCGGGTGGCCCGTGTCCGGACGAGGGCGTGGGCGAACGCGATGCTCTCGTCGACGTGGATCCGCAGCTCCAGGACCTCGCGGGTCACCGGCCCGGTGACAGTGGCGAACTGGTCCTCCACCGCCTTGCGGAAGGCGTCGAGGCCCTGGCGCTCCCCGCCGTCGGCGAGGTGGAAGATCTCGACGTCGGGCGCGTAGCAGGCCAGCATCCGCTCCACGTCGCGCTCGCGGGCCGCCTCGGTCAGCTCGGCGTCGAGCCGTCGGATCGACGTCTCCTCGTCCTCCTCGTCCCACATCGGCCAGAACGGGCGCACCTCCATGGCCCCGATGGTGGCCACCGGGTGCTTGGCGGCGGCCTCGACGGCCTCCTCCAGGCTGTCGCACTCGAGGACGTCGAATCCGGCCACGTACTCCTTGGTCTCCGCGAACGGCCCGTCGGTGCGCAGCACCTCACCACCGCGCACCCTCACGGTGACCGCCTCTGAGGGCAGGGCCAGCCGGTGCCCGTGCAGCCGGACGCTGCGGTCGCCGAGCTCCTCCACCCAGGGTTCGACAGGTGCCATGCCCGAGGCGTCGGCGGTGTCGTCGCCGCAGACGAGCAGCATGTACTTCATGGGGTCCTCCCGGTCGTCATGAGCTTCCTACACCCCATCGACGAACGGACACCGCCGCAATCGACACCCCGGAAAAACCGTCCCCTGGACGGGCTCACTCGGGGCCGTCGACCTCCCGCACGAGTTCGATCGCCCGGCCCAGGTTGGCGAGCCGGTCGTCCAGGCTCTGCCCGGCCGGATACAGACGTACGGTGTTCACGCCGGCCTCCCGCCACACCCGCAGCCGTGCGCGCACCATGGACTCGGTGCCGATCAGTGTCGTACCGAGCACCATCTCGTCGGTGATCAGGCGAGCCGCCCCGTCCCGGTCGCCCGCCTGCCACCGCTCGCGCACCTCGGCGGCCGCCTCCGCCCAGCCCTGGCGGCTGTAGGCACGGTTGTAGAAGTTGGTCGACGCCGAGCCCATGCCGCCCAGGCTGAAGGCCAGTTCCCTCTTGCGGCCGGCCACCATCGCGCCGAGTGCCTTCTCATCGGGGGCGAACGCGACCTCGGCGCCCTGGCAGACGTCCAGGTCGCTGCGGCTGCGGCCGCCGAGAGCCAGGCCTTCGTCGAGGTGGGCGAAGTACGCACCCGCAGCGCCCTCGGGCACGAAGCTGGTGCCCAGCCAGCCGTCGGCGACCTCGCCGGTCAGCCGCAGCATGGCCGGTGACAGGGCGGCGAGGTAGACGGGGATGTCGTGTTCGGCCCGCATCGACAGGCGCATCGGGACGGCCTCGCCACCGGGCAGCGGAATGGTGAACTCCCGTCCGGAATAGGAGAGTTTGCCGCCGCCGAGCACCCGGCGCACGATCTCCACGGTCTCCCGCACACGGGTCAGCGGCCGGGCGAACGGGACCCCGTGCAGCCCTTCCATCACCTGCGGTCCGGATGCCCCCAGGCCCAGCAGGAACCGTCCGCCGGAGAGGTTGGACAGCGTGATCGCGGTCTGCGCGACGGCCACCGGGGTGCGGGTGCCCACTTGTATGACGCCGGAGCCGAGCAGCATCCGGTCGGTGAGGGCCGCGTAGTAGCCCAGCGCGGAGGGTGCGTCGGAGCCCCACGCCTCGGCCACCCAGCAGATGTCGAGCCCGAGCTTCTCGGCCTCGACGACGAAGTCGGCCTGCTCCGCCCAGTGTTCACCGCCGGAGGCCTCGATCGTCGTCGCGGTACGCATCAGTGGGCCTCCGCCAGCTGTTTGATGTGCGCGAGGGTGACGGTCATGTTGTGTTCGAACTCCCGCATCCGCACGAACACGATCTTCTGTTCCTTCTCCGGCATCCGGTCGATCGCCACGGACAGACCGGAGCGGCCGGGTCCCAGCTGCATCCACTGCGAGAGCTCGGTGCCACCACCTCCCGCGTGCAGCCGGAAGCGCCAGACCGCGGAGGGCTCGGCGGGGTCCTGCACCGCCCAGGCGAAGACGCGCTTCGGTTCGTACTCGATGACGTACGAGGTGGTGACCCACTCTCCGAAAGCCGGGTGCTTGCTGCGGCCGCGGAACCGGGCGCCGACCGCGGGCCCGGTGGCGCCGTCGAGCCATTCGGCCGACTGGAGTTCGTCACTCAGGCTCGGCATCAGCCCGATGTCGGTGACCAGCGCCCACACCCGCTCCGGCGGGGCGCCGATCCAGGTCCGGACCTCGACGGTGGGCTTGTCCGTGTAGTGCGCGCCGGTCCACTTCACATCGGTCCGCCTCCTCGCCATCAAGGGCCTGACCACAAGAGTTGCTTTATAGAACTCGGGCTGTCAAGGATCCCTGAGGTGCTCCGCCGGCACCACCGGCGTCGCCGTCAGGCCGCGCCGAACCGGCGCTGGATGTCCGTCCGTTGCCGCAGCCGCTCCGGATAGCCGGGCCCCATCCGCATGGAGGTGTCCTCGGCCCGCAGGGGCTCCCGGCACTCGGCGCAGACCACCTCGGCCTCGGTGTCGTGGCCGCAGGCGTCGTGGTGGAAGACGACCGGGGCGCCCGCCTGCTCCGTCAGCCAGCGGTCGCCCCACCGGGACATCGCGGCGAGCACGCCGAAGAAGTCCCGTCCCTTTTCGGTCAACTCGTAGTCGTGGCGCAGGGGTTCGTCATGGTAGGGCCTCTTGTCCAGCAGGCCTTCGTCCACCAGGAGGCGCAGCCGGGCGGCCAGCGTGTTGCGGGCGATGCCCAGCTCCTTCTGGAACTCGTCGAAACGGCAGATCCCGTAGAAGGCCTCGCGCAGCACGAGGGGCGTCCATGCGTCACCCACCAGGTCCATGGTTCGGGCTATCGAGCACGGCCAGTTCGCGAACGACGTCCGTTTCATGCCCTCACGATAGCCAGTCTCACGATGAGACCCAGGGTTTCAGCCATCAACTTCAGCTCTTTCCTTAAGTGTTGACGGTCACAACCGTCCCTGTCATGGTCTGGACCAGCGATCCGTCCAACCAGGAGCTGTCATGGGCAAGTTGACATCCCTCACGAAGGCCGTCGTCGGTGCTCTCGGCGCGTTGACACTCGTCGTGGCGATCCCGGCGAGTGCTCACGCGAACGTCCTGCAGCTGCTGCCGCAGAACGCCGACGGCCTGGAGCAGACCTTCTCCCCCGCCTACGACTACGACGGCGACGGCTGCTACGCCACCGCCGCCATCGGCGCCGACGGCACCATCAACCCCGGCCTGAAGCTGGGCGGCGACGTCAACGGCCACTGCCACGACATGGCCCAGCTGGCCAATGCCAACACCTACTCACGCGAGAAGTGCAACAGCGGCTGGTGCGCCGTGATGTACGCCAGCTACTTCGAGAAGGACCAGGCCACCCTGGGTCCGGCTGCGATCGGGCACCGGCACGACTGGGAGCACGTCGTGGTGTGGATCAGCAACAACGAGGTCCAGTACGTGTCGGTGTCGCAGCACAGCGGCTATCAGGTGGCGGCCCGCTCCTCGGTGCGCTTCGACGGCACCCATCCGAAGATCGTCTACCACAAGGACGGCGTCTCGACGCACTGCTTCCGCTTCGCCAACACCAACGACGAGCCGCCGGAGAACGCCACCGGCGGCTGGTTCTACCCCCGTCTGGTCGGCTGGAACGGCTATCCCGACGGCTTCCGCGACAAGCTCCTGAGCGCGGACTTCGGAGCCGCCACGATCAAGATCAAGGACGGCGACTTCTCCTACGCCCTGGCCCATTCCATGCCCGCCGGAATCCCGTTCGACCCCAACGCCTGACCGGAACATCGGGGACACGGGGGGGGGAGGCCGGGATCACGGGCCCTGGCCTCCCCCCACAACTACCGTTACTCCGACGCCGTCTGCACCGTGGACGCGCCCGCGGCCGAGCGTGCGCGTTCCGCAGCGAATACAGGGCCGCGGACCGGCCTGTTCCTGTCCCCGTTCCACCGATGAAAGCCGATTTTCCCGGCCAGTCGTTCGCATGGCTGGTATTTCGTATGGCTGGCCTGCGGGGCGGACGGAACTCATTCGATGTCGAGGATCGCCTTCCCGCGCAGACTGCGGCTGCCCAGCGCCTCCACGGCTTCCGCGATCTTGCCCCAGGGGCCGCGCCAGCCCACCGGCACGCGCAGCTTCCCGGAGGCGACCAGAGCCAGCAGCCGCTCCAACTGCGCCTGCCGGTCGGTGAGTCCGCCGCCGTTGTAGACCGAGACGATCGCCTTGGGCGCCGGGCTGCCCAGCGTCGACCCGACGGACAGCACGGCCTCCCGCCCCGAGGCCCAACCGATGCTCTGCAGACTGCCGCCGGACGCCAACAGGCCGTAAGCGGCCGCCAGTTGGTCGCCGCCCACGGTGTCGATGACCACGTCGACCGGCCCGGTCACCTCACCGACCCCGCCCACCACCTCGTCCGCCCCGAGTTCGGCAACCCACCGCCGCCCGTCCTCGGAACCGGCCACCGCGGTGACCTGCGCCCCGCCGAGCCGCGCGAGCTGTACCGCGAACCCGCCCACCCCGCCGGAGGCTCCGGTCACCAGCACCCGGCGGCCCAGCAGCACCCCCGCCTGGTCGAGCGCCCGCAGCGCGGTGCCCGCGGCGACCGGCAGCGCGGCCGCCTCGCCGAGGTCGACGCCGTCCGGAACCACGGCGACATCGGCCACGTCCATGGCCCGCAGCGCCCCGAATCCGCCGCCCTCCGCAAATCCCACGACCCGGCTGCCCTGCGCGGGCCCGGTGCCGTCGGCCGCGGCGCCCACAACCAGGCCGGCCGCATCGAAGCCGATCACCTCCCCGGGCGCCGCCTGCTGCGCGAACCACAGCTCGGCCGCGTTCAGCGAGGTGTGCCGCACCTCGACAAGCACCTGGCCCGGCGCGGGCCGCGGATCAGGAGCCTCCCCCAGGCGCAGCCGTCCGGGTGCCTCGGGATCCACGATCAGTGCGCGCATGACTTGCCCTTCTCATCGTCGGACACTCGTCCCACGCCAACTGTGACCGATCCCGAGCTCTTCCCGCCTGCGCCCGGCGGAGGCCGACTGCATCTCGTCCGGTTCCACCGGATGCGCGGAACAAGCGGGGCCGTCGACGCGTTGGCAGGTGCAGAGGAGCAGTTTGGCGCCGTACAGATTGTGGTACGGTCCTGACAGCACTTGTGTACGCCCCCCTTGAGGGCGCCGGTGCCAGTTCCTCTTCAGTTCGCCGTATCGCCCACCGTTCCAGGTCGGCGCACCGGCTTTTCCAGCACCACCTCGTGACCGGCACGGCTGTGCCGTACCCGAGGTGCTGTTCCTGCCGCCGAAGGCGCTCTGTCCGCCTCCGTTCCGCGGCGTCCCACCCCCTTCTTCCGCATGTCACATGCCATCCGTCCTCGAAAGGACCGACCACCATGACCACCACTCTCGAACACCCCCCTGTCAAGCAGGAACCCACGACCCAGGTAGCCACCGGTGTCCTCGACATCGATGCGGGCGGGAAGGGGTACCTGCGCGCCGCGAGCCTGCTGGCCTCGCCCTCCGACGTCTCGGTCTCCCCCGCACTGATCCGCCGTCACGGCCTGCGCAAGGGTGACTTCGTCGAAGGCGTACGCGACGGCCGACGCGCCCTGACCGACGTCGTACGGGTCGACGGGCGCACGCCCGACGAACTGCGCGGCCGCCGCCACTTCCGTGACCTCACACCGCTGCACCCGCGCGACCGGCTCCGTCTGGAACACCCGGCGGCCGGCCTCACCGGGCGCGTCACCGACCTGATCGCACCCGTCGGCAAGGGCCAGCGCGGTCTGCTCGTGGCACCGCCCAAAACCGGCAAGACCGTGCTGCTGCAGCAGATCGCAGCCGCCGTCGCCGGGAACCACCCCGAGTGCCGCCTGATGGTGGTGCTGCTCGACGAGCGCCCCGAGGAAGTCACCGACATGCGGCGCTCCGTGCGCGGCGAGGTGTACGCCTCGACCTTCGACCGGCCGGCCAAGCAGCACATCGCCCTGGCCGAACTCGTCATCGAGCGGGCCAAGCGGCGCGTCGAGGCCGGCGAGGACGTCGTCATCCTGCTGGACTCACTGACCCGGCTGTGCCGGGCGCACAACAACGCGGCCGCCGCCGGTGGCCGCACCCTGAGCGGCGGCGTCGACGCGACCGCGCTGCTCGGACCCAAGCGGTTCTTCGGCGCCGCCCGGCTGGCCGAAGAAGGCGGCTCGCTCACGATCCTCGCCACCGCGCTGGTCGAGACCGGCTCCCGCGCCGACGACTACTTCTTCGAGGAGCTCAAGAGCACCGGCAACATGGAGCTCCGCCTCAGCCGCGACCTCGCCGCCCGCCGCGTCTTCCCGGCCGTCGACATCAACCCGTCCGGCACCCGTCGCGAGGAACTCCTGCTGCCCCCGGCCGAGTTGACCGCCGTACGCGGCCTGCGCCGCGCCCTGCAGACGCGTGACGGCCAGGCCGGCCTGGAAACCCTGCTGGAGCGCATGCGGGACACCCCCGACAACGCGACGTTCCTGCGCCGCATCCAGCCGACGCTGCCCGCCGACTGACCGGGACCGGTTCAGCGGTGTGACGAGGCCTCGGCGGACTCCTCAGGCCGCGCAGGGGCAGGGGCCGTGCCCTGGGCCACGATGCGGGGGACACGCGGGGCGCCGCGGAGGGCGAGCGCGATCAGCGGGAGCAGGGTGAACGCGGCGGTGACCGTGCCGACCAGGGGCGGGCCGGCGAGCCCGAGCGGGGAGGCCAGGGCCGTTCCCACGAGCCAGGATCCGGCGGCGACGCCCACGTTGAAGGCGGAGGTGCTCACCGCGGAGGCGAGGGTGGGAGCGTCCCCGGCGAAACGGACGGCGCGCGCGGTGACGACGGGCCTGACCGTGAACCCGCTCAGGCCATGAGGAAGACCAGCACGACGGCCGTCAGCGCGTTGGCGGACAGCGGGATCAGCAGGACCAGCACCAGGGTGGTGGCTGTCGCGGCGGTGATGGTGATGACAGTTCTTCGCCGAGGCCGGTGAACCGGCCCAGAGCCACGAGCTGCCCCCCCCCGAAGTCGGACTCCTCCGGACGTCGGCCGCATCGGATCGCGGGCCCTTACGGCGTCAACGTGACGCTTGGGACTGGCAGTTGAGCATCTCTTATTCGTTTGCCGCCGGCCGGCCGGGTCGGATAGGAAGCTGGCGTGCTTAAAGGCAGCAAGGTCGGGCTCAGGGCCCGGCACGAGGACGACATCCCGATACTGCGGGCCGAGCTCTACGACGACGTGGTCAACGCCTCGCGGTCCGAAAGCGGGCCGTGGCGGCCGATCACTCCCGGCTCGAAGGACCCGCGGCTCTTCGTGGACGACACGAACGAGGGGAGCGTCAAGTTCTCCGTGGTGGAGCTGGAGGGCGAGACCCTGGTCGGCTCAGCGACCCTGTGGGGCATCGACACCCACAACCGGTCCGCTCACATCGGGCTGGGCCTGCTGCCGGCCTCCCGCGGCAAGGGCTACGGCACCGACGTGGTCGCGGTGCTGTGCCACTACGGTTTCGTCGTGCGCAGCCTGCAGCGACTGCAGATCGAGACGCTGTCGGACAACGCAGCGATGCTGCGCTCCGCCGAGCGCAACGGCTTCGTCCGCGAGGGCGTCCTGCGCTCCTCGGCCTGGGTGATGGGCGAGTTCCTGGACGAGGTGCTGCTCGGGCTTCTCGTCCAGGACTGGAAGCGCGACTCGACGAACTAGACCGCGCCCCCAACGGCCAAGGGCCGACCGCGAGTTGTGAAGCCCTCGCGTCAGGACGGAGCGAGGACGCAGAACTCGTGGCCCTCCGGGTCGGCCAGGCACGTCCACGGGACGTCGCCCTGGCCGACGTCGAGGTCGGTGGCGCCGAGGGCACGCAGTCGGGTCACCTGCGCTGTCTTGTCGTCACCGGGGTGGGGCAGCAGGTCGAGATGGACACGGTCCGGCACGGTCTTCACGTCGGGTGTGCGGAGGAACTCGAGATACGGGCCGACTTCCTTGGCGGAGCGCAACGACGCGTGATCGTCGCTCACCTCGTGCAGGGTCCAGTCCAGCGCCTCGGCCCAGAAGCGGGCCATCTCCCGCGGATCCCCGCAGTCGACCACCACCGCGGCGATCGGCCCGGTGTCCCGGTAGATCTCCCTGGGCTCCAGCACACAGAACTCGTTGCCCTCCGGATCGGCGAGGACCGTCCACGGCACCTGGTCCTGCCCCACGTCGGCGGGCGTCGCGCCGAGAGCCTCAAGGCGCGCGACCAACTCCGTCTGATGGGCCACGGAGGTGGTGGCGAGGTCGAGGTGTACACGGTTCTTGGTTGCCGTCTTGGGTTCCGGGACAGGAACCACGTCGATGCCGACGGCGACCGGGTGCGGCCAGACGAGGCCCCCGGCGGGCCCGACGTAGGTGGTCACGCCGGGGCTGTAGGCACTCCAGCCGAGCGCCTCCGCCCAGAACCGGCCGACCGCCAAAGCGTCCACGGCCTTGATGTTCACCTGAACAGGTCGCAGTGCCATGCCGACGATCCTAGGCGCCTGCTCCGCCGCTCCGGGTGAACTGTTCCCCCGCCGGAAAAAAATCCGGACGACGATGTCGAGAACCCACGTCCGGCTCCGTCCCCGTGGTGAACGCGACCACAATGGGTCGCAGGAGCACCGAGGAGAACCACGATGGCCAAGTACCTGCTGCTGAAGCACTACCGAGGCGCCCCGGCCGCGGTCAATGACGTGCCGATGGACCAGTGGACCCCGGACGAGATCTCGGCGCATCTGCAGTACATGAACGACTTCGCGGCCCGGCTGGAGAAGACCGGCGAGTTCGTCGGCGGCCAGGCTCTCGCCCCTGAGGGCGCGTGGGTCCGCTACGACGGTGAGGGGCGCCCGCCGGTCACCGACGGACCGTTCGCGGAGACCAAGGACCTCATCGCCGGCTGGATGGTGATCGACGTCGACAGCTACGAGCGCGCCGTCGAACTGGCCGGGGAGCTGTCGGCCGCCCCCGGGGCGGGCGGCAAGCCGATCCACGAGTGGCTGGAGGTGCGCCCGTTCCTGGCGGCGCAGCCCAGCACCACGGAGTGCCCTCATCGATGAACGAGGTCCTGCTCAGGAGCCTCACGCCGAGTGTGCTCACCGTCCTCGTCCGCCGCGGAGCCGACTTCGCGGCGGCCGAGGACGCCGTACAGGACGCACTGGTCGAGGCCCTGCGTGTGTGGCCTGCCGACCCGCCGCGGGATGCCAAGGGCTGGCTGGTCACCGTCGCCTGGCGCAAGTTCCTGGACGCGACGCGCGCCGACGCGGCCCGCCGCCGGCGTGAGGACCGCGCCGAGGAGGAGCCGGCGCCCGGGCCGGCGCCCACGGTGGACGACACGCTCCAGCTCTACTTCCTGTGCGCCCATCCCTCGCTCACACCGTCGTCGGCGGTCGCGCTCACGCTGCGTGCCGTGGGCGGGCTCACCACCCGCCAGATCGCCCAGGCCTACCTGGTGCCCGAGGCGACCATGGCGCAGCGGATCAGCCGGGCCAAGCGCACCGTCGCCGACGTGCGCTTCGACCAGCCCGGCGACGTGGCCACCGTGCTGCGCGTCCTGTACCTGGTCTTCAACGAGGGTTACTCCGGCGACGTCGACCTCGCCGCCGAGGCCATCCGGCTCACCCGGCAGCTCACGGCCCAGGTCGACCATCCGGAGGTGGCCGGGCTGCTCGCTCTCATGCTGCTCCACCATGCCCGGCGCGCCGCCCGGACCGCGCCGGACGGCAGCCTGGTGCCGCTCGCCGAGCAGGACCGCACCCGGTGGGACACAAAACTGATCGCCGAGGGCGTGGTCATCCTGCAGGCCGCCCTCGCCCGCGACCGGCTGGGCCAGTACCAGGCCGAAGCCGCCATCGCGGCCCTGCACGCCGACGCGCCCACCGCCGAGGAGACCGACTGGGTGCAGATCGTCGAGTGGTACGACGAGCTCATGGCCGTGGCCGACAGCCCCGTCGTCCGTCTCAACCGTGCGGTCGCCGTCGGCGAAGCCGACGGACCGCGCGCCGGCCTTGCGGCGCTCGCGGAGCTGGACGCCTCACTGCCCCGCCACGCGGCGGTGGCGGCCTACCTCCACGAGCGCGACGGCGACCTGGCGACGGCGGCTCGGCTGTACGCCGAGGCGGCCCACAAGGCGTCCAATCTCGCCGAGCGCGATCACCTGACCCGCCAGGCCGCCCGCCTCAACGCCCGCGGGCGGCACTGACCGGTCGCTGTCCCAGGAGTCAGCGCTCGGTGGGAGACGCGGGGCCGTCGCGGCCGACCGTCAGCCGGGCCGGGTGGTACGGGACATACGCCGCTCCGTCCAGACCGAGCGCCGTGGCGGACCGCTGGAGCGCTGCCGGGGTCGCGGCGTCGTCCCAGCGACCGGTGGTGACGCGGTGTTCGAGAGCGTGCAGGGCGGCCACGGTCTCAGCGGTGGTGAAGGCGCAGTGGCCCTGCCGCTCGACGTACGCCTGGCGCAGCAGCGCGCCGTCGCCGGAAGCACGCACGCGGGAGGCGAAGCGGTTCTCCTGCTGCACCGGGACCAGGTTGTCGGCGGTGGTGTGCACGTCGAGCAGGGGCACCTGGAGTCCCTGGCCCGCGGAGGATGTCCGCTGCGCGGTGCTGACGGCGGCGGGGTCGGCGGTGATCGTGGCGCCCTCGGTCAGCGTGCGCAGCTCGGCATGCAGGTCGAGACCGGCTGCCCCGTAGAGCGCACGCACTTGAGACGCGCGTTCCGAGCCGTCCAGCAGACGAGCGTAATCCACGCCCCGGTTCCAGGAGTTGTTGCCGCCGACCGACTGCTCGACGGCGTACCGGCCGCCCTCCACGAACGACAGGATGCCCTGCGCGAACCAGTCGTACTGCTGCTCCTCCTGGCCTGCCCAGTCGGTCGCGGCGGGCCGGTCCTTTCCGGGCGACCAGGCGGGCAGGTTGAGGAAGGCGGCGGCCAGCGCGACCCTGGCCCGGCCCTGCGGGGTGGACTGCGCCGCGGTGACCGCCTTGGTGAGCAGGTCGGCGGTGGCGGACGCCTCGGCGGAGGTGCCGAACCGCACGAGTTTCACGTCCTGTCCGGGCAGCAGCAGGCGGGCGATGGTGTACTCGGCGTCCAGTTGGTAGTTGTCCAGATCCGTGCCGCCCGCGACCAGCCCGCACTGGCCGAGGGCACCGTCGATGCGCCCGCCGCCGTCGCGGGCGAGCTGGGCGTTGACGAGACCGCCCATGGACTGGCCGATGGCCAGGGTGCGCCGGGGGGTCCCGATCTTCGCGGTGACGGCGCCGAGCGTGGCGAACTGGTCGCGTTCCGCGCTGTTCAGGGCCCACATCGAGCCATGGGGGTCGTACGACGAACCGGTCAGCGCGTAACCCTCGGCGAGCACTTCGGTGCGTACGGCGTCGGTGGGGGCGTCCCTGGCGACGGTGGGGCCGAAGCCGTGGCTGAACAGCAGCAGGGTGCCGTTCCAGCGGTCGGGTACGTCCGCGATCCAGGTGGCGCCGTCGGTGAGGGTGCCGGTGAGGTGGGTCGTGGCCGGGGTGTCCGCCTGGGCGGCCGGTGAGGGGAGGGTGGTGAGCGCCGCGGATGCCAGCGTGACCAGGGCGGTCAGGGCGATGCGCAGACGAGTGCGGGGAATGCGGGTACGAATTCCGGCAGGCATGGTGCGGCTCCTTGGGGGCGGATGCGGGCGTGCGGGGCGGGGCCGGAGCAGATGCTCAGTGCACTGAGCGAACGCGTCGAGGAATGTAGGGCCCTCTCATTACCGCGGTCAAGAGAGTGCACAACATTGAGCATTGACGCGCCCCCCACACACAGGCGACAACCGCAGGAGTTGGAAGCTGCGTTCAACTGTTCGGTTGAACGCAGCTTCCAACTCTCAGAGACCTCGTCGCTCCGCACGGACGACGCGAAGCCTCGTCGGGCCACACAAGAATGACGATGCCCGTGGCGCGCACCGGGCCTTTTACGCCACCCCCTCAGAGAGGTCTCCTGGCATGCCCAGTTTCCCCAGCAGACGACGTGTCCTCGCCGCGGGTGCCGGTGCCGCGCTCGGCGCCGGTGCCTTCGGAGCCTCGGCGGTTCCGGCGTCGGCCTCCCCCGCCGCCGCGTCGGGACGGTCGTCCCGGCGCGAGGAGACGCGGTCGCTCGACGAGCTCTACCGGGCCGCTCTGGCGGAGGGCGGGAAGCTCGTCGTCTATGCCGGCGGTGACACACCGACTCAGCAGGACGGCACCAAGGCCGCCTTCAAGGACCGCTTTCCGGACATCGACCTGACGCTGATCGTCGACTACAGCAAGTACCACGACGTGCGGGTGGACAACCAGTTCGCCACCGACACCCTGGTTCCGGACGTGGTGCAGTTCCAGACCCTCCAGGACTTCGACCGCTGGAAGCAGCAGGGGCGTCTGCTGCACTACAAGCCCGCCGGGTTCTCCAAGGTCTACGACAAGTTCAAGGACCCGCAGGGCGCGTGGGTGGCGACGGGTGCGATCGCCTTCAGCTTCCTGTACAGCACGGCGGCACTCGGCTCGGCCGTCCAGCTCACCCCGCGCGACCTGGTCGACCCGAAGTGGAAGGGCAAGATCGCCTCGTCGTACCCGCACGACGACGACGCCGTGCTGTACCTCTACACGCTGTACGCCCAGCAGTACGGGTGGCAGTGGGTGGCCGAACTCGCCGCCCAGGACGTGCAGTTCGCGCGCGGCAGCAACTCCCCCGGCGACGCCGTCCGCGGCGGTCAGAAGCCGATCGGCATCGGCACCTCGGGTTCGGCGACCGGGTCGTCCCCGGTGAAGTTCGCGATCGACGCGCCGCACCCGTTCATGGCCTGGGGCCAGCGGGCCGCGATCCTCAAGCAGGCCAAGAACTCCACGGCAGCCAAGCTGTTCCTCAACTGGCAACTGTCCACGGAGCACCAGCAGGGGTCCTTCAACGGCTGGTCGGTACGGACCGACGTCACTCCCCCGGCCGGTCTGAAGCAGATCTGGGAGTACCCCAACGCGCATGTGGACGGCTTCCCCCGCTTCATGGCGGACCGCGCCGAGGTGGAGCGCTGGAAGCAGACGTTCGCGCTGTACTTCGGTGAGGTCAAGGGCGATCCCACACCCGGCTGGCTCGGCCTGCACCCGGGAGCCTGACCGTCGGCGGGGCTGCCGTCTCCGCACGCTCCGTACGGCGGTCGCGCAGCCCCGCTCTTCACATGCGCCATACGGACCGTGGATAGACTCGAACCCCTGTCCCAATGGATCTTTCATCCAGGGGGTTTGTCGTGTCCGATCCCGGGTCCGTCCGCGCTTCCGTGCCGGCCGGGGGCAGACGGTTCGCTGCGAGCCAGCTGCCGCATCTGTTGTTCTTCCTCGTGGTCGGCGCCGCCCTGGTCCGTCTTGCCCGACTGAACATCCCGCTGTGCTGGGACATCGTGACCGTCAGCGGGCTGCTGGCCGTGACCTACGCGGCCGGGCTGGCGCTGCGACCCAGGCTCGACCGGCGAGCCCGTTACGCCTGGGTCGCCGTCCTCCTCCTGCTGTGGGCGATCCTCGTCCTGCTCACGCCGCCGCCCCTGACCGGCGCCTATGTCTGGTGTGCCGTGCCGCTGGCATGCGTCGCTCTGTACACGCTCGGGGACCGTGCGGCCGGCGCGGCGCTGGCCGCCGTCACGGCCCTGCTCGTCGGTCAGCTGACCCGGACCGCGGGTGGGTTCGACCCTGAGATGGTGCTGATCCCGGTGGCGGCCGTCTGGGGCACGGTGGCTCTGTACCGGACGCAGCAGCGGAACGTCGCGGAGCGTCAACGGCTGGTAGAGGAGCTGCGCAGTACGCGGAACGTACTGGCGGACGAGCGGCACCGCAGCGGTGCGCTGGAGGAACGCGCGCGCATCGCACGGGACCTGCACGACACGCTCGCCCAGGAACTGTCCGGGAGCCTGATGCTGCTGCAGGCGGCCGAGCGGGACTGGGAGGAACGGCCCGAGGTCGCCCGCGACCGCGTGCGCGCCGTCGCCGACGGCCTGGATGCGGGACTCGCCGAGACCCGGCGGATCATCGAGGACCTTGCCCCGCCCACGGTCACCGAAGACGGGCTGGCGGCTTCCCTGCGGCTGCTCTGTGCCCGGGTTCAGCAGTTGGGTGGATCCGGGCCCGTGCGGTTCCACACGGTGGGGGCCCCGGCCCTCGCTCTGGACGAACAGGCCGCCACCACCTTCTTCCGGGTGGCGCAGAGCACGCTGGCGAACGTCCGCGAACACGCACACGCGTCCAGCGTGTCAGTGACGCTCCGCCACCTCGCGGACCGTGTCGAGTTGGAGGTGTGCGACGACGGCGTCGGCTTTGATCCCGCCCGCCTCGGTGGGTCTCTCCGCTCGGGCCGGGGATTCGGCCTGCCCTCGGCCCGGGAGCGGCTGCGCCGGGAGGGCGGTGACCTGGCCGTCGACAGCGCCCCGGGGCGGGGCACGCGGATTCGGGCCAGCGTCCCCTTCCACCCCTCGGGGCCCGGCCCGCAGGCGCCGCTGTCCGTGGCGGCGGCCCGGTGACGGGCGCAGCACGGCGCGTTCTGATCGCCGATGACCATCCGGTCGTACGGGCCGGGCTGCGGGCCCTGCTGGAGGGCGCAGCCGATCTTGATGTGATCGCGGAGGCCGGCAGCGGGGAGGAGGCCGTGCGGCTGGCCCTGGAGCTGGTCCCCGACGTGGTGCTGATGGATCTGCGTTTCGCGGGGACGAACTCCGGCATCGACGGGGTCGAGGCGATCCGCCGACTGGCCGCCGGGGCTCCGGGCCTGCCGGTGGTGATGCTGACGAGTTATTCCGGACGGGCCGACGTCGTGCGCGCGTTGGAGGCGGGTGCGCGCGGCTACGTCCTCAAGGCGGGGCCGCCGGAGGACCTGTTCCGGGCCGTGCGCAGCGCCGCCGAGGGCGGGCTGGGCCTCGCGGCGGAGGTGGTCGGGGACCTCGTCGGGCAGGTGGTCAGCCCCGCACCGGAGTTGACGCAACGGGAGAGGGAGGTCGTCCGGCTGATGGCAGACGGGCACAGCAACCGCTCCATCGCGGATGCCCTGTACCTGGCAGAGGCGACCGTCAAGACACACCTGGTGCGCATCTACCGGAAACTCGGCGTCGACAACCGGGCGGCTGCGGTCGCCGAGGCCGTCCGCCGGGGCCTGCTGGAACTCACCTGAGAACCGCCGCCGGTCCGCGCGCACGGCGTGTCCGGCGGCCGCATGTCTTTGCATACGTCGGCGATAGGTGGTGCTGCTTAGGCTGCACACATGCGTGTGCTGATCGTGGAGGACGAGCCCTACCTGGCCGAAGCCGTCCGTGACGGTCTGCGGCTGGAGGCCATCGCCGCCGACATCGCCGGCGACGGCGACTGCGCCCTGGAACTGCTCAGCGTCAACTCCTACGACCTCGCGGTGCTCGACCGGGACATCCCCGGCCCGTCCGGCGACGAGGTAGCCCGGCGCATCGTGGCTTCCGGCAGCGGCATCCCGATCCTCATGCTCACCGCCGCCGACCGGATCGACGACAAGGCTTCCGGATTCGCGCTCGGCGCCGACGACTACCTCACCAAACCGTTCGAGCTGCGGGAACTCGTCATGCGGCTGCGGGCGCTCGACCGCAGACGCGCGCACGCCCGCCCACCGGTGCGCGAGATCGCGGGCCTGCGGCTGGACCCCTTCCGCCGGGAGGTCTTCCGCGACGGACGCTACGTCGCGCTCACGCGCAAACAGTTCGCCGTGCTCGAGGTACTCGTCGCCGCCGAAGGCGGTGTCGTGAGCGCCGAAGAGCTGCTGGAGCGGGCCTGGGACAACAACGCCGACCCCTTCACCAACGCCGTCCGCATCACCGTCTCCGCCCTGCGCAAGAGACTCGGCGAACCATGGCTCATCGCCACGGTGCCGGGCGTCGGCTACCGCATCGACACCGGCCCCCACCCCGGCGGCACTCATGACTAGACGCCCCGGGCTCAGCGCCCGACTGAAACTCACCCTCAGCTACGCCGGATTCCTCCTCCTGGCCGGCGCTCTCCTGCTGGCCGTGATGTGGGTGTTCGTGCTGCGCTGGCTCAGGACCGACGACCCCAAAGCCCTCCAGCGCAAGGTCGGCGTCGTCATCATCACCGGGTTCAACCGCTCCGACGCCCTGCGCGGCTTCGTCCCCGCCGCGGCCACGGCACTGGCCTTCCTCCTCGTCTTCGGCCTCCTGGGAGGATGGATCCTCGCAGGCCGGATGCTCGTACCGCTCACCCGGATCGCGGACGCGGCACGGATGGCCGCGAGCGGATCGCTGTCCCACCGGATCGACTTGGAAGGCCGGGGGGACGAGTTCCGCGAACTCGCCGACGCGTTCGACACCATGCTCGAACAACTCGAGTCCCACGTCGCCGAGCAGCAGAGGTTCGCCGCGAACGCCTCGCACGAACTGCGCACCCCGCTGGCGATCTCCCAGACCCTCCTCGACGCCGCCCGCAACGACCCCACGCGGGACCAGGGCGAACTCATCGAACGCCTCCACACCGTCAACACGCGGGCGATCAACCTCACCGAGTCGCTCCTGCTGCTCAGCCGCGCCGACGGCAGGAGCTTCACCCGCGAGCCCGTCGATCTCTCCCTCATGGCCGAAGAAGCCGCCGAAACGCTGCTTCCCCTCGCCGAAAAGCGCGGGATCACACTCGACGTCACCGGCGAGCCGACACAGACCGTGGGCTCCGCGGCGCTCATCCTGCGGATGGTGACGAACCTCGTCCAGAACGCCATCGTGCACAATCTTCCCGTCGGCGGCACCGTGACGGTCCACACCCGATCGCAGCGCGACGACGGCGTGTTGCGGGTCGAGAACACGGGCCCGCTGCTCCCCCCGGAGCTGGTACCGACCCTCACCGAACCCTTCCAGCGGGGAACGGAACGCGTACGCAGCGACGAGCATGCCGGCGTCGGCCTCGGCCTGGCCATCGTGCACAGCATCGTCCGGGCGCACGACGGCACCCTCGACCTCGCACCCCGACTTTCCGGCGGTCTCGTCGTCACGATTCGGCTTCCCGGCACACCGCGGTCATCGTCCCCGGACGGGGCCCACTAGATCGCTGCCCGGCGGTCTTCGCTCCCAGCCGGCGCCCTCAGCCGACGTCCACACCGTCAGGGCCGGCTGCGTTGGCCGCTGCAGGTACGCCTCGCCGTGCGGGCGGATCCCGAGGCTACGGCGACGAAGTCGGGGGCCACCCTGGCTCCTTGCTCCCGACAGGCGGCCAACCGCCCGGGGATTCCGTCCATTTCGCGGCCGTGCGCGCCGTGCGCGGGGTCGAAGGAGACGACGGCCCGGACCAGTTCCGGGTGCCGTACGGCGAGCAGGTCGACCAGGGCGGCCAGGTCGTCCGCCGTCTCCGGCGGTGTGTCGCCCTGCTCGGGCACCTCGGAGCGGCCGTGTCCGCGCGGATCCGGGACGATCACGTGGAAGCGGTCGGCCAGGGTCTCGGCATGGCCCGACCACTCCCTGCCGTCGCCGCCCCAGCCGTGCACCAGCAGCAGAGCGGGAGCGGCGGGCCCGAGGCTCATGCAGAACAGGCGGATGCGGCCGAGGCCGATCACGCCGCTCAGTCCGCGGCCGCCCGCTCGCCGGCCGGGCGCCTGCGCCGTGCGCTGTCGGTGAGCGACGGCGGCTGCCACACGCCGTCGGCCTTGTAGAGATCGCTGCCCGGCGCCACGATCTCGTCGATACGGTCGAGCACGGCGTCGTCGAGCAGCAGATCGGCGCCCTTGATCAACGACGTGAGATGGTCCATGGTGCGCGGACCGATGATCACCGAGGTGACGGCCGGATGCACCAGCGGGAAGGCGACGGCCAGTTCCGGCAGGGTGCAGCCCATCTCCTCGGCGAGCGCGACGAGTTGCTCGACGGCCGCGAACTTCGCCGGGTTGCCCGGGGCGTCGGGGTCGAAGCGGTGCGGGGTGAGCTTGGCGCGGCCGGTGGTGAGGTCGACGGCCCGGCCCGCGCGGTAGGCGCCGGACAGGAACCCCGAGGCCAGCGGCGACCAGGTCAGCACGCCCATGCCCAGGCGCTGCGCGGTGGGCAGCACGGCCCGTTCGATGCCGCGCGCGAGCAGCGAGTACGGCGGCTGCTCCGTACGCATCCGCATCAGCCCCCGCCGCTCCGCCACATGGTGCGCCTCGACGAGGTCCTCGGCGGGGAACGTGGAGCAGCCGAACGCCCGGATCCTGCCCGCTCTCACCAGGTCGGTGAGGACGGACAGCGTCTCCTCGATGTCGGTGGTGTGGTCGGGGCGGTGCACCTGGTAGAGGTCGATCCAGTCCGTATCCAGGCGCCGCAGGCTGTCCTCGACGGCCTTGAGGATCCAGCGGCGCGAATTGCCGCTGCGGTTGCGTCCCTCGCCGAGCGGAAAGTGCACCTTCGTGGCGAGCACGACGTCGTCGCGTCTGCCCTTGAGGGCCTTGCCGACGATCTCCTCGCATTCTCCGGCGGAGTACATGTCGGCGGTGTCCACGAAGTTGATGCCCGCATCGAGCGCCGCATGGATGATGCGGGCGCTGTCCTCGTGGTCGGGATTGCCGACGGCACCGAACATCATCGTGCCGAGACAGTGCGTGCTGACCTCGATGCCGGTCTTGCCGAGGACTCGATAACGCATGGGGATGCTCCGTCGCAGGTGGGGCGGGTCGGAAGCGTGACTCTAGGACTTGGAGTGCACTTGACCGCAAGGGCGACCTGACCGATAGTCACAAACGGGTCACGAGGTGGAATATGCGGGTGCCCCCGGTGATGGATCAAGCACAGAATGTCGCTCTCCGTTTTTTGCCGGACTTGTCCGGCGACCTGGGTGCTGGGGACGCCCCAGGAGCGAGGGGGGATGGGCAATGACTGCGTATCGCTTCAATCCGCCGCCGGGCTGGCCCGTGCCGCCTGCGGGATGGATGCCGCCGCCGGACTGGCGGCCCGATCCGTCGTGGCCCCCGCTGCCGGCCGGATGGCAGTTGTGGGTACCGGAGGCCGAGCCCGCCGCAGGCGCACTCACCACTGGCGCCTTCCCGGTGCCGGACGCGACCGTTCCCGGGAGCACGACGACGGTACCGGCACCGCGCAAGAGCGGGCTGTTCGGGCGGCGTCGCGCGGATGCCGTATCCGAGGCCGAAGAGCTGCGGGCGTGGATCACAAGGACCCAGGGGCTGGATGCCGAGCGGGTCGCCGGCCTCGTACACCAGGTCGAGGCAGAGGCCGCCGCGCTGCGCGAGAAGGCGGCTGCGGAAGCCGCCGCGGAGGCCGAGGGGATCCTGAGGGACGCGCGCGACACGGCGAAGGAGATTCTCGACGACGCCCGCCGGACGGCGAAGGAGACCGAGCGGGTACGCAAGGAGGCCGAGCGTCATCGCAGGGACGTGTTCGACGCCGAGCGGCGGCTGGCCGAACTCCAGGCCCGGATCGTCGTCACCGACGAGACCGCCCTGCTGCAGGAGGCCGGGATCTACGCGTATCGGCATGCTCTCCAGGACGCGATCGCCTACCGCAGCCGGCTCGACTCCCTGCAGAGCGAGATCAAGACGCTCGCCCGGGCGGGCCGGGCCGTCCACGCGGCCACCGACTGGACGGTCAACGGCTCCAAGCGCGAGGGCCAGAAGATGGTCCGCGACTTCTCCAAGCTGATGCTGCGCGCCTACAACGCCGAAGCCGACTACGCCGTGCGGTCCATGCGGCCGCACCGGCTGAACTCCCTCGTCGACCGGCTCTACAAGAGCCGCGAGACGATCGCCCGGCTCGGCGCCACCATGCACATCCGCATCACGGACGAGTACCACAACGCGCGGGTACGGGAGTTGGAACTCACCGCAGACCATCTGCAGAAGAAGGACGAGGAGAAGGAGGCCCAGCGCGAGGCACGTGCCCGGGAGCGCGAGGAGGCCGCCGTCCAGCGGGAACTCGACCGGCAGCGCGAGAAATTGAACAAGGAACTCAGCCACTACCAGGCGGCACTCGACCGTCTGCGTGAGCGCGGTGACGAGGCGGGCGTCGCGGAGATGCAGGCCAAGCTGGCCGAGATCGAGAACGCGCTGCAGGATGTCGAGTCCCGCGCGGCCAACGTCCGCACGGGCTATGTGTACGTCATCTCGAACATCGGCGCCTTCGGAGATCGCATGGTGAAGATCGGCATGACGCGCCGGCTCGAACCGCTGGAACGCATCTACGAGTTGAGCGGAGCCGCGGTCCCCTTCCGCTTCGACGTCCACGCGCTGGTCTTCAGCAAGGACGCTGTCGGTCTGGAGACGGAACTGCACCGGCAGTTCGCTTCCCAGCGGGTCAACCAGGTGAACAGCCGCAAGGAGTTCTTCTATGCCACCCCGGCCGAGGTGCGGGACGCGCTGCAGCGGTTCGCCGGACAGCATCTGATCGAATTCACCGAGGAACCCCAGGCGTTGGAGTGGCGGGCCGGTCAACGCGCGGCAGCAGGCGGTGCGCTCGCGGCCGGTGCAGGAGGAGTCGCGACCCGGACAGGGTGATGTGCGCCGACGCGTGACTACGATCATGGTCATGGACTGGCTGGAGCGCACCGCGGGGCTGAGGCAGTGGAGTCGGGACGGGGTACGGGCGCCGCACAAGCCGTTGCTGCTGCTGTATGCGCTGGGCCGGTTTCAGGCGGATGCCGAGGGCGAGTTGCGGTACAGCGCGGTGGAAGGGGATCTGAAGCGGCTGCTGGCGGAGTACGGTCCGGCCCGCGGGAGCACGCCCGCCTGTCCCTTCCACCATCTGGTCAGCGACGGGCTGTGGGAGGTACGGACCGATCACGGTGTCGGCAGCCCAGGCACCGGGGTGCGGGAACTGCGGGCGGGCCGGGCCGCCGGGCGGCTGGTCCCGGAGCTGCGGGCCGCGCTGCGGCGGGAGCCGTCGATGCTGGGCCGCATGGCAAGGGTGCAGTCGCTGACCTCGGCCGCCTCCGCGTACGGGAGGCCGACCAGCTGGGTGAGGACGAACGCCTGCCGACGCTCGTCCGGCAGCGCTGCCAGCAGGTCCAACAGGGCTATGCCGTCGTCGAAGCCGGGCAGATCCTGCGGCTGGGACAGTTCGACGGCCAGCCGCCAGGCGGCAGGCGACGGCCCGCAGGATACGGAAGGCGGCCTTCTCCCCGTACGCCAGCCACAACCCGGTGAGGAGCGCGGCGAGCAGGTGGCAGCGAGCATGCCGGACGACGAGCCCACGTCGTCCGCCGATTGCCCATGCGGCTCATGTCCATGTGCCCCATGTCCATGGAGTCCATCTGCATCGAGCCCATGTCCATGGAGCCGGAACCGCCCGACGACGGCTGCGCGAGGGAGAACGCCTCGTGCAGCACCGTCTGGACGGCGACCAGGACGCCCACGATCAACGGCAACCCGCGCTCACGCCCGGCGAGACACCAGTCGCCGAGGCCCGTCCCGGCCACCCCGGCGATCAACGCCCAACCGGGTACGTCGTTTCCGGACATCATGACGTGACCCAAGGCGGCGAGCAGCACACACACGGCCGCGAACACCGCGGCCCGTACCGTGCGAGAACATCACCCTGCTGTCATGGCGACTCATCCTCGCATCCAGGCGCCGGCCGTCACGCGAGGGTGCGGAAACGCACAGGGGGCCACACTCAATCCGCCGAATGTGATCCGGACCACGGTTCATGGAGAATTTCCGCGTTGTGCTGTCCCAGGCGTGGCGGCGGCAGGCGGTACTGGACGGGTGTCTCGCTCAGTGCGATGGGGTTGGCGATCTGGCGGGAGGGCGTGCCCTCGGCTCCGTCGGCGGGTGCGGCGGGAATGTCGACGATGCCGGGAAGGCCGAGTTTCCGGGCGAAGTCGAAGGCCCCGTCCAGGGTGTTGACCGGTCCGGCGGGCACGCCCGCAGCCAGCAGGACGGACGACCAGTGGTCTGCGTCGGCGTCATTGAGCCGCTCGCTCAGGATGTCCCTCAGTTCGATGCGATGGGCGACCCGGTCGGCATTGGTGCGGAAGCGGTCGTCGAGGGCGAGTCCGGGCTCGCCGACGCTCTCGGCGAGCGCCGCGAACTGCCGGTCGTTGCCCACCGCAATCGCGATGGGACGGTCGGCGGCCGGGAAGGTCTCGTACGGGGCGATACTCGGATGCGCGTTGCCCAGGCGCCCGGGAACCACGCCGGCGACGGCGAACGCAGACGCCTGGTTGACCATGGCCGACAGCAGCGAGCCGAGCAGATTGACCTCGACGCGCTGGCCTTCCCCGGTGGCGTCCCGGTGCCGGAGCGCCGCAAGGATGCCGAGCGTGGCGTGCAGACCGGTGATCACGTCGACGAGTGCCACGCCCGCCTTCATCGGCTCCCCCGCCGCGTCCCCGGTCACGCTCATCAGACCGCCGACGGCCTGCACGAGCAGGTCGTATCCGGGGATCGCCGCGCCGGCACCGGCCCCGAAGCCGCTGATCGAGCAGTAGACCAACTCCGGGTGTTCCGCGAGGAGTTCGCGATGGCCGAGCCCCAGCCGTTCCATCGTGCCGGGACGGAAGTTCTCCACCAGGACGTCGGACTCGGCGACCAGGGCACGGGCCTGCTCCAGGCCGGTCTCGGTCGTGAGGTCCAGGGTGACGGACCTCTTGTTGCGGTTGACGCTCAGGAAGTACGTCGACGTGCCGTCCTGGTCCGTCGGGGGCTGCCAGGCCCGGGTGTCGTCCCCTGTGCCGGGCCGCTCCACCTTCACCACGTCGGCGCCGAGATCGGCGAGCAGCATGGTGGCGTAGGGCCCCGCGAGGACCCGGGAGAAGTCGGCGATGCGCAGACCCTCCAGCGCGCCGCGTCCGGCTCCGCCGAGAACGCCGGAGCGTCCGTCGGGCGCGTTGTCCTGAGTGCTCACGCACACTCCTCACTGATCGTCCCGCTCACGCGAACGCCCTGCGTCATCGACCACCCTCGCGGCGCTCGACGCTGAAGTCGAACGCCAGGGTTCCCGCGTCGCGTGCCGAGACTCCGCCGTCCACGGTGAGTACCGCGCCGTTGACGAACGACGCGGCGGGCGAGAGCAGCCAGGCAATCGCCTCGGCGACCTCGGCCGGGTCGCCGGGGCGCCCCGCGGGCACCAGCTTCGTCGCTTCTTCGTAGGCCTCGTCCACGCCGCCTCCGAGCCCGGACTCCTCGGCGAAGCGGGCCATACGACGATCAGCCATCTCGGTGCGTACCCAGGTGGGGCACACCGTGTTGGCGCGCAGCCCCTGGCTGCCGTAGTCGACGGCCAGCGAGCGGCACAGCTGAAGCAGCGCGGCCTTGGAGGTGGCGTACGCGGCGTTGCCGACCCCGTTGCGCAACGCCGCGACGGAGGCGACGGCAACGACCGAACCGCGGGTCTCCAGCAGGTGCGGGAGTGCGGCGCGCAGCAGCAGGAAGGGGCCCGTCAGGTTGGTGCGCATCACCAACTCCCATGTCTCGTCCGAGAGATCTCCCACCGCGCCGCTGCGTCCGACGCCCGCGTTGAGGACCAGTCCGTCGAGCCTGCCGAAGCGGGAGACCGTGGCCTCGACGAGCTCGGCCACGGCGTCCGCATCCGTGAGGTCAGCGGCGTGCGGCACGGCGCCGGTTTCGTCGGCGACCCGCTGCAGCGGCTCGGGCCGTCGTCCACCGATGACGACGTCGTGTCCGCCGGCCCGTAGCAGCCGGGCGGTTGCGGCACCGATGCCGGTCCCTCCGCCGGTGACCACCACAACATGCTTGTCACTCATGACCGTTGGACCTCCTCAAAAGCCGGAAAACAGGCCTCCGTGATCTTACGCAGGCCCACTCGGGGACGTCAGCTCACGCGCGGTTCGGCCAGGTCGAGCCAGTGCTCCACGTCGCCGGGGGTGAAGTGCCTGATGGCCCAGACGACCATGCGAAGAATCATGTGCGCCCATGAGGGCGGGCCGCAGGGTGGCCAGGCTGAATCGACGATCATCGCGGGAGGCGCCGTCCCAGTCCACGACCCCGGTGATCGCCCCGCCGCGCGCCGGCATGTTGCCCGGATGGAAGTCCATGTGCACCGCGTCGGTACCGGCCAGGCGGGGCCGGGTGTCGGCACCGACGGCGGCGATCCAGCGCTCCAGCGCCGCACTGCGGCCCGTGCAGGCAGTAGCCGACACGGTTGTCGTCACCTGTGTGCGTGTTGACCTCAAGTGAACTTGAGGGAGAAGTCTTCATGCATGGACATCGAAGAGATGCAGCGCCAGATGCAGACCCTGACCGACCGCACCGAGATCACCGATCTGTTGGACCGCTATGTGCGTTCCCTGGACGAGGGAGTTTTCGACGAGGAATGGGCTCGGGCTTTCCACACCGAAGACGTCACAGCGGAGATGCCCATCGGCACCGTCCATGGTCGCGATGCCCTGCTGGCCCGCGTCCGGCAGGGCATGGCGCTGTTCGACCGGACCGTGCATCTGGGCACCAACGCCGTCATCGCGATCGACGGTGACCGAGCCACCACCCGGGGCGCCCAGCTGAGCACCCACGTCCTGGCGGACGGCACGGGCGGCGTCTTCATCTCCGCCGGACATGCCGATGCCGAACTGGTCAGGACGGCCGAGGGTTGGCGGATCTCCGCCTCGTCACTGCGGGTGGTGTGGACCCAGGGTCCGCCTCCGCAGGTGCCGGCACTCGCCACCGTCGGGCCCGACCAGGCCGTCCCGTCCTCTCCTACGGGCCGGGCTTGACGTTCTTCACCGTGAAATGCGACGTCACGTTCTTGATGCGGGGGATGGTCATGACCCGCCGGCTCAGGAAGGCCCGTAGGCGGGCAGATCGGCGACGGCCACGCGGACGAAATAGTCGGGGCTGCCGAACAGCCTCCGCAACTCCAGTACTTCCTCCGCCTGCGCCAGCGTCTCCTCGAAGCGCTCGACCGTCTCCACGTCCTGCGCTTCGAAGCTGAGGTCGATGTACGAGCGGTCGGCGCCCCGGCTGCCGGCCATGCGGATCGCCTGCGAGACGTACTGGGTCGGCGGCGGACTGGCCGGCGTCGTCCTCGGCGCGGCTCTCCCGGCGCCCGTCAAGGGCCTTGAGTTCGCGCTGTGCGCGCTGTTCACCGTGCTGACGCTGGACGCGTTCCGCTCCCGCAGAGAGCTGCCGTCCCTGCTGCTTGCGCCCGCACCACTCACGGGCCGATCAGTCCGTGCTCGGCCGGGCGAGTCCGAGGTCGTAGGCGAAGATCACTGCCTGGATGCGGTCCCGGGCACCGATCTTGGCCAGGACGCGGCCCACATGGGTCTTGACGGTGGATTCGGACAGGACGAAGTGCGCGGCGATCTCGCCGTTGGTCCAGCCCTTGCCTACGGCGACGAGGATCTCGCGCTCGCGCTCGGTGAGGGAGCTCAACCTCGGGTCCTCTACGAGGTCACCTCGGTGTGCGGGGACGTACTGGGCGAACTCGTCCAAGAGGCGGCGGGTGAGCGCGGGCGCGATCACCGCGTCGCCGATCGCGACGGCGCGGATGCCCGCGAGGAGCTCCTCGGGGCGTGCGTCCTTGAGGAGGAAGCCGCTGGCACCGGCGCGCAGGGCGGCGTGGACGTACTCGTCGAGGTCGAAGGTGGTGAGCACGAGGACGCGCGAGCGCTCGCCGGCGGCGACGATGCGGCGGGTGGCCTCGATGCCGTCCATGCCGGGCATCCGGATGTCCATCAGGACGACGTCCGGGCGCAGTTCGGCGGCCTTGCGGACGGCTTCGGCGCCGTGGGCGGCCTCACCGACGACCTCGGTCTCGGGGACGGAGTCCAGGAGGATGTGGAAGCCGTAGCGCTGCAGCGGCTGGTCGTCCACGACGAGCACCGTGGTCACCGGACACCGTCCTGGGGCGTGAGGTCGAGGACGGCCTCGACGTTCCAGCCTCCGCCGCCCGCCGGTCCCGCGCTGACGGTCCCGCCGTAGAGCGCCGCCCTCTCCCGCATGCCCACCAGTCCGTGCCCTTCCTCGTGCGGCCTCGGCGGTGTCGCCGGGCCGGTGTCCTGGACCCGGATGGTCAGCCGGGTGTCCCTCTCGATGATCGCCAGGTGTACGCGGGTGTCGGCGTCGGCGTGTTTGAGGGTGTTCGTGAGGGCTTCCTGGACGATGCGGTACGCCGTCAGCTGCACCCCGCTGTCGAGGGCGTCCACGTCGCCCGAGGTCCGGTAGACGACCTCCAGTCCGGCGGCGCGCACCGTGGCGCACAGGGCGTCGATGTCGGCGATGCCTGGCTGCGGGCTGAGTTCGGGCCCGGCAGAGGGGCTGTCCGCCGCCTCGCGCAGCACACCGAGTACGCGCCGCAGCTCACCCAGGGCCTGCCGGCCGGTGTCCCCGATGAGCTGGAGGGCCTCCTTGCCGCGTTCGGGTGCGGTGTCGGTGGCGTAGGCACCGGCGTCGGCGAGCGTGATGATGACGGACAGGTTGTGGCCGACGATGTCGTGCATCTCGCGGGCGACGCGGGTGCGTTCGGTGGCCGCGGCCAGCCTGCTGCGCTGGTCCCGCTCGACCTCCAGCCGGGCGGCCCGCTCCCGCAGTCCGGCCAGCTGGGCCCGGCGGATGCGGACCATCAGGCCGAGCGCGAGGGCCGCGGTCGAGGTGCTGAGCAGGAAGAACAGCGCGTCCCAGACGGACATGGCCGCGGACACCCGTACGGCGACCAGCACCATGGCCCCCGCCATGGCGGCGCAGGCCCACGGCAGCTGCCTCAGCCACCCGTGCAGTGCCAGGCTGTACAGGGCGACGAAGAGGGCGATGTCCGCGCGCAGCACCGCGTTCAGGGACCACTGCAGGACGAACACCGCGGCGATGACACCGAAGGCCGCCAGGGGCCGGCGCCGCCTCCACAGCAGGGGCAGCACCAGTCCGGCCTGCAACGCCAGCATCCCGGCGACAGGCAGATGGGTGAAGGCCAGCCGGAAGCGGCGCGGGCCGTCGCCGTCGCCGGTACCGCCGTGCAGCAGGTCGGGCAGGCAGAACATCAGGAAGACCACGACCACGACCGCGGTGTCCAGCACCCACGGACGGTTCCGGTCGGCTTGCCTGAGCCGCTGGCCGCCCCGGGACAGACGGGCGACCAGCGGTCCCATCCCGCTGATGTCATCGGTGGTCACGGACGTCACCTGTCCATGGTGCGTCAGACGTCGCTGCGCGCGAGCCGGTAGGCCGCGCCGCCGAGCGCCAGCGCCGTCCAGCAGAGGAAGACCAGGAGCCCGGCGCCGGGCGACAGGGTCGTCGAGTCGTGGGTCAGGGCGAACAGCGACTCTCCTGCGTTGGACGGCAGGTAGGGGCTGATGTTGTCCTGCCAGGAGCTCGGCAGCAGCGAGATCAGTCCCGGGATCAGCATGAAGGTGGCCACCAGCACCGAGATCCCGCCGGCCACCGACCGCAGCAGCGCGCCCAGCGCGGTGCCGATCACCCCGACCAGGCCGAGATACAGCCCGGCGCCCAGCAGGCTGCGCAGCACACCCGCGTGCGAGAAACTCATGGCCGCGGGCGTGCCCGAGACGATGCCGCTGCCGAACAGGAAGGCGACGAACGCGCCCAGCGTCCCCACCGCGAGCGCGACCAGCCCGAACACGGCCGCCTTGGACCACAGCACGGGCAGCCTGCGGGGCACCGCCGCGAGCGTGGACCGGATCATGCCGGTCGAGTACTCCCCCGCCGTGACCAGCACGCCGAGGACTCCGAGGGCCAGCTGGGCGAAGTTCGTACCGAACAGGGACAGGCTCACGGCCGTCGAGGTGGCGAAGTCGCGGTCCATGTGGCCGGAGTTGATCCCGGACTTGTACCGGCTCGCCGCTATCAGTCCGAAGGCCACCAGGAACAGCAGGCCGAGGCCCAGGGTGATCCAGGTCGAGCGCAGGGACCACAGCTTGGCCCACTCCGAGGACAGCACACGCCGTCCGGTTACCCGGTAGGCGGGGCGGGCCGGTGCGGTACGGGGTTCCTCAGCGGTTGCGGTGAGGGTGCTCATGCCGGCCTCCCGAGGGTCTCGATCCCGGTCGTGGAGCCGTGGTACTCCACGGCCTCCCTGGTCAGGTCCATGAATGCCTCCTCCAGCGACACCGCCCTCGCGCTCAGCTCGAACAGGGGTATACCGTGCTCGGCCGCCTTCAGGCCGATGGTGCGGGCGGTCAGCCCGGTCACCTGCAGTTCCTCGGAGCCCACGCGCCCTGTGATGTCGACGCCCGGTCCCGCGAGGACGTCCCGCAGCCGCGCCGGGTCCTGGGTGGCGACCTTCACCGTGTCGCCGCCCGCCTCGCGGATCAGGTCCCCCACGGTGGTGTCGGCCAGCAGGCGTCCCCGGCCCACGATGATGAGATGGTCCGCCACCAGCGCCATCTCGCTCATCAGATGCGAGGAGACGAACACCGTGCGGCCCTCGTCGGCGAGCGCCTTGAGCAGGTTGCGGATCCAGAGCACGCCCTCCGGGTCCAGCCCGTTGACCGGCTCGTCCAGCATCACCGTCTGCGGATCCCCCAGCAGCGCCGCCGCGATGCCCAGCCGCTGGCCCATCCCGAGGGAGAAGGCACCGGCCCGCTTCTTCGCCACACTGGCAAGGCCGGCGAGGTCGATGACCTCGTCGACCCGGCGGCGCGGAATGCCGTGGGTCAGCGCGAGGGCCCGGAGGTGGTTGTACGCCGAACGGCCCGGGTGGATCGACTTCGCCTCCAGCAGGGCCCCGACCTCCTGGAGCGGGGCCTGGTGGCGGGCGTAGCGGTGGCCGTTCACGGTGACGGAGCCGCTCGTCGGGGCGTCGAGTCCGACGATCATGCGCATGGTGGTGGACTTTCCCGCGCCGTTGGGCCCCAGGAAGCCGGTCACCGTGCCCGGCTTCACGACGAAGTCGAGCCCGTCGACGGCTGTCTTCTCGCCGTACCTCTTGGTCAGCTGCCGTGCGTCGATCATTCGCGTTCTCTCTGTCGGCCTACGGCGCCCGTCGATTCCGACGCCTCACCGGCAACGCTAGGAGCCGATCCGCCCGATCCCGTGGTACCGGCAGGCTGACCCGTGTGGAGCGCGTAGTACCGCGGTACTACGCGACCACCTGCGGGCGAGGTGGCGTACGTGATCACCTGCGCATCCCCAGTTCCTCGCTGCCTTCGCCAAGGCTGCGGTTCCACGAAGCCCACTGCTCGCCCTGGCCGAGGGCATGGAGGACCATGGAAGCCGAGCAGACAAAGGAGGCCCGCCATGAAGACCGGAGCCTCGGATTACGACCGCTGGCTGTACTCGCACACGCCCTCACAGGCCGAGGGTGAGCGCGACGAACCGGCCGAGCGCACGTCCGCGGAACAGCACCCGGATGTCCCCAGGACCGAGCCGTCCCAGGCGGAGGGGGAGAGGGTGGAGGACACCAGGACCACATGATCGCCGATGGATGATCCATGGGTGCGCGGCGTCCTCGCCCTCAAGATCACACGCGGGCGGACGCCGTCGGGGCAGCAGCTGCGGGATCCTGAGACGGCGGCGACCGTACGGCTGGAGTGCGGAGAGCGGGTGACGGAGAGCGCGTCGCGGGAGTGAGCACCATATGGCCCTTTGGCCTACCGGAGCCGGTCCGAGCGGCGGGCGGGCAGACCTTCGCGCTCACGGTCGGCTTGGGCCGGCACCGGCAGCGACCAGCGGTAGGCCTCCGGGTCGAAGGTGTTCAGGCGCTTGATGAGCCTGGCGGTCGACCAGGGCCAGCAGAAAGTGTTGATGCCCGGGAGGCCGAAGTAGTAGCCGGTGGCTCCGGCGGCGTTGTAGACGGTGTTGCGCAGTGCCGCGTGCAGGGCCTGCTGGTGGGCCGCTTCGGCCTCCGGCTTGACGTCCAGTGAGGTCGCCCCGCTGGTGCGCAGGTGGTCGAGGGCGGTGGTGATGTAGCGGAGTTGGGCTTCGAGGACGGTGGGGACGGCGGTGGTGCCGGTGAGCAGATTCGGGCCGACGAGCAGGAAGAGGTTGGGGTATCCGCTGACGCTGGTGCCGAGGTAGGCACGGCGGTTGTCGGCCCAGGTCTGAGCCAACGTACCGTCGGTGCCGTGCAGTTGGGGGGCCAGTGGGATGTCGCCGATGTGGTATCCGGTCGCGAGCACGATGATGTCGGCGCGGGTGCGGGTGCCGTCGGCGCCGATGACGTCGGAGCCCTCCACGGCGGTCACACGAGTGGGATGCAGCCGCACGTTGGGCCGGGTGAGGGCGGCGTAGTAGGTGGCGGAGGTGATCAGTCGGCGCCCGCCGAAGCGGTAGTCAGGAGTGAGGGCCCGGCGCAGGGCGTGGTCCCGTACCGAGGTACGCAGATGGAAGCGGGCCAGGGCCTCCAAGGGCCGCAGCAGGCGGGGGTGGCGCAGGGGTACGCCGATGGCTTCCTGGGTCCAGTGGTGCAGGCCGCGGAGCGCGCGGCGCGCTGCCGGGTGGTGTTCGAAGAAGCGGTGCAGCCCCGGAGGGAGGGGGTAGTCGGGTTTCGGAAGCACCCACTGCGGCGTGCTCTGGAAGACGTCGACATGCGCCGCCTTCGGCTGGATCTCGGGCAGGAACTGGACGGTGGACGCTCCGGTGCCCACCACGGCCACGCGCCGTCCGGTCAGGTCGACTTCGTGGTTCCAGCGGGCGGAGTGGAAGGCGGTACCCGGGAAGGCGTCGAGGCCGGGGATGTCGGGCCGGCGGGGGCGATGCCAGGCGCCGGTGGCGACGATCACGGCACGGGCGGTGTACGTGCCCGATGTGGTCTGGAGGTTCCAGCGGTGCGCTTGCGGCTGCCAGCGGATGCTCAGCACCTCGGTGTCGTAGCGGATCGCCTTGTCCGCGCCGTGGGTCACCGCGGTGGTGTCGAGGTAGTCGAGAATCTCGGACCGGTCGGCGAAGCCCCGGCTCCACGAGTGGGGTGCGAAGGAGTACTCGTACAGGACGGCCGGTACGTCGCAGCCGCATCCGGGATAGGTGTTGTCGCGCCAAGTCCCTCCGAGGCGGCCGGACTTCTCCAGCACGACGACGTCGTCGAAACCGGCCCGGTGCAGCGCGATCACGGCGGCCACACCGGAGAGGCCGGCCCCGATGACGACGACTTCCGCTTCATGACGATGGTTGTCGCTGCTGTCGTCGGCCACCAACGCCCGCCCCCTGTCTGCGTCGTGAGCATCCCGGCGCTGATACCGAGACCGCTCCCGAACGCTTACTCAGAGCGACCGACGGTAGTGTCACCTGCGGTCATCCGTGGTGATATGACCGGTAGATCCCTCATAAGAGTGATCTTGCTGCGAGGGGTGAATGCATTGCGTTTTCCCGTGCTTGGCTGCCGTCCATGACGATGAGGGACGAACTGCCGAAGTCTCGTAGTCCCCACGCTGCCGCCGACGGGCCGATGCGGCATCTGCCCTACCCCAGTGGCTGGTTCTGCCTCGCGCGTTCGCGAGAACTGGCCCCCGGCAAGGTCCTGACCCGCCGTTTCATGGACGAGGACGTCGTCCTCTACCGCACTCTCGACGGCCGGCCCCGCGCGGTGCATCCCTACTGCCCACACCTGGGGGCTCATCTGGGGGCGGGCGGCAGCGTGGAGGGACAGAACCTGGTGTGCCCCTTCCATCGCTTCGCCTTCGCCCCGGACGGCACCTGCGTCGGCACCCCCGACGGCCCGCCCCCGCGCGCCCGCCTGCAGCACCACACCATCAGCGAGCGCAACGGCTTCCTCTTCGCCTGGCACGAACCGAATGGCACTCCACCCACCTGGGACGTCCCCGGCACCACCCAGGACGGGGTCGTTCCGACAGCCGCCTGGAGCACGGACGTCCACACTGACGCCCAGGAGATCATCGAGAACACACTTGACTACCGGCATCTCCCCGTCCTGCACCACGTGGCCGTGCAGGAAGTCGACCCGCCGACCACCGAAGGCCCACTCCTGCGGATGCGTCTGCGTCTCGGACCCGATCGGCCGGCCGCCCTCAAGCAGAGGATCCAGGCCGACCACGCCTTCCTCCTGGCCGGTCTGGGATGTCTCCGCGTGGATCTCCCGCTGCCCTCCCTCGGACTCGTCAGCTACCTGTGGGCGATGCACACACCCACCGGGCCCCGGCGCACCCACATGCTGGTCGCGACGGCCTGCGCGGACATCGGTATGCACCACTCCACGAAGGCGTCGCTCCCACGGCGCGGCCTGCACCGGGCCTTCGCCCAGGCGATGCTGCGCACCGCGGTCAGCAAGGTCCATCAGGACCTGAGGATCTGGAACACCAAACGCTACGAGCCCCGACCCCGCCTCGCCGCGAGCGACGAGGCCATCGGCTTGTTCCGCCACTGGGCCCGCCAGTTCTATCCGGCGCCCTGAGGAACCGTGGGCGTGATGCTGATCCCGGCCTTGCGGCATCCGGGTGCTACCACCCCGTATCCGGCCCGGTCACCGCCCCGCACGCCCTGCCGATTTCTACGTTGATCATGTGATCCTCCACTTCTCGTCCCGGGCGGCCGTCACCACCTGCGCGCTCTGTACGGCGGGCGTCCTGGCGTTCACGCCGGTCGCGGTCGCCGCCGGTGCCGAGCCCACCCCGCCCGGCGTGTCGCGGGCCGCGCTGCCGGATCCCTCGTTCCTGTATCGCGAGGGCACTCAGGTGCGGCCCCATCACGGGGCGCCTGGGATTCCGGACGTGTCCGCGTTGTCCTGGCTGGTGGCGGACGCCCGCAGCGGGGACGTGCTGGCCGCGCACGATGCACACCGCAAGCTGCCGCCTGCCAGCACGCTGAAGACCCTGTTCGCACTGACCGTACTGCCGGGGCTGCCGGCGGACGCCCGGCACAAGGTGCGGGAGGAGGAGTTGGAGGACATCGGCGAAGGCAGCAGCAGGGTCGGGGTCGCCGAGGGGCGGACGTACCGGATCGCCGATCTGTGGCGAGGGGTCTTCCTCAACTCCGGGAACGACGCCGTGGACGTGCTGGCCTCGCTGAACGGCGGCTGGCAGACGACGGCCGAGCAGATGCAGGCCAGGGCCCGTTCGCTGGGAGCCCTCGACACGCAGGTGCGGTCGCCCGACGGATACGACACACCCGGCCAGGTCTCGTCGGCGTACGACCTGGCGGTGTTCGGCCGGGCGGGGCTGCGCAATCCGGACTTCGCGGAGTACTGCGGTACGGCCGTGGCGAGGTTCCCGGGCGGGGGCGGCTGGTCGTACGAGATCGAGAACACCAATCGGCTGCTGACCGGGGCGGACGGTGTGCAGCCGTATCCGGGGCTGATCGGGGTGAAGAACGGCTACACCAGCGACGCGGGCAACACGCTCGTCGCCGCCGCCCGCCGCGGCGGGCGCACCCTCGTGGTCACCGTGATGAACCCTCAGGCAGGCGGCGGCTTCGCCGTCTATGAGGAGGCGCGGGAGCTGCTCGACTGGGGGTTCGAGGCCGCGGGGCGGGTCGAGCCGGTGGGTTCGCTGGACGCGCTGCTGGACAGACCGCGGCCGGGGCCGCGCGCCACGCCCGTGGCCGTCGCCCCGGACGGCGGCTCGGGGTGGCCGACGGCGGGCGTCATCTCGGGTGCCGTCGCACTCGGCGCGGGGGCGGTGGCGCTGGTCCTGCGGGGCAGGGGCAGGCTGTCGGCGCGGAGTTGACCCACCGGCAGCCACAGGAGCAGTCCCAGGGTGATCCAGGTGTAGGTGTTGCTGCCGAGGAAACCGTCGATGCCGGACGCGTCGTGGAACCAGAGCCACACCACGCTGGTGCACAGCACCGCGTACAGGGCGCCCGCCACACGCAGCTGCCCGGCGCGGACCAGTACGGCGAAGGACGGCAGCAGCCACACCAGGTGGTGCACCCAGGTGATGGGGCTGACGAGGCAGGCGGTCAGGCCGGTGAGGGCGAAGGCTGCCGGCCAGTCGGCCGCCGCGACCGCCTGGAGCGTCCGCCATGTCCAGATGCCGAGGACCACCAGAACCGCCAAGCCCCATACTCTGCGGTCGGATTCGCCGAGGCGGGCCAGGATGCCCTGCAGCGACTGGTTGGAGACGTAGTCGAGGCGGCCCACCCGGCTCGTGTCCCACAGGGCCTCGGTCCAGTAGAAACGGGAGGCGCCCGGGGCCACCCAGGCGGCGAACGCGGTCGCCCCGGCGGTGACCGCCGTCGCGACCGCGGCGGCGCGCCAGCGGCGAGCGAGCAGGAACAGGCCGATGAAGACCGCCGGGGTCAGTTTGATCGCGGCGGCCAGGCCGATGCCGACACCCGCCCAGCGCTCCCGCCCGGTTCTGAGCAGCCAGGCGTCGGTGAGGACCAGGGCCAGCAGGACGAGGTTGACCTGGCCGAAGCTGAAGGTGTCGCGGAGCGGTTCGAACAGGGCGAGCATGCACGCACCCAGGGCGCATCCGAACCAGCCGTAGCGTCGCCAGGCCCCCTCGGTCAGGATGTGCAGAACCCAGGCCAGGGCCGCCAGGTTCAGCAGCAAGGATCCGGCGATCGCCGTCCGCAGGCCGACGAGGGCCATCGGCAGCATGCTGACGGCGGCGAACGGCGGGTAGGTGAAGCCGTAGGTCGTGCCCGGCACCTGGTAGTCGTAGAGCCGTCCGCCGTGGTGGATCCAGCTGTTGACGGCGCCGTGGTAGACGCGCAGGTCGAACCAGTCGCGCAGCAGCGGCACGGTCGCGGTGAAGGTGGTGACGGCGGCGGCGAGGGCGAGGACCAGGAGCAGTCGGCCGCGGTCGGTGCGGGGCAGGGTCATGCGGTTTCTCCCAGTGCGGGTGCCTGGGCCGCCTGGTGGACCTGCCAGAGAACCACCACGGCCAGCGCCCCGCCGGAGACGGCCAGCATCAACTGCCCGCTGTCGACCGGCCCGCCGCTGGGCAGGGTGGCGAGCGCGAGCACGCCCGTCACGGCCGCCACCCGGTGCCGTACCGAGGTGGTGGGTGCCGCGGCGGCAATGAGGAACAGCCCCCACAGGGCGTACCAGGGGCGGATCGCCGGGCCGAAGGCGGCGACGGTGGCGAGGCTCAGGCCCAGTGCGTAGACCGGGCGGGGGCGCAGCCGCCACCATATGGCCGCTATGACGAGCGCGGTGATCGCGAGGCCGAGCAGGTGCCAGACCGGCAGGGCGAGCGGGGCTAGGTCGCTGCCGAGGTGTTCCAGCATGGCTCCGGTGGCGCGGCCGAGGAGGCTCGTGAGGGCCCAGTTGTGCGGGGAGACAGGGGTGTCGAGAGCGCCTATCCAGCCGTATCCCGTGCCGGCGACGGCTGTTGCGGCGACCGTGGTGGCCGCGGCGGCGAGGGCGGTCGACATGACGGCCTTCGCCGGACGGTGCCCGGCCCGCACCTGGAGGACGACCACCGCGGCGAGCCCGAGCACGGCGGGCGCCTTGACCAGGGCCGCGAGGGTGACGAGTACCGCGCCCAGGACCGGCCACCGGCCGAGCGCGGCGACCAGGCCGACGCCGAGCAGGCCGAGCATGATGGCGTCGTTGTGGGCACCGGCGACCAGGTGGAGCAGCACCAGCGGGTTGAGGGCGCCGAGCCAGAGCGCGGCGGCCGGATCGGCGCCGCTGTGCCGGGCGAGCCGGGGCAGGGCGGCCGCCATCAGTGCCACGCCGAGCAGCGCGATCAGCCGCATCCCGACCAGCCCGGCGGGGAGTTCGCCGCGGGTCAGGCCGGACAGCGCGGAGGCGACGGCGAGGAACACCGGCCCGTAGGGGGCGCCGGTGTGCTGCCACAGGGGGGCGACCTCGTCTGCGAGGGGGCCGCCGAGTCGGGCGGGCCCGTATGCGTAGACGTCCATGTGGGCGTCGACCATGGCGCCTTGCGCGAGGTAGCTGTAGACGTCGCGGCTGAACAGCGGCGGGGCGAGCAGCAGCGGGGCCGCCCAGACGGCGAGCACGAGCAGCAGTTCGCGCGGGGTGGGCGGGTCGGCGCTGCGCACGAGCCGCCCGAGCAGTACCCAGGCGGCTATCAGCAGCACCACGCCGAAGTACACGCCGACCAGGCCCAGGGCCGCGCGGACGGTGGCCGGGGCCAAAAGATCCCGCACGGGCAGGGCGCCGGCCGTCTCACCTCCCAGCGCGAGGAAGGCGGTGCCGGCCAGGCCCAGTACCTGACAGCGGCGGAGATCGACGGGGAAAGCCATGGCCAACACTCGGGAAGCGTGTCAACGCCGGGTGGCCGGAAATTGACGCGCCGCCTTCCGGACGGGGGCCTGCATGTGACCGGCACGTGATCGCGCGGCCGGAGCGGCGATTTACTCGCGCCCGACGGTCCCTCTTGCATCCGAGATGTCCGACGGCGGGGACCGCGCCCGAGATCGTGCTACGCCACCCCGGGCACCGCCTGTTCAGAACACCGACAGGCCGGTCAATGTCGTGAAGCGGTCCAGTGCCGCGACGCCGGCCACCGAGTTGCCGCGTTCGTCGAGGCCCGGGCTCCATACGCTCAGTGTGCAGCGGCCGGGGACGACCGCGATGATGCCTCCGCCGACGCCGCTCTTGCCGGGCAGGCCCACGCGGTAGGCGAATTCGCCCGCCGCGTCGTACGTCCCACAGGTCAGCATGACCGCGTTGACCTGCTTGGCCTGGCTCTGGGTGAGCAGCCTGCTGCCGTCGGCGCGGATGCCGTGACGGGCCAGGAAGCCGGTGGCCAGGGCGAGGTCGGCGCAGGACGCCGTGATGGAGCACTGGCGGAAGTACTGGTCGAGCAGCACCGGGATCGGGTTGTCGATGTTGCCGTACGACGCCATGAAGTGACCGAGGGCGGCGTTCCGGTCGCCGTGCGCCGACTCGGAGGCGGCGACCTCCTTGTCGAAGTCCAGGGCCGGGTTGCCGCTCTCGGTGCGCAGGAAGGTCAGCAGTTCGCCCGCCGCGTCTCCGGTACGGGTCTGCAGGCGGTCGGTGACGACGAGGGCACCCGCGTTGATGAACGGGTTGCGGGGGATGCCGTTCTCGTACTCCAGCTGGATCAGGGAGTTGAAGGGGTTGCCGGAGGGCTCACGGCCGACGTGCTCCCACAGTTCGTCGCCCTCGCGGGCGAGGTCGAGGGCGAGGGTGAAGACCTTGGTGAGGGACTGCGTGGAGAACGGCTCGCGCCAGTCCCCCACGCCGTACACCGTGCCGTCCAGCTCCGCGACGGCCATGCCGAAGCGGCGCGGGTCGCAGGCCGCGAGTGCCGGGATGTAGTCGGCTGGGCGGCCGCGGCCGGGGGTGCGCTCCATCTCCTCGGCGATGCGCTCCAGGACCGGCTGGAAGGCGAAGGACGACGTCGTTGTCATGATCACTATTGTGCCTCCGGGTCGGTCCTGGCGCGCAGCCGTGGGTCAGGCGATGACGGAGCCGCTGCCGGCGACGACCTCGGGCCGCAGCAGGTCGGCGAGGGTCTCGGCGGGCAACAGGCCCTTCTCCAGGACGAGTTCGGCCACTCCCCGGCCGGTGACGAGGGCCTCCTTGGCGATGTCGGTGGCGGCCGTGTACCCGATGTGCGGGTTGAGGGCGGTGACCAGGCCGATGGAGTTCTCCACGGACTTGCGCAGTGCCTCGGTGTTGGCGGTGATGCCGTCGACGCACCGCTCGGCGAGCGTCAGACAGGCGGCCCGCAGGTGCGTGATGGACTCCGACAGGGAGTGCAGGATGATCGGCTCGAAGGCGTTGAGCTGGAGCTGTCCGGCCTCGGCGGCCATGGTGATGGTGACGTCGTTGCCGATCACCTCGAAGGCGACCTGGTTGACGACCTCGGGGATCACCGGATTGACCTTGCCGGGCATGATGCTCGAACCGGCCTGCACGGGCGGCAGATTGATCTCGCCGAGGCCCGCGCGCGGCCCCGAGGACAGCAGCCGCAGATCGTTGCAGCTCTTGGAGAGCTTGACTGCGATCCGCTTGAGCACGCCGGACATCTGCACGAACGCGCCGCAGTCCTGGGTGGCCTCGACCAGGTTGGCCGCGGTGACCAGGGGCAGGCCGGTGATGTCGGCGAGGTAGCGGCGGACCGACTCGGCGTATCCGGCGGGGGCGTTGAGCCCGGTGCCGATGGCCGTGGCACCCAGGTTGATCTCATGGATCAACTGGACGGCCTCGTCAAGACGGTTGCGGTCCTCGTCAATCATGACCGCATAGGCGGAGAACTCTTGACCGAGCGTCATGGGCACCGCGTCCTGCAACTGTGTACGGCCCATCTTGAGCACGTTGCGGAACTCGACGGCCTTGCGGGCGAAGGCGTCCTGCAGTACGGACATCGCCTTGAGCAGTCCACGTACGGCGAAGACCGTCGCTGTCTTGACGGCGGTCGGGTAGACGTCATTGGTCGACTGGCCGAGGTTGACGTCCTCGTTGGGGTGCAGGTGCTGGTACTGCCCCTTCTCGAAGCCCAGCAGCTCCAGCGCCCGGTTGGCGACGACCTCGTTGGTGTTCATGTTGGTGGAGGTGCCGGCGCCGCCCTGGATGACATCGACGACGAACTGGTCGTGCAGCTTGCCGTCGCGGATCTCGCGGCAGGCCTCGACGATGGCGGCGGCCTTCTTCGGGTCCAGCAGGCCGAGTTCCTCGTTGGCGAGGGCGGCGGCCTCCTTGACGGCGGCCAGGGCGTCGATCAGGTGAGGGTAGGCGGAGATCGGGGTGCCGGTGATGGGGAAGTTCTCCGTGGCGCGCAGGGTGTGGACGCCCCAGTACGCGTCGGCGGGGACGTCGCGGTCTCCGAGCAGGTCGTGTTCGCTGCGGGTGGCGGCGGTCATGAGGTGCGGGTCCTCTTTCTGAGGGTGGTGAGGGTTGGGGGTCTGGCGACGTCGGTGGTGGGGTGGGTCCGGCTCGGGCGGTACGGGGTGACGCCCGCCCGAGCCGGGCGAGGCACCGGCCCGGTGGTGACAGGACCGGCGGTTCGGGGGCCGGCTGTCGGTGGGCCGGCCGCGTGGATCCGGCCGGCTCGCGACCGGATCCAGTGGTTCGCCGGTGGCCACCGCGCACACTCGGTGGCCACCGGAGCCGTCAGGCGCAGGCCCGGACCGTGAGGGGCTCCAGGGCGCGGACCGGACGTACCGCGCCGACCGGTTCGCCTCCGCCGAGGAGGGGTTCGCCCGCGAACTCCGTGAGGAGGGCGGGGTCGACGCCGGCCCGGGCGAGGGCTGCGGCCGTGACGGGGACCCGGGCCCGGTTCGCACCGTCGGAGATCTTGACGGCGACCGCCCGGCCGTCGGGGAGGGCGGCGACCTCCACGCCCTCGAAACCGTCCTTGGCGAGAAGACCGGGGACGGCTCGCATCAGGGCGGCGACATCACGGCCGGCGCCGGAGGCCATCTCGGCGTGCTCGCGCATGGCGTTCGCGACCCGGGCCTCCGGAGTGTCCTGGACCGCCGTGGTGATGCGGGCGGTGGCGCGGGCGAGGCCGTGCAGGGAGATGGAGAAGAGGGGGGCGCCGCAGCCGTCGACGGTGGTCCGTGCGATCCGCTGCCCGGTGAGGTCCTCGACGATCTCGGCGATCGCCTGCTGGAGCGGGTGCTCCGGGTCGAGATAGCCGTCGAGGGACCAGCCGTTGAGCTTGCAGGTGTACAGCATGGCCGCGTGCTTGCCGGAGCAGTTCTGGGCCAGCCGGGAGGGCTCGCGGCCCTCGCGTATCCACGTGTCGCGGACCGCCGGGTCGTACGGCATGTCCCTGACGTTGCGCAGGTCGTCCTCCGTGGCGCCCGCCAGCTCGAGGATCCGGCGGGTCCCGGCGAGGTGGCGTTCCTCGCCGGAGTGGCTGGCGGCGGCGAGCGAGAGCAGTGCCCCGTCGAGCGGCAGGCCCGCGCGCACCATGGCGGCGGCCTGGACGGGCTTGAGCGCCGACCGGGGGTAGAAGGCGGCCTCGATGTCGCCGAGCTGGAGCTGGACCTGCCCGTCGGCGCCGAGGACGACGACGGAGCCGTAGTGGATGCCCTCCACGACCCCGTCGCGTATCAGGTGAGCGACGGGGGCGTGGAGGGGTTCGCGGATCAGGGGTGGGTCCGCGACGGAACTGCTGTACATCACTGCCTCTTGTCGTGGAGCGGAGCGTGGGTCACGCGTCGGCCCCGGTGGTGGGTGGTGTCTGGGTGGATGTGCGGGCGACCCGGCCTCGAATGCCGAACCATCCTCCGACCAGGGCGCCGACGATCAGCGGCAGGCACAGCACGGTGGTGCGGCCGGCGCCTCCGTCGGCGTACATGAGGACCAGGACGGAGGCGAGGAAGGCCAGCGTCACGAGTTCGGTCCAGGGAGAGCCCGGCAGCCGGTAGCTCGGGCGGGTCAGCTCGCCCCTCTGGGTCTTCTGCCAGAAGAGCAGGTGACAGATCATGATCATGCCCCAGGTGGAGAGGATGCCGATCGCCGCGAAGTTCAGGACGATCTCGAAGGCGTCCGCCGGAACCACGAAGTTGAGACCGACGCCCAGCACACAGATGCCGCTGGTGAGCAGGATGCCGCCGTACGGGACCTGGCTGCGGCTCATCACCGAGGTGAACTTGGGGGCGGAGCCGGACATCGCCATGGAGCGCAGGATGCGGCCGGTGGAGTACAGGCCGGAGTTGAGCGAGGACATGGCCGCGGTGAGGACGACGAGGTTCATCACGCCGCCGGCCGCCGGGATGCCGATGTGGGACAGCACGGTCACGAAGGGGCTCTCGGCTGCGCTGTACTTGTTCCAGGGCAGCAGCATCGAGAGCAGGACGACCGAGCCGACGTAGAAGAGGCCGACGCGCCACATGATGGAGTTGATCGCCTTCGGCATGATCTTCTCGGGGTTCTGGGTCTCACCCGCGGCGACGCCCACCAGCTCGACGGAGGCGTAGGCGAACACGACGCCCTGGATGATCAGCAGCATGGGCAGCAGGCCGTTGGGGAAGACGCCGCCGTTGTCGGTGATCAGGGCCGGGCCGGGGTGGGCGCCGTCCACGGGGTGCTGGGTGACCAGGAGGAAGATGCCGATGCACATGAAGATCACGAGTGCACTGACCTTGACGATGGCGAACCAGAACTCCAGCTCACCGAAGATCTTGACCGAGATCAGGTTGACCGTCAGGACGACGGCCAGGGCGATCAATGCGATCAACCATTGAGGGATGTCGGAGAACATGCCCCAGTAGTGGGTGTAGGTGGCCACCGCGGTGATGTCGGCGATACCGGTGGTCGCCCAGTTCAGGAAGTACATCCAGCCCGCGGTGTAGGCGCCCTTCTCGCCCAGGAACTCCCGGGCGTAGGAGACGAAGGCGCCGGACGAGGGCCGGTACAGCACGAGTTCGCCGAGGGCGCGCACCACCAGGAAGGCGAAGATGCCGCAGACCGCGTAGGCGATGAACAGGGAGGGGCCGGCGTCGGCGAGGCGGCCGCCCGCGCCGAGGAAGAGACCGGTGCCGATCGCGCCGCCGATGGCGATCATGTTGACGTGCCGGGACTTCAGCGACTTGCTGTACCCGGCGTCGCCTGCGTCGACATGTGCGGCCGGTGTGCGCGTCTCTTCTTTGAGGTGCTCGCTCACGCCTCGGGTCCGCCTTCCGTGGGGATGTCCGTGCGCGCGGGGCGCACGATGTCGGTGAGGGTCGTCTCGACGCGGTCGAGGTGGTGCGCCATCGCGTCCACCGCGTCGAGTTCGGAACCGTCCATCAGCGCCTCGACGATCGCCCGGTGCTCGCGGTTGGACTGCTCGCGGCGTCCGCCCAGCTCGTTGAGGAAGGCCGACTGACGCGCCAGTGCGTCGCGGATCTCCTCGATGACCCGGCGGAAGACCGGGTTCTGGGCGGCCTGGGCGACAGCGAGGTGGAACAGCGTGTCGAGGGCGACCCAGGAGGTGGTGTCGGTCTCCTGCTCCATGCGCTCCAGCAGGTGCGCCAGGTGGTCGAGGTCCTCGGGCGTACGGCGCAGGGCCGCGTAGCCCGCCACCGGGATCTCCACGTGGCGGCGCACCTCCAGCAGGTCGCTGGCCGCGTAGTCGCCGAAGGTGGGGTCCTCGACGGCGTTGGCGACGACGAAGGTGCCCTTGCCCGTCTTGGAGACGGTCAGGCCCATCGTCTGCAGGGCCCGCAGGGCCTCGCGCAGCACGGGCCGGCTGACCTCGAGGGTGCGGCACAGCTCCGCCTCGGAGGGGAGCTTGTCCCCCACGGCGTACTCGCCGTCCTCGATGGCGGAGCGCAGGTGGGCCAGGACCGCTTCCATGGCGCTGATGCGCCGCGGACCCTGACTGGCTGTCTTGCTGTCTGACAGGTTCACGGGAGTGATCCTGCGGGTGACGAGCGGGGCCTGTCAAGGGATACAGAAGGCAAGCTGGGTAGACGGCTTCTTGACCAGCACGAGCCGAAAAGCGGAGGACGGTATGGACTGGGGTCGGTTCGCGCAGCAGATGGCGTCGATGGCCCGGGACCTCCTGGCCCAGGAATCGGTCCAATCCACCCTGGAACGGATCACCCACTCGGCGACCGAGCTGGTGGAGGGCTGCGACGCGGCGGGCATTCTGATGCTGCACGGCACGACGGTGGAGACGCTGGCCCCCACCGAGAAGCTGGTCGTCGACAGCGACCAGTTGCAGGAGCGGCTGGCCGAAGGACCGTGCTTCGATGCCGCCCGCACCGCGGAGGGAGAGCGGGTCTTCCGCATCGCCGACTTCACCCGGGAGCAGCCGCACTGGCCCGACTACGCCCCCCAGGCACGGGCCCTCGGTGTGGGCAGCATGATGGGATTCCTGCTGTTCACCGAGGACGAGGAGCTCGGTGCGCTGAACCTCTACTCCCGCAAGCCCGGCGCCTTCACCGAGGCCAGCGAGCTGGCCGGCTGGCTATTGGCCTCCCACGCCGCGGTCGCCTTCTCCAGCGCCCGCACGCAGGCTCAGATGGAACGGGCCGTCGCCACCCGCCACATCATCGGCGAGGCCATGGGCATCCTCATGGGCGCCCACAACCTCACCGAGGAGCAGGCCTTCGACACCCTTCGGCGCTTCTCGCAGGAGAACAACATCAAACTCCGCGAGGTCGCCCGCCGGGTCTGCGAGCAGGGCACCGTGTCCTGACCACGCAGCGGCTCCCCCGGCTCGTGGTCTGAACCAGAGGAGCCTGACCGAGTCGGCCCCCAGGGGAACGCCGCACAACCCGGCCTCACCCCCAAGTCCCCAGTCACGCGTCTTCCACGCATCCGAGTGTTGTCACACCTGCGCAAGGAGCCGCTCCAGCGGCCGCGGGACACGCGCGAGGTCCAGATGTCCGACCAGTGCCTGCGCGTAGAGCGCCTTGCGGCCGCTGTGGGTGCCCATGAAGCGCCGCAGCTGGTGTTCCACGGGCCGGTTCCGCTGGGCCGGCTGGCCCTGGAAGGTACGGAAGGGGCGCGTCTCGCCCTGGTCCTCGATCACCTGCTGCACGCCTTCGGCCCCGAGCGCGCGGATCAGCTCGTCCTCCAGGTCGGCGACGCACAGGTGGAACCCGAGCGTCTCCAGTCCGGCGCGTGTGAGAGCCGACCCGAGCCCGACCCGCTCCAGATGACGCCGGAAGTACCGCTCCTCGCCGATGTCGCAGAGACCGGCCAGCGGGAGGGCGAGCCCCGGGGGACCGCACACGTCCAGGAAACGCCCGATGTTCGTCGCTCCTCCGAGCGGCACCACCGCAACGCCCTGCGCGCCGAGGTCACGGCCGTGGCGCACGGCCAGCGCTTCGAGCGCGACCTGATCACTGCTCCCCTCGACGAGCACGATCGTCCGCACACCGCCGCCGGCCAGCTGCCGCGCCGTCTCAGCGGCCGCACTCGCCCCCGCTCCCCCTGCCGCCCACGCGACCAGCGCCCGGGAAAATCGCCTCATCTCGTCCACGAGACCTCGCTTCCCCAGGCCATCGTGGCATGGCGGAGATCCCGTACGCACGCGCGTTTCTCCAGGGCAACGCCTCAAGAAATCGGCGGATACGGCACCCTCTCGGCATCGCCGCGCACCACGCGCCCGTCCGCGACGATGTCCGCTCCCCGAGAGGCGCCCGTCTCCGCGACCGCGGTCAGCTGCTGAGGCCACCCGTGCCGAGCAGCCCCAGGAGCAGCACGCCGACGATGATCCGGTAGACGACGAAGGCGTTGAAGGAGTGCTTGGCGACGAACTTCAGCAGCCAGGCGATGGAGGCGTAGGCGACCACGAAGGAGACGATGGTGCCGACGGCCAGCGGGGCGGCGCCCACGCCGGTGCCCAGGGCGTCCTTGAGCTCGTACAGGCCGGCGCCGGTCAGGGCCGGGATGCCGAGGAAGAAGGAGAGGCGGGTGGCGGCGACGCGGTCCAGGTCGAGGATGAGGGCCGTGGACATGGTGGCCCCGGAGCGGGAGAAGCCGGGGAAGAGCAGGGCGAGGATCTGGGAGCAGCCGACCAGCATCGCGTCCTTGAAGGTGGTGTCGTCCTCACCGCGCTTGTGCCGACCCATCTGGTCCGCGGCCCACATCACGCCACTGCCGACGATCAGCGAGGCGGCGACCACCCACAGCGAGGCGAGCGGGCCGTCGATGAGGGGCTTGGCGGCCAGGCCGACGACCACGATCGGGATGGTCGAGTAGATCACCCACCAGGCGAACTTGTAGTCGTGGTGGTAGCGCTCCTCCTTGTTGCGCAGGCCACGGCCCCAGGCGGAGACGATCCGCACGATGTCCTTGAAGAAGTACAGGAGCACGGCGGCGATCGCGCCGACCTGGATGACGGCCGAGAAGCCGACGACGGCCTTGTCGTCGACCGGGATGCTCATGAGCCCTTCGGTGATCTTCAGATGTCCGGTGGAGGAGACGGGAAGGAACTCGGTCAGCCCTTCCACGACTCCGAGGACGGCGGCCTGACCGACGTTGATGACGCTCATGGGATCCAGTTCTGAGGAGTTGGTCGACAGTGCTGTAGACAGTCTTACTACGTGCGGGAGGCGGGCCGGCTGCCTACCCCCACAGGGCCTGGGCGATCGACACCCCGGCGAATGCCGCACCCAGGCCCGCCGTCAGGCTCCCGACGACATTGGCGGCAGCGTAGAGCCCCGCCCCCGTCTCGGTCAGCCGCAGGGTCTCGTAGGAGAAGGTCGAGTACGTCGTCAGGGCCCCGCACAGGCCGGTGCCGAGGAGCAGCTGCAGATGGGAACCGGCGGCCCCCTCGGCCGCCGCGCCGGTCAGCAGACCGAGGATCAGGCAGCCGGTGACGTTCACCGCGAAGGTGCCCCAGGGGAAGACCGAGTCGTGTCGGGACTGCACCGCACGGTCGGTGAGGTAGCGCAGCGGGGCACCGACCATCGCGCCGCCGACGACCAGCAGCCAGTTCACAACTACTTCTTACCCTTCATGTCCGTTTTGTCCGGGGTGTCTTCGCGGCCGACGTACCGGATGACCTCGCAGTCGTCGAGGATGACGAGGCCCTCGCCGACCAGTTCGTCGAGCTGTGGCAGGAAGGCGCGGACGCGTTCCTCGGTGTCGACGATGACGATCGCGACGGGCAGGTCCTCGCTGAGCGACAGCAGCCGCGAGGTGTGGATCAGCGAGGAGGCGCCGAAGCCCTCGATGCCGCGGAAGACGCTGGCGCCGGCGAGGCCCGCCGCATGCGCGCGGTGCACGATCTCCGAGTACAGCGGCTTGTGGTGCCAGGTGTCGTTCTCGCCGATGAAGACGGTCACGCGCAGCGCGTTTCCGGTCAGCCTCGTCATGGCTGCCTCCACTTCAGGACGCGGCGGGCCGCGGTGACCGCGAGCCACACCGCCGTGAGCGCCGCGAGCAGGGTCGCGGCGAGGTAGGCCAGCCCGGTGCGCGGGTGGCCGGCGTCGACCAGTTTCTGGATGTCGACGGCGTAGGTGGAGAAGGTGGTGAAGCCGCCGAGCACACCCGTGCCGAAGAAGGGGCGTACGAGGCGGTGGGCCGCCCATACATCGGTGATGACGACCATGAACACGCCGATCACGGCGCAGCCGACGACGTTGGTCCAGAAGGTCGCCCAGGGGAATCCGCCGGGCTGGGCGGGCCACCACAGGGAGAGGGCGTAGCGGGCGACGGCTCCCATGGCTCCGCCGAGTGCCACCACCGCGACGACGGGGGCCTGGGTGCGCCAGGCGGGCGGGCGCGGGGTGCGGGGGCGGGCGCGGACGCTCTCGGCTTCCGGGGCTGTCATGGTCGTACGTCTCCTACTCGCCGGGGCCCGGGGCATGCGGGCGCCGCTCCTTCGCAAGTAGGGACCGTTGGCGGCACCACTGCCGCGGTTCGGGTACGGCGGGCCCCACCGCCGCGCCGCGAGGGGTGCTCGCGGCCGGGCATCAGGGTAGCGTCCGGCCGGGACCCGGGTCACTTCGGGGCCGGTCGCTCGCACACGGCGATGCCCCGCTCCCACAGGCTGCCCAGGACCAGCTGCCCGGCGGCCTCGCACACGCTGGTCACCATGCGGTAGCCGGAGTGCCGGCGGGCGAGGTGGTGGACGATCGTCCCCTGGTCGTCGACCGCGAGGGCGCCGATGGTGCCGGTGGGACGGAAGGGGGCGCGGACGGCGATGCGGGCTGCGGCGCCGCGGACGGCGGGCGCGGCGCGGTGCAGCAGGTCGAGCGGGGGGACACGGGGCCCGGCCAGGGAGACCCAGATCGGGCCGTCCGGGGCGCCTCGCCAAAGGTTGTCGGGCATGCCCGGGAGGTTCTCGACGAAAGGTTCGCTCTGCCCGGCCCTGTCGCCGGAGAGCCAGTGACGCGTCAGCCGGCGGGCGCCGGTCTCGGCGACGACCAGGAACGATTCATCAGAGCTCAGCGCCAGCCCGTTGGCGAACTGGAGACCCTCCAGCAGGACTTCGGGACTCTCGCTGCCCGGGGCGAGGCGCAGCAGGCGGCCGGTTCCCGTGTGTTCCACGAGGTCGCCGATCCACTGGTCCAACGGGTAGCGGCGGCTGGAGACGGTGAAGCAGACACTGCCGTCGGACAAAGCGACCGCATTGCTGCAGAACCGCAGTCGCTCCCCCGCCACCGAGTCGGCGAGAATGCGGACGATGCCCTGATCGAGGTCGACGCGCAGCAGCCCGAGTTCGGCGTCGCACACCAACAGGGCGCCGTCCGGGAGCAGTTCGAGGCCGAGCGGCCGGCCGCCGGTTTCGGCGAGCACCTCGACGCGGGCGGCCGCGGGCTCGGTCAGTCCGTCGATGCGCAGGATGCGGCCGTCCTCCACTCCGGTCAGCACACGGCCGTGGGCGTCGGCGACGACGTCCTCGGGGCCGCGGCCGCCGATGGCGACGTACCGGAGCGGGACGAGTTCACTGGGACGGTCCATGAAAACCTCCTTGCCGAGGTCGGGACAGTTCATGCTGGCATGTGTAGGGATGCTGGATGCCCGCCGGGTGCCGCGTCACCCGATCAGGTTTACCGGGACGCGTTCCTGGCCACTCAGGACACCACCACCGGTAGCTCCGGCCGGAGGAAGGGGTGGTCCCCATGTCACGGCTGGCCGCCTGGCACCGGCTGGGGCTCGCCGAGCTGCACCGGCGCGGTAATGAGCTGGAGTTGCTGCACCGGGCCATGGGATTCGCGACGCTCGCCCTGGTGACCCTTGCGCCGCTGCTGATCGTGGTGGCCGCGGCCGATCCGTTCGGGCACGGCGGCTTCGCGCTGTGGCTGGTGGACGGCATGGCCCTGAACGGCCGCTCCGCCGAGGCGCTCGCCCATGTCTTCGGCCCGACCCGCAAGGTGATCAGCACCACCAGCGCACTGAGCCTGGCGCTGCTCGCGCTTTTCGGCATGTCCTTCGCCTCCAGCGTGCAGAACGGCTACGAACGGATCTGGAGGACGGCCGCCGCTCCGTGGCACCACCTCTGGCGGCACGCGGTCTGGCTGATCATGCTGATGGCGTACCTGTACGCCCAGGTGCAAACCCGGACCGTACTGGAGGGCCCGCCCCGCATCCTGCTCAGCATGGGGGTCGGCCTGCTGTTCTTCTGGTGGGGGCCCCACTTCCTGCTCAGCCGCCAGGTGCCCTGGCGCTATCTGCTGCCCGGTGCGCTCGCCACGATGGCGGGCCTGGTGGGCCTGCGCGGCTTCTCGTACCTGGTGTTCACGCCGCTTCTGGTCACCAACGCGATCAGCTACGGCCCCGTCGGCACGGTCCTGGTCGTGGAGTCCTGGCTGGTCGGTGTGGGGTTCGTCGTCTACGGCGGGGCGCTGCTCGGGCGGCTCATATGCGAGTGGCTCGGACACTTGGAGCCGCCGGATCCGCCCGGCCGGACGGAACGGGCACCGACGGACCGGGGGCAGGGACCGTCGGCCCTGCGTTCCTAGCGGGAGCATGGGCGAGGGCCCGGCCGCTCCCCTACGACCGGGCGCCGCACAGGTTCAGCGGTGGCTGAACCAGCTCGTGGCCGAGGTGGCCTTGTTGCCGTGGTCGAAGAGGGCCTGGTTCTCCCAGCCGTTGCCGGAGGTGGAGTCGGTCGGGTCCCGGCCGTTGCCGGTGACCGCGGTCCAGGTCGCCTCCCAGTGGAAGACGCCGAGGCCCTTGTTGCCCGGGACGGCCTCCACGATGTTCGCGACGGCGTTCATCCGGGCCGGCCGGCCTGGACGGCCGGGTAGCCGGTGACCAGTTCGCCGGTGGTGTCGATCTGGTTGGTGAGCAAGTCCTTGCTGTGCAGCCGGAACGAGGAGGCCGTCTCGGCGATGAACACCGGCTTGCCGTAGCGGGAGACCACGTCGTCCAGGGTGGTCTGCGCGGCGCCGGGCGAGCCGTGCCAGTGGCCGTAGTACGACAGACCGACCACGTCGAGACGGCCTTGACGGCGCTGTAGCCGGACTTGATCAGGCCGGCGAGCTGCGGCCAGTTGTCCGTGGAGCCCTCTGACCACAGCATGCCGACGTTGATCTCGTTGCCGACCTGGACCATGTCGGCCGTGGCGCCCTGGGCCTTGAGCGTGCTCAGCACGTCGTACGTGTGGTGGTACACGTCGGTCTTGAGCCGGCTGACGCTGTGCCCGGCCCAGGCGGCGGGCACCCGGACATGGACGCCGTGTTCGTGGCCTCCGACCTGATGGCGCAGGGCGCGCTGACGGCGCCGCGCCGGGCGGGCCGCCGGGTTCCCGAGGACGTGTCCGTGGGCGGCTTCGACGACTCCATCGCGGCGACGGAGGCCACTCCCGCCCTCACCACGATCCGCCGGCCCTACGACCGCATCGGCTCCGAGATGGTACGGGTGCTGCCGGCACTGATCAGCGGCGAGGACCCGGCGGCGGTGATTCTGCCGACGGAGCTGGTGAAGCGGGAGTCGACGTAGGGAGTCCATGGAGGGCGCACGTGCGCACCGGCCGGTGATTCGGCCGTCGGCGCGGCCTCGGCTCCGGCTCGCCCGTTCAACCGATCAGGATCGAAGAAGCCGATTGCCCCTCCCCCGCCCTAGCGTGAAAGCACCGAAGAATTCCCTCGGCCCATCACTGCGGAGGAGCACACCATGACCGCCGGCCTCAAGACGATCATCTACCCCGTCAAGGACATCGCCCGGGCGAAGGCCCTGTTCAGCGCCCTGCTGCAGGTGGAGCCGTACGCGGATGCGCCGTACTACGTCGGCTTCAAGGACGCCGGACAGGACGTCGGCCTCGACCCCAACGGACACGCGAAGGGCCTGACCGGGCCGGTGCCGTACTGGCACGTCGACGACATCCGGGGGCGGCTCGCCGCGCTGGTGGAGGCGGGTGCGGAGGTGGTGCAGGACGTTCAGGACGTCGGCAACGGCAGGCTGATCGCCTCGCTCAAGGACGCCGACGGCAATCTGGTCGGGCTGCTCCAGGACCCCGCCTGACGACCGGCAGGCTGCATGCACCCGCATTCATTGCGCAGTCAACTAATGGCTGTTTCGGTGTTACCGTGCAGACATGGCAGTGAAGACGGCCGAGTCCCGGCTCGAGGAGAGATGGCGCGACATCCTCTCCGTGCACGCCCGCACGATGTGCGAGATCGACCGGGTGCTGCACCCGCACGGCTTGGGCGCGAGCGATTTCGAGGTGCTCGACATCCTCGCGTCCGAGGCTCCCGGCGAGGGCGACCGGTGCCGGGTGCAGAACCTCGCGGGACGGGTCCATCTCAGCCAGAGCGCACTGTCCCGGCTCATCGCCCGGCTGGAGAAGGACGGCCTGGTGGAGCGTTCCGTCTGCACGGAGGACCGGCGCGGGGTGTATGTCACCCTGACCGGCAAGGGCCGCGACCTGCACACCGAGGTGCTGCCGCTGCAGCGCGAGGTGCTGGCCCGGCTGCTGGGCAGCCGGGCCGAGGCACAGGGTGCTTCCTAGAGCTGGGAGGTCGTCTGCTCCCCGGCCGCGCTGCCCGCGAGCCACTGGGACCAGCTCAGGTTGAAGGCGGCGTAGCCGTTGTCGGCCGGGGCCTTGCCACGGGGGGAGCCGGTGACGGTGACCGGGTCGCCCTGCTTGACCTGGCCGTAGAACCACTTGGCGTCCGACATGGACAGATGGACGCAGCCGTGCGAGCCGCGGGCACTGCCGCTGCCCGGGTTGGGGTCGCCGGTCGAGTAGTGGACGTACGTGCCGGACTGGGTCAGGTGGACGTCCCAGGGCAGCGTCAGGTCGTAGAAGTTGGGGCTGCCCTTGTCACAGCTGATGCCGACGCTGCAGGAGGTCATGTGGACCTTCTCCTGCTTGTCGATGACGGCCATCGTGCCGTCCCAGGTCGGGTACTGGGCGGATCCCGCATTGATCGACAGGGTGCGCACCAGCTTGCCGTTCCGGCGCACCTTCATGGTGTGGCCGGTCACCGAGACATCCGCGCGCACGTCGTCACCGATGGTGAAGGAGTGCGTGTAGCCGTGCACGCCGTAGCGCCCGTTGCCGTTGCTGACGCCCTTCAGGTCGGCGTCGATCTTCACCTTCGTACCGGAGGGCCAGTACGTCTTCGGCCGCCAGTCGGCGCGCCGGTCGCCCATCCAGTGCCAGGCGCCGACCACCGGCTGCGAGGCGCTCACCTTCATGTGCTTCTCGACGGTGGCGCGCGCCTTGGCCGCCACCGGGTTCGTGAAGATCACCGAGATCGGCATGGCCACGCCGACCGTGGTTCCCGTCTGCGGCGTGATCGTCTCCAGCAGCATCGGCGGCCCCGCGGGCTTCGTCGGTGACGGCGAGGAACTCGCGCTCGCCTTGCCCGCCTTGCCGTCGTCCGCGCTCGCCTTGCTGCTGCCGGCTCCGCCGCAGGCACTCGTGCCCACCAGCATCGCGACCGTGACGAGTGCGATCCCTATCCCGCCCTTGCGCCGTCCCACGACCTGCCCCGCTCTCTCGCTTCTCGGCCCTGAGGGGCCTGCTTCCCTGTCAGACAGTTACGACACGGGCGGCAGTTGCATCAGGCGGGCAGATCTTTAGTGATCCATGTCACGTCGGCGCGGATCCCCGCAGAATGAACGCGATCACGTCGTCCAAGCCGTGCTCGTCCGCCTCGGGGGGCAGCATGCCGGTCACCGCGAGGTCGGCGTAGCCGTGCAGGGCCGCGAAGACCGGAAGGCCGACGCGCTCCATCGGGCCCGCTCGCACCTCACCCTGGGCCTGCCCCTCGCCGATCAGCCGGACGACCAGGTCCGACCAGCGCTGCTCGGCCTCGCGCAGCGCGTCGGAAGCCTCCGGATCGTGCTTGATCGAGTACATGAGGTCGAGAAGTTCGGCATTGTCCCGGGCGAAACCCACATACGCCCGGACCATCGCGTCGAGTCGCTTGGCGAACGTCTCCCCGACGCCGTCCTGCGAGGCCGCGAGGACGGCGGTCAGCCGCTCGAATCCGGTCAGCGCTAGCGCGTCCAGCAGGGCCTGCTTGTCCTTGAAGTGGCGGCTCGGCGCGGCATGGCTGACGCCGAGGTCGCGGGCGAGTTCGCGCAGGGACAGCGCGGTCGGCCCCTTCTCGCGAAGCGTGTCCTCGGCTCGGGTCAGCAGGGCCGCGCGGAGGTCTCCGTGGTGGTAGCGGCGGTTGCGGGTGTGCATGCGCGTCAGTGTATCGGCCATGTTTATGACGCCTACATTGTTGTCGGCGTCACTATTGTTGTCATTGACAGCATTGTTGGCACCGCCTACATTGACGGCATGGCTACTGAACCCAGCAAGTGGAACATCACCGACATCCCCGACCAGACCGGCCGCACCGCCGTAGTGACCGGCGCGAACAGCGGGCTCGGCATCGCCACCGTCGAGGCGCTGGCCGGTGCGGGCGCGCATGTGGTGCTCGCCGTACGGGACGTGAAGCGCGGCGAGGCCGCCGCCGCGGGGGTGCGAGGGAGCGTGGAGGTGCGCCGGCTCGACCTCGCCGATCTCGCCTCGGTGCGCGAGTTCGCCGCCGACTGGCGGGGCGATCTTGATCTGCTCGTCAACAACGCCGGTGTCATGAACATCCCGGAGTCCGCCACCAAGGACGGCTTCGAGATGCAGTTCGGCACCAATCACCTGGGCCACTTCGCCCTGACGAACCTGCTGCTGCCCCACATCACCGACCGGGTGGTGACCGTGTCGTCCGGTGCGCACAAGATGCCGGGCAGCCCTCGCATCCACTTCGACAACCTCAACCTCACCGGCGAGTACGCGCCCATGACGGCGTACAGCCAGTCCAAGCTGGCCAACCTGCTCTTCGCCCTCGAACTGCAGCGCCGCCTCACCGAGTCCGGCTCGTCCGTACGCGCCCTGGCCGCCCACCCCGGCTATGCCGCAACGAACCTCCAGAGCCATGACGGCAGTGCACTGCGACGCGCCCTGATGCGGGTCGGCAACCGTTTCCTGGCCCAGGACAGCAGGGCAGGCGCCCTGCCGACCCTGTACGCCGCTGTGCGGGACCTGCCCGGTGCGAGCTATGTCGGCCCGGACGGCCTCGGCGAGATGCGCGGCGCCCCGACCCTGGTCGGCCGCTCACCGGCTGCCAGTGACCCGTCCACCGCCCGCCGGCTGTGGACGGTCTCCGAGGAGCTGACCGGCGTCACCTTCCCGCAGCCGGCCTCGATCCCGGCTTGAGCGCTCCGCGGGGTGTGGCGCTTTGCGGCCACCCGTTCCGCGAAACAGACCTGCGTCTGCGCCGGTTCGAGTACGCGGTCCAGTTCCAGCATGGGCGTCATGTGCTCGCAGGCGCGGTCGACTCCCATGCCGAAGGTCCGCGAGGAGGGTGTGCAGCTGGAGATTGTCCCCGATGCCACCCATCGCGAGGGCGTAGCCCATGCGGGTGCCGGGGTCCAGGACGAGTGGCTCGTCGTCGAGCACGGCGGCCGACTGCCCGAACCAGGCGACACGTTGTGAGCGGTCGGCGACCGCGGCGGCGGCTTGCGCAGTTCGGCCTTGACCAGGGCGGCCTCACCGAGCCGGAGCAGGGCCTGGCGGTAACCAGGCCCGGAGCGGGACCTCATCTGCGCGACGAGTTCGTCGACGAGCCGGGTGATCTCCGTGGGGCCGGCCGCACGTCGGCAAGCACTCCGGAAGGCCCGTGATCAGGGACCGCTGTCAGCGGACGGACCCGGCTGCCCCGGCCGGATCTCGCCGGGTCTGCGATCCGCCGGTCTGCGGGGCGGGATCGGCGTCGACGCGAAGGCGCGCGGACCGGTCCACAGGGCGGGTACCGCGTCGCAGCGATGGCACATCTCGTAGGCGATCGCCTCGTAGTTGACCCGCCAGCCGTGGAAGTGCGGCCAGGCGTCGGCGACGCTGCGTTCGGTGCGGAAGCCCGCCGCTTCCAGCATCGCGACCGCGGCCTCGAACTCGACGTAGGTGAGACGGAGGGCGGCGTCCGGAGAGGGGTCCGGGTCGAAGGGGAGGCGCTGGGCGCGGGCGATGTCCCGCAGGGCGGTGAAGCCGGCCCGCAGCACCAGGCGGGCCTCCGGCGGGGCGCTGCGCGGGGTGAGCGCCAGCTGTATGGCCGCCGCGTCCATCACGGCGACCAGACCCACCAGCCAGTGCCGGTAGGGGCGGGGCGAGCGGAAGGCCATCAGGACCGGGTACGTGGAGTGGCTCTCGCCGATGTCGGAGGCCAGTCGCTCCCAGGCCCGGTACAGCTCCGGCAGCGCTGTCTCGGTGTCGACCAGCCACTGCCTGGCCAGGATCTCCGGGCCCCAGGCGGGCTCGCCGGCCCGGGACTGCAGCAGGGTCACCTCCAGCTCACGACGGTTGTAGGCGGCGTAGAGCGTGGGCAGGTAGGCGATCTGCAGGGCGATCAGGACCGGTCCCGTGGCCGCCGCGACGAAGTCGAGCGCGGACAGCCGCAGCCGGTCGCCGCCGGCGAAGCCGAGGGTGAGCAGGCTGGAGCCCGCCTCTCGGAAGGAACTGCCCCAGGACAGCCCGGACACGGCGTGCAGCAGCAGCCCGAAGCCGGCAAGCGCTCCGCCGAGCCAGGTCGCGAGCATGCCGATCAGGATCAGCGGAGCGAGCCAGGTCTGCGCGCGGTCGACGGCGCCGTAGCCGCCGCGTATCGCCGCAAGCCGCAGCAGGCGGCGCAACACCCACCACAGCCGGTACACCAGCGTCGAGTAGAGCCCTCGCGGCACCACCAGGGTCCGCAGCACGCTGGCGGCCATGCCCGCCAGCAGCAGCCCGCCGGCCACGCCGGAGATCCACGTCATGCGGCCATTGTGGACCGTTGGGGTGTGAGGTGATCAGTTACGGCGGTGAAGGTGGAAGACCGGGTGGTCGGCGGCCTCGGGCACCTTCACCAGGCCCTATGCGGCGCCGAAATCGGGAAGCGTGACCGACCCGTCCTCGGCCAGCGGGAACCCGGGGTTGTGGGCGATCTCCCAGGCGTGGCCGTCAGGGTCGACGAAGGCGCTGGAGTAGAACCCGATGGCGTTGGTGGCCGCCGGCTTGGTGATGGTTCCGCCGGCCCGCTGTACGGCGGCGAGGAGTGCGTCGACCTCTGCCTCGGACCGGACGTTGTGCGCGAGGGCGATCCCGCCGAATCCCCCGGCGCCTTGGGGCTCCAGGCCGCAGTCCCGGGCGAGTTTCTCGCGGCTCCACAGGACCAGCCCCAGACCGCCCGCCTGGAAGAAGACGGTCTCCTCGACTTCCTGGCCCCGCCAGCCCAGCGCCTCGTAGAAGCGCTTGGCACGGGCGAGATCGGACACTCCCAGCGTGATCAATGTGATGCGCTGTTCCATGCGATCACGTTACTGCGACCGCTGATCGGGGACGTCCGCGAACGGGCTCTTGATGAAATGCCACGATCCGCTGTGTTCTGCGGGCGGTCGCGGCGCGTCCCGGAACGACGCGGTGGCCGTGCCGGTCGTATCGTCTGGCACGGCGACCGTGGGCGCCCGGGCATGAGCGGGGTCGGCGCCGTTCATCTCCCGGGCCCGGCGCCTCCCCTGCCTGGTTCGGTGGCTCTCAGGGTCGCACCAGCAGCGTGCGTACGCCCTCGGAGGTGAGCGTCAGCGGGTGCTCGGACCCGGCGTCGATGGTGAGCGACAGATCGTCGGCGGGCCACTGCGAGGCCAGCGCACCGAGCGGCACCAGGCGGTAGCGGGAGACGAACGGCAGCAGCCCGGCCATCTCCCCCTCCGAGGTGAACACGGGCACCACCGGGTCGCCGCCCGGCTGCTCCAGGACCGGCAGCGCCACCGCGCTCGGATCCCCTGCGTCCTCCTGGCTTGCGTCGTCGGGCACGGGAACGAGCACCTCACTGCCGGCGAGCGTGTCCAGCGCCGCCGTGTCCTCCGTGTTCACGGCCAGCGCGTCCAGCGCCTGCCGGGCCGGTGTGGTGGTGTGGTCGTTGGCAGGTGTCTCCATGGCAGATCCCCTGGTTGCGGCAGTCGTACGGCCCGCCCGGGACAAGATCGGCCCCCGGCACGGTCCTGCTCGCGTACCCGATCCCAACCAGCCCATTCATGCGTTCCCCAGGAATTCACCATGGGTGGTCACCTCAGGGAATCAGCGGTATGTCCTGCGAGGGCAGCCCGAGGCGGTCGCAGCCGACGCGGCGGGTCAGCGGCTCCGCCATGCTCGCTCCCACATGCGTCCAGTACGTGGCCGCGTCCCGGAAGTAGCGCTGCATCCGCTCGCCGTCGCGGGCGTGCCGGGAGCCGGCCGTGCGGAAGAGGATGCCCTGCAGCACGTCCCAGGCCGCGCGCCCGGCGTTCAGGAACATCAGCGCGAGCCGGTTGTCCTCGACGACGGTGAAGGGGGCCTGGCCGGTGACGTTGCGCCGGCAGGTCTCCATCCAGTCCTGCGCGGTCTGGCGCAGCGCCGCCTCGGCCATGTCGATGATGCCGAGCGCCTCGCCGAGGTGACGCTGGTAGTCGTGCAGGTCGGCACGGGTGCGGTCGGGTTCCAGGGTGAGGGGGCGGGCGGCGACGATCCGGGCGTACTCGTCGGCGGCCGCGTACGCGGTACCGATCATGATGGCGGCCAGCTCGCCGTGGAAGAAGCTCGGAGCCCGCCCGGCGTACATCGCATTGCCGTGCAGCTTCGAGCCGACGCTGCCGCCCTCGACCGGCAGGTCGAGCAGGAAGACCTCGCGGGTGAGGTACGCCGGGATGCGGGCCTGCTCCATGTGGATGCTGTTCGAGCCGCTGCCGCGCAGGCCCAGGACACCGTGCCAGTCGTCGAGCACCGTCCACACCGAGCGCGGCGCAACGAACAGCACGGGCGGTCCCGGGGCCTCGCCCGGTGCGGCCGGGGCGCGCAGGGTCTGGCCGACGTAGTGCGTGGAGTAGGGCGCGCCGGAGGAGTACGGCCAGGTGCCGTCCAGGACGACATGGCTGTCGCCGTCGGGCTGTGCGACCCCGACGGGTACGGCGGTGGAGGCGGCCCGGAAGTCGCCGTCGGCGCCGAAGATCTCGTCCTGCGCCTGCTCGTCGAAGAGGGTGGCGACCTGGAGCACATGGGCGGCGGTCAGCGAGAGCGCCCACCCGGTGGAGGGGCAGCCGCGCGCGATCTCGGTGACCACGCGGTAGAAGACCGGCAGGCCGAACTCGTAGCCGCCGTAGCGCCGTGGCTGGAGCATCCGGTAGAAGCCGGCCCGGAGGAAGTCGTCGTGGGTGTCCTTGGGGTAGTGCGTCAACCGCTCGGTCTCCGGCTGACGTTCGAGCAGGACGGGCCTGAGCGCGACGGCACGCTCGATGATGTCGTGTTCGGTGAGGTCGGGTTCGGGAGCGGCGAGCACGGTGCCTCCTGACGGGTGGAGCCGTCGGTCACGTCACGCGATAGAGGTGATTGAACACGGCAAGTGCCCTGCGGGTCCCGACCGGATAAGGCCAAGGTCGCCCGGGACTCAGGTGAGCAGACGGCACGGCAGCGCCCGCTCGTCGGCGCCGCCCTGCCCGTCCGGCTCCACCCGGTACACCTGGGCGCCCGGCACTCGCGTCACCGTCTCCGTCAGCTGCCCGTCCACGAACAGCGCGCCCACCCCGTCGTCCAGCGCCCATCCGGCGGGCAGCGAGCCGTCGGCGACCGCTGCACGGTACGAGGGACGGCGGCCCGGTTCGCTGTCGTAGTGCGGGCAGACCGAGCCGGGCAGCAGGCCCAGTCCGTCCGGCAGGAAGGTGAGAGGGCCGAAGGAGTCGGTGTGCGATCCCTCCGCCCAGCAGTTGGCGCCGGCGCTGATGCCGCACAGCAGGGTGCCCCGGTCGTAGGCCTCGCGCAGCAGCCGGTCCACCCCGTGCGTGCGCCATACCGCCAGCATGTTCGCGGTGTTGCCGCCGCCCACGTAGACGACGTCCTGCGCGAGCACGAACGCACGCAGCGCTTCGTCGTCCAACTCCCGTCGGAACAACGGCAGTACGGTCGGCTCCCCGGTGTGGCGTGACCGGAACACGTCGTAGAACCGTTCGATGTACTGGGCGGCGTCCCCGCTGGCGGTGGGCACGAAGCACACACGGGGGCGGGTGGCGCGCGCGTGGCTCAGCAGCCAGTCGTCCAGCAGGCCGTCGTCGTCGAGGCTGAAGCCTCCGCCGAGGAGGGCCAGGCGGCGCTGCTTGAGCGGGGATTCGCTCACCCCTCCTCCCCGAGGAGTTCGGCGACGGTGGTCACGCGGATCAGCGGGCGGTACAGGTCCATGACGTGCAGCGCCTTGGCGTGCGAGTCGTCGTCCGCGCCCGCGCAGGCGTCGGCCGCGACGAGCACTTCCACCCCGGCGTCGGCGGCGGCGAGCGCGGTGGACAGAATGCAGCAGTCGGTGCTGACGCCGGCCAGGACCAGGCGTCCCTCGGGGCCGATGTGCCGGGCGAGTTCCGGTGTCCACTTGCCGAAGGTCGTGGCGTCGACGACATGCCGGGCGTGAGGTGTGAACTCGTCGGCCAGTTGCCAGAGTTGGGCTTCCGGGGGCTGGAGGGCGAACGGCCACCGCTGGTAGTAGGCCTGCCAGGCGCCGTCCGGCTCGGCGGGGGCCAGGAAGCGGGTGAAGGCGACCCGGTCGCCGTAGGCCGGCAGCAGGCGTCGTACTCCTGCCGCGGCCTCGGTGAAGCGGGAGGTGGCCCAGGGGCTGCCGGGGTCGGCGAACACGCGCTGCATGTCGATGACGGCGAGCAGTCCGGTGGCGGACGAGGTCATGCGACCGGCACCTCCTCCCCCGTGGCCGGGCTCGGTGCCTCGGCCTCCTGGGCGCGGACGCGGGCGGGGCCCAGGGCCAGGGTGCCGAGGAAGGCCACCGCCAGGGCGGCGAGGACGCCGAGGTTGGCGTAGGCCCAGGCGCCGGACTTGCCGCCGAGGCCGAACGGTGCCAGGAGATAGCCCTGCCAAGTCAGCCAGCTCGCGGCCGAGTTGGTGACCAGGCCCCAGCCGAGGGCGGTGGCGGCGAGGGTCAGGAGCAACGGAGTGAGCGGTACGTCGCCGTAGCGGCCGGCCGGGCGGTAGAGGTCGCCCTCGTCGTAGTCGCGGCGGCGCAGCGCCAGGTCGGCGAGCATGGTGCCGCACCAGGCGGCGATGGGGACGCCGAGGGTGGTCAGGAAGCCCATGAACTGGCCGAGGAAGTCGTCGGCGAAGAAGACGATGTAGACCGAGCCCGCGATCATCAGGACGCCGTCGACGAACGCGGCCAGATAGCGGGGGATCCTGATGCCTGCCGACAGCAGGGCGAGGCCGGAGGAGTAGATGTCGAGGACCGCGCCGCCGACCAGGCCGAGCACCGCGACCACGGCGAAGGGGACCAGGAACCAGGTCGGCAGGATGGTGGTGAGCGCGCCGATGGGGTCGGCGGCGACCGCCGTGAAGAGCGGTTTGGAGGAGCCGGCCAGCAGCAGGCCGAAGACCAGCAGGAGCAGCGGGGCCACGGACGCGCCGAACGTCGTCCAGCCGATCACGCCCCGGCCGGACGAACTGCGCGGCAGATAGCGGGAGTAGTCGGCGGCGGCGTTGACCCAGCCGAGGCCGAAGCCGGTCATCATGAACACCAGGGCGCCTATGAACTCCTGGGCGGAGCCCGCCGGGATCGCGCTGACGGTGCTCCAGTGGATGTGGTCGGCGACCAGCACGACGTACACGACGGTCAGGACGCCGGTGACGATCGTGATCACGGTCTGCAGCCGCATGATCAGGTCGAAGCCCATCACCCCGCCGATGACGGTCAGCGCGCCGACCAGGACGAGAGCGACCATCTTGGTCTGGGTGCCGCCGCCCCAGCCGAGCCGTCCGAACACCGTCGCGGTGGCCATGGTGGCGAGCGCGCACAGCACGGTCTCCCAGCCGACGGTGAGCACCCAGGAGATCACCGAGGGCAGGCGGTTGCCTCGCACCCCGTACGCGGCGCGGCTGAGCACCATGGTGGGCGCCGACCCGCGCTTGCCGGCCACCGCGATGAACCCGCACAGCAGGAACGAGAAGACGATGCCGATGACGCCGGCGGTCAGCGCCTGCCAGAAGGAGATCCGGAAGCCGAGCGCGAAGGCGCCGTAACTCAGCCCCAGGATGGAGACGTTGGCGCCGAACCAGGGCCAGAACAGCGTCCGCGGGGTGCCCTTGCGCTCGGCGTCGGCGATGACGTCGAGGCCGTGCGTCTCCACCTGGAGCGGCCGGCCCGCGGCTCTGTTGTCGGGAGTGTCCGGGGAGTCTGCCATCGTCGTCCTAGCTGTCCGGGCGGGTGTTGCCCGAAGCCTTGTCGGCGCAGGTCGGGGCGTCAAGGCTGGACAGGACGGGCGCGCCGGATGCGACTGGGCAAGAGGGGTGCGATTGCGTGAACCGCCGGGGCGGCCTCGTGCGATGAAGGGGCGAACAGGCAAGATCCCGGTACCCGCTGGGGCACCGGGACCCTCAGGAAGGAACCGGATCCATGACCGCCTATGTCGCCTTCGCCTTGTACGCCCTGGTGGTCGTGCTGTGCCTGCACGCCTTCGTGGACTGCGTCAGGACGCCGGCCGCACTGGTGCGCCACCTGCCCAAGGCGGTCTGGCTGCTGCTGATGTGGATGGCGCCGGTACTGGGCGGCATCGCCTGGCGCAATCTGGGCAGGGGGCCCGCCCGGTAAAGGACGGACCGTGCCGGTCAGGCCGTCGTTTCGGAGCGTTCCGGTGCCGTCCAGTGGGTGTGGAAGGTGCCGGGGCAGTCGGTGCGGTGGTAGGTGTGGGCGCCGAAGTAGTCGCGCTGGCCCTGGAGGAGGGCCGCGGGCAGGCGGTCGGCGCGCAGGGTGTCGTAGTGGGCGAGGGCGGCGGAGAAGGCGGGGACGGGGATGCCGCGGCGGGCGGCGGAGGCGATGATCTCCCGCCAGGGGACCTGCGCGTCGGTGATCTCCATGGCGAACTCCATCTCACCGAGCAGGCTGACCAGGTCGCGGTCGAAGGCGTAGGCGGCGCGGATGCGGTCGAGGAAGGAGGCGCGGATGATGCAGCCGCCGCGCCAGATCCGGGCGACGGTGCCGAGGTCGATCTTCCAGCCGTACTCGGCGGCCGCGTCCTGGATCATCTTCCAGCCCTGGTCGTAGGCGATGACCTTGGACGCGTAGAGGGCGTGCTCGACCTGTGAGGTGAAGCGTTCGGCCTCGGTGCGGCTGAGCGGGGGCCGGGTGCCGCCGGGCAGGCCCGAGTAGGCGGCCCGCAGGTCGCGCTGGCCGGAGGCGGCGCGGGCGAAGGTGGCCTGGGCGATCGCGGTGACCGGGGAGCCCAGGTCGAGCGCGGTCTGCACGGTCCAGCGGCCCGTGCCCTTCTGACCCGCGGCGTCCGCGACGACATCGACGAAGGGGGCGCCGGTGACCGGGTCGGTGTGGGCCAGCACCTCGGCGGTGATCTCGATCAGGTAGGAGCCGAGACGGCCCTCGTTCCAGTGGCGGAAGACGGCGGCGATCTCGGCCGGGCTGTAGCCGGCGACCTGACGCAGCAGGTCGTAGGCCTCGGCGATGAGCTGCATGTCGGCGTACTCGATGCCGTTGTGGACCATCTTGACGAAGTGCCCGGCGCCGTCGCTGCCGATGTGCGCGGCGCATGGCTCGCCGCCGACCTTGGCACTGATGGTCTCGAACATGGGGCCGAGGACGTCGTATGCCTCCGCCGAGCCCCCGACCATGATCGACGGGCCTTCGAGGGCGCCCTCCTCGCCGCCGGAGACGCCGGTGCCGACGAAGTGGATGCCATGCTCGCGCAGGGCGGCCTCGCGGCGGCGGGTGTCGGCGAAGTGGGCATTGCCCCCGTCGATGATCATGTCGCCGGGCTCCAGCAGCGGAGCGAACTCGTCGATGACCGCGTCGGTGGCCTCCCCTGCCTGCACCATGATCATGAGTCGGCGGGGGCGTTCGAGGGCGGCCACGAAGTCCGCGGGCCTCTCGGCGGGGACGAACGTGCCCTCGTCGCCGTACACCTCCATGAGCGCGCGGGTGCGGCCCGCCGTGCGGTTGTGGACGGCCACGGTGTAGCCGTTGCGGGCGAAGTTCCGCGCCAGGTTGCGGCCCATCACGCCCAGGCCGGTCACGCCGATGGCTGCGGTTGCGTTCATGGTGTACGTCCCTCGGTCGGTCCGGTGGCGGTTGCAGGGGCGGGCGTGCCCCATGCCCGTGAGGTACGGACGGGCGGGCGGATCGTCTCGATTCCAGGTCCGCGCGGGGCGTGAGGAGCGATGTGACGAACCCCGCTCAAACGATCGATCAAACAGGGATTAACATATGAGCGCTGCCTAGCTCGAAAGATGGATCTGTGACTGTCAACGACGACTCGTTCACCAACTGGAAGACCCGCGAGGAGATCGCGGAGTCCATGATCCCGATCATCGGGAAGCTGCACCGCGAGCGGGACGTGACGGTCCTGCTGCACAGCCGCTCCTTGGTGAACAAGTCGGTGGTCAGCATCCTCAAGACGCACCGGTTCGCCCGGCAGATCGCCGGCGAGGAGCTCTCGGTCACCGAGACCATGCCGTTCCTGAAGGCGCTCACCGCGCTCGACCTCGGCCCCTCGCAGATCGACATCGGCATGCTCGCGGCGACGTACAAGAGCGACGACCGCGGTCTGTCGGTGGAGTCCTTCACCGCGGAGGCCGTCGCGGGCGCCACCGGCGCCAACAAGATCGAGCGCGGCGAGGGCCGTGACGTCGTCCTCTACGGCTTCGGGCGCATCGGCCGCCTGGTGGCCCGCCTGCTGATCGAGAAGGCGGGCTCCGGCAACGGTCTGCGGCTACGCGCGATCGTCGTGCGCGGTGGCGGCGGCCGGGCCTCCGAGGACCTCGTCAAGCGGGCCTCGCTGCTGCGCCGGGACTCCATCCACGGCCAGTTCCAGGGCACCATCACGGTGGACGAGGCGAGCAGCACGATCTTCGCCAACGGCAACGCGATCAAGGTGATCTACGCGAACGACCCGTCCGAGGTCGACTACACGGCGTACGGCATCAGCAACGCCATCCTGATCGACAACACCGGCAAGTGGCGCGACCGCGAGGGCCTCTCCCAGCACCTGCGCCCCGGCATCGACAAGGTCGTGCTGACCGCGCCGGGCAAGGGCGACGTCCCGAACATCGTGCACGGCGTCAACCACGACACGATCAAGCCGGACGAGCAGATCCTGTCCTGCGCGTCCTGCACCACCAACGCGATCGTGCCGCCACTGAAGGCGATGGCGGACGAGTACGGCGTGCTGCGCGGCCATGTGGAGACCGTCCACTCGTTCACCAACGACCAGAACCTGCTGGACAACTACCACAAGGCCGACCGCCGCGGCCGTTCCGCGCCGCTCAACATGGTCATCACCGAGACCGGTGCCGCCTCCGCCGTCGCGAAGGCGCTGCCCGACCTCAAGGCGCCCATCACGGGCAGCTCGATCCGCGTCCCGGTGCCGGATGTCTCGATCGCGATCCTCAGCCTGCGGCTCGGCCGCGAGACCGACCGCGAGGAGGTCCTGGACTACCTCCGCAATGTGTCGCTGACCTCGCCGCTGAGGCGCCAGATCGACTTCACCACCGCTCCCGACGCGGTCTCCAGCGACTTCATCGGCTCGCGCCACTCCTCGATCGTCGATGCGGGCGCCACCAAGGTGGACGGCGACAACGCCATCCTCTACCTCTGGTACGACAACGAGTTCGGCTACTCCTGCCAGGTCATCCGTGTCGTCCAGCACGTCTCCGGGGTGGAGTATCCGACGTTCCCCAGCCCGGCCGTCTGACCTCGGTGATCCGTCCGGTCAAGGGTCGGTAATGACCGCTTGACCGGACGCCTCCGGGGAATGAATCCGGCCACAGGGGCGGATCATCACGCTGGAGGTGCCGTGACCACTTCGTCGGAACCGCGGGTGTCGGGCCTGGAGATCCGCTCCATCGACTACGTCCCGCTGGACGAGCGCCACGGCAAGCTGTGGCATCTGGGCCCCCTGTGGTTCATGTCGAACGCGCAGATCGCCACGCTCGCGGTGGGTCTGATCAGCATCACCGAGGGCGGCAACCTCATCTGGTCGCTGATCGCGATCGTGGCGGGTACCGTCCTCGGCACCTTCTTCATGGCCTTCCACTCGGCCCAGGGCCCCCAGCTCGGACTGCCGCAGATGATCCAGTCGCGGCCCCAGTTCGGCTATGTCGGCGCCCTGCTGGTGTGGCTGTTCGCCTACGTCCAGTACGCGGGCTTCAACGTCTTCAACACCATCCTCGCCGGTGAGGCGATGCACACCACGGTGCACGGGGGCGTCAAGCTGTGGGTGGTCGTGGTCACCGTCGTCGCCCTCGTGATCGCGCTTGTCGGCTACGACGTCATCCACAAGGCCGAGCAGTTCCTGACGTACTCCTTCCTGGTCGTCTTCGGGATCTTCACGGTGGGCGTCCTGGTCACGCTGCACTACCCGGCGGGCTCCTTCGACCTCGGCGCCTTCAAGGCCACGCCGTTCCTCGCGCAGTTCGGCGTGGTCGCCGGCTACCAGATCAGCTGGGCCATCTACGTCTCCGACTACTCGCGCTACCTCCCGCCGGGCGTGACCGTCCGCAAGACCTTCTACTGGACCTACTTCGGCTCGGCGCTCGGCGGCATCTGGCTGATGGTCCTCGGGGCGCTGCTCGCCGCGTGGGCGGGCAAGGACTTCGAGACGATCAAGTCGATCAACGCGGCCGGCGACAAGGTGTTCAGCGGGTTCGGCGCGATCGTGCTGCTCTTCGCCGTCCTGGGCCTGGTCTCCGTCACCGCGCTGAACATGTACGGCGGTTCGCTGACCCTCATCAGCGCCATCGACTCGATCAGACGGGTGACGCCGACACTCGGCGTGCGGCTGGTGACCATCGGGCTGACCGCGGCGCTCTCCCTCGTCGGCGCGCTGGCGGCCACCTCCAACTTCCTTGAGAACTTCAACAACTTCCTGCTGCTGGTGCTCTATCTGTTCATCCCGTGGACCGCGGTCAACCTGATGGACTACTACGTGGTGCGCCGCGGTCACTACGCGATCGCCGAGATCTTCAACCCCCGTGGGATATACGGCCGTTGGGGCTGGCACGGCATCATCTCCTACCTGGTGGGCTTCGCCGTCATGATCCCCTTCTTCTCCGTCGGCACCCTCTACACCGGTCCCGTCGCCGACGCACTCGACGGAGCCGACATCTCGCTGTTCATCGGACTGCCGGTCGCGGCGGCGCTCTACTGGCTGCTGACGCGGTCGATCGACGTCGAGGCCGAGCAGCGGCTGGCCGAGGCCGAGGCGGAGGCGCTGGAACAGGCGGCACACGAGCACCGCGAGCCCTGAACACTCCCGGGAAGCGGCGCTCTCCAAGACGGTCGAGAGATGTGACCCAGACCATAAAAAGAACGATGCCGCTTCGCTACCTGAGGGGGCTAAGCTGATTCCCAAGTGAACGAAACCGTTTCGTTTAGAGGCGGGAAGGGCAGCCATGGTCTCCGTACTCATCGTCAACGACCAGTCCCTGCAACGCGTCGGCCTGCGCATGCTCCTGACCAGGGAGCCCGACCTGACCGTGGTGGGCGAAGCGGCGAGCGCAGCCGAGGCGGTCGGCATGTGCTCCGCGCTCCGTCCGGACGTCGTCCTGATGGACAGCCACCTCGCCGGTACGGGCGACATCGAAGCCATCCGGCGCATCGCACGCCCCGCGCGCCTCCCCCGGCTCCTCACGGCCACCGAGGCCGCAACGGCGGGCGGACCGCCTCCCCGCGTCCTGGTTCTGACCTCTCCCCCGCACGAGAGGCACGCCTACGCCGCCCTGCGCGCCGGGGCCGCCGGATTCCTCCTCACGGACGCCGCCCCCGACGAACTGACCGCGGCCATCCGCGTGGTGGCCGCCGGAGACGCGGCGATCACCCCCGCCCTCACCCGAGCACTGATCGACGCGGTCCGCGAGCAGCCGGCGGCCCGCCCTGCCGGCCGGGAGGCCGGACTGGACACCCTGACCGGACGCGAACGCGACGTCCTGACGGCCGTCGCCTCCGGCTGGTCCAACACCGAGATCGCCGTCCGGCTGTCCATCGCCCCGACCACCGTCAAGTCCCACGTCAGCCACATCCTCGCCAAGATCGGCGCCCGCGCCCGCGTCCAGGCGGTGACCTTCGCCTACGAGTCCGGGCTGATCCGGCCGGCGGCCTGAGGAGGCGTTCCACAGCGACGGTCACCACTGGCCGCCAGCAGCGGAGGCGAGGACGGTTCGGCGTCGGTGACTGCGGCGATGTATTCGGAAGAAATCCGGTACACGCCCGGCTCGTTGACGGTGAGCCGGGTGAACTCGCCCTGCCTCCGGGGACAGCCGCCCTCCGCGTGCAGCCACGGCGAGTACGCCACCTTCACGCTCACCGAGCCGCGATCCCGCATCCGTACGTCGAGTTCAGCGCCCGACGTACGGACCACGGTCGCGGCCACACCCCGTGACAACGGCCGATCGGCCCGGCTCACCGCGCCCTGGCGTCGAAGAACCGGCTGTCCGGCGGAGGTCTCGCCCCTGTTCCACCCCTGTGCGCCGGTCGTCCGTCCCGGAACTCCCGCGGAATTGTCCGTGATCAGTAACAGACGGATCCCGGAGCAACCTTTCGCCGTCCTGACAGGTGCACAAGAAACACCGGGAAGACAAGGGCGGGGCGGACATGGCGCGGCATGGCGGGCGGGGTTGGTACGGCCGGGTATTCGCGGCGGCGGTCGGGGTGACGGCGGTGGCGGCGGCCACGTCGGTATGGACCGCGCAGGCCGGCCCCTTCAGCGAGCAACACTCGGGCGCCTCGGCGCACCGCTCCGCAGCGGCGGCCGGCGCCGGCCGGACCCCGGTGGCGGTGACCATCGTGCACGCGTCGGACCAGGGCACCCGGGGCGTCAACATCACCATCGACGACGGGCCGGACCCGGTCTGGACCCCGCAGGTCCTCCAGGTGCTCAAGGACAACGGGGTGAAGGCCACCTTCTGCATGGTCGGCACTCAGGCCCAGGCGCATCCTGACATGGTCAAGGCGGTGGTGGCGGCCGGGCACCGGCTGTGCGACCACACGGTGTCGCACGACACCACCATGGACAAGAAGCCCAACTCCTACCAGTCCAAGGAGATCCTGGACGCCGCCGACATGATCACCAAGGCCTCCGGGGGCGTCCGGCCTCAGTACTACCGGGCCCCGGGCGGTGCCTTCACGCCCTACAGCAGGCACCTCGCCGCCGGGCAGGGGATGCGGCCGCTGGGCTGGAACGTGGACTCCAAGGACTTCGAACGCCCCGGCGCCGCCGCCATCGTCGCCACCGTCAAGAGCGAGTTGTCCAACGGCCCGACGATCCTCTTCCACGACGCCGGCGGAGACCGCTCCCAGACCGTGGCGGCTTTGCGTGAAATCCTGCCGTGGCTGAAGCAGCAGGGGTACTCCTTCGGCTTCCCGGTGCGCTGAGCGATCCGCCCGCGGCACCTGCCGGGCAACGGCCTCTCGCCCTTCAGGGCTTGGCGCCGAAGTCCTGCGTCCACCACGGCCCGCCCGACCCGTTGTGGACGCCCACGCCGATGTCCTTGAACGAGCAGTTGAGGATGTTGGCGCGGTGGCCGGGGCTGTTCATCCAGGACTCCATCACCGCCTGCGGCGTCTGCTGCCCCTGGGCGATGTTCTCCCCGTACGTGGACCACTTGTAGCCCGCGGCGGTGATGCGCTGCCCGGGGTCGGCGCCGTCCGGATTGGTGTGGTCGAAGAACTTCCGGGCGGCCATGTCGTCGGAGTGGCCCTGCGCCGCCTTCTCCAACTGCGGGTCCTCGGTGAGCGCACCGCAGCCGTTGGCCGCCCGCTCCTTGTTCACCAGCGCGACCACCTGCGCGACGGTGCCCGACGGTGTCGACGACGCTTCTGGGGTGCCGGTCCCCGTGCGGGACGGGCGAGCGGACGGGCGGGGAGCCGGGGCGTCCTTCTTCACGGGGCGCGGGCTCCTGGAAGCGCTCGCCTTCTTCGTCGGTGACGCGGACGGAGAAGGGGACGGAGACGTGGAGGCCGACGGCGGAGTCTCGACGGCACTGGATTCCGACAGGTCCGCGACGGGAGCGCCCGCGGCGTGCTCGGCGCTGCCCCCTTCGCCGCCGGTCCCGGGGCCGGTGCCGAAGTACCAGAGGCCGCCGCCCGCCACACAGGCCGCCACGACGGCCCCGCCGACGGCCCGGCGTCGGTTGCGCCGGCGTCGGCGCACCTCGCTCCGGGACGTCGCCCGCCCGCGCGCGGCACGGTGTCCGGCTCCCGGGCCCGGTCCGGTACGGCCACCGGAGGCCCGGGGCGCCGCGCCGGGCACGGCCATGCCGGCCTCGGCCATCCCTCCGCCGGCGGCTCGCACACGCGCCAGCAGTGAGGGCGCCGCAGCGACCAGTGCCAGGCCCGCCAGCAGTCCCTCCACGGGCATCAACCCGCTCCACAGGCCGGAGCACCGCCCGCAGCCACGGGCGTGCCGGGCTATTCGTTTGCGCCACAGCGCCGAGGGCCGCCCGTCCCAGGTGCCCAGCATGCTGCGCAGTTCCAGGCACGGAGGTTGCGCGTCGAGCGCCCGTACCACCACGCGTGCCGCCTCCAACTGCGCCTTCATCCGTTGCACCCGTACCGCGGTGTGCTGCGACGACAACTCGAGTGCGGCGGCCACCTCGGCCCGGGTCAACTCGCCCGCGCACTCCAGCCACCACAGCGACAGCAGTCCCCGATCGTCCGGCTCCAGCCAGCGAGTGGCACGCGCGGTCTCCTGACGCTGGCCGGAGAGCTGAAGCTGTACGAGGGTCAGGTCAACGAAGTCGGCGCCCGGATCGGCGAGTTCCTCGGCCTCCTCCACGGTGCCCGGGGCGAACTGCCGGTCCTGCCACTGCTTGCGGATCTCGTTCATCGCGATCGCCACGAGCCAGGAACGGAAACTCTCGGGGGCGCGCAGACCGCCCAGCCCGTCCAGGGCACGCAGCATGGTCTCCTGCACCACGTCGTCGACGTCGACCGAGCCGTTCAGCGCCCGCCCCACGATGTTGTAGACCAGCGGGAGGTACGCACTGACCAGGGCGTCCTGAGCTTCCGGGTCGCCCCCTCGGGCGGCGGCCACCAGTGCCGCCGGCTCCACCGTGCGCTGTGTACCCATGAAAAGTGTCCCGTCCTCGACGCCGAACGATCCTGCCCGATACCTGGGAGACCGGTCGATGGGTCTCGGATAACAGTTCTTCGGACACATGCTCCACGAGGTGTTCACATCACTCGGACAAGAACCTCGCTGTCAACCACACGGTGTCGGTGGGCGCGTCAACCAGTGGCGATCCAGTGGATGTCTGGCTGGAGGTGCCGGGCGTAATTCGCTACCTTCCGTTGCATCTGTAGCCCATTGTCCCTTCTGTGGAGGAGAACTTGACGTCCATGAGGAACGTTGCAGCCACCGTGGCGATCGCTGTCACTGCGCTGGCCGGTGCGTCCGTGCCGGCCGGCGCTGCGGGCACGTCCAGCGATGCGCAGGCCCAGGCCACCAACGTTGAAGGGCGAACCGTTCAGGAGAGCGCCCCACTGGAGCACTCGCTGCTCGACTTTGTGCAGCGCGCCTCGTCCCCGGAGGAGAGCGAGCTCGGGGTGGCTTGCTTCAATGGGCGCACCGACGGCAACCGAAACGTCTACCTGACCTGCGACAGCCACACGTACCCGGTGTATGTGGACTGCACCGACGGCCGCCATGAGTTCCGGCGCTCCTACTCGGGCCGGTGGGACTTCCGTCTGACCTGCCCTGCGGGCACCCGAGCGGTGTGGGGCGGCAGTTGGTTCGGGCATGCGTAGTCCGCGACTGACCGTTCGGGCCTGAGGTGCGGGCCTCGGACCCGCGGGGCGGAGGGGCGGAGAGGGCTGACCCTCTCTCCGCCCTTCATGTCATCTCAGGCGTCGTCGACGGCATGAGCACCTTGCGGTCCCAGCCGGGCCAGTGGGGAGAGGGCCATCAGTACCGGTGACAGCAGCATGCCTGCGGCTGTCACCAGCAGGCTGGTGTGCGTTCCCCACGCTTCCGCGAGAAGGCCGCCGAGCAGCGAGCCGAGTGGGGTCAGCCCCATGCCGACGAAGTTGATCGTCGCGGCCACGCGGCCCTGCATCCCGTCCGGAGCGACGCTCTGCCGGACGGCCATGACCGTGACATTCACCAGCTGACTGAAGGTCCCGAAGACGAAGTTGACCGCGACGAGCGCGGAAACCGTCACCGCAGAGGAACCGTGCAGCGCAGGCACGAACAGGAACACGCCGTCGCCCAGCGCTGCCGCGGACACGAGCACGGGTCCGTATCCGATCCGGCCCGGCAGACGGGCGGCCAGCAGCGAGCCCAGGAGCGCGCCCGGCCCCGTCGCCGCGAGGGCGAGGCCGACGGCGGTGCCCGACAGGTGCAGGTCCCGTGGCAGGAACAGCAGATGGACGGTCATCGCAGCCGCGAAGAAGAACTGGAAGGCGGCCGATGCGAGGCACACGGTCCGCAGCAAGGTGTCACCGGCGACAAAGCGCAGGCCCTCTTGGATGCGCCACCAGAGCCGAGGAGGACCTTCCGAGATCGACTCGCGGCGCCCCATCCGCCGGATCGACAGGAACGACAGCGTGAAGCACACTGCGCCGGCGGCGACAGCGATCGGCGCCGACAGCACGGACACCAACGCACCGCCGAGGGCGGGACCGCCGATCTGCGCAGCGGACCTGCTGCCCTCGAGTGCGCTGTTGCCCCGTACCAACTGATCGTGTTTCACCAGGCGTACCAACGACGCCTGGTATGCCATGTCGAAGAACACGGACAGAGCACCGACGGCGAAGGCGACCGCGAGCATCTCCGGCAGGCCGAGCCATCCGAGGAGGCCGGCTACGGCGGCGCCGCCGAGTGCCAGGGCCCGACCGGCGTCCGTCAGCACCATCACCGTACGGGTCCGCCATCTGTCCACCCACGCGCCGACGAACAGCGACAGCAACAGGATCGGCGCCTGCCCCGCCGCGCGCAGGGCGCCCAACTGGCCGGCGCCGGCGTCCAGCGTCAGGACGGCAAGGAGCGGCAGAACCACCAGGCTTGCCTGCTCGCCCAGTTGGGAGATCGTCTGGCCCACCCAGAGCCGGCGGAAGTCGGCGTCGCGCCACAGGCTTGACGGAACACGTCGAGAGGAATCGGACGCGGCGGAAGTGAACGGCACAGAGACCTCTCGTACGACCGAAGACGGGAAGGCGAGCTGTTCCCCGGACAAGGTTCGTCCTCAACACCCCGCACACGCATGTCATTTACGCAGCGAGTCGGCGCATATCGTCGGCATATCGAAAACCGCATACGTGCCGGCAACACCGTGCCGCCTTGACTGGGCGGTATGACTCGGACCCCACCATCGGCACCCACGACGAACCGCCGGATTCGTGGGCTGCTTGTCGTCGGCCTGATAGTCGTCATCGCGGTGATCACCGCAGTCCTGGGCCACCAGGTGCCGAAGTCCTCGTCCTCCTCGTCGCTTTCGCCTCCGTCGGACGCATTACCTTCCGGTGCTGATCGCGGTGCGCACAGTGGTGCGCTGGGCGAGGCCGACGGGATCGTCCCCAACGGCGTGACGGTTTTCGACGACTCGGTTCCGGCTGTGGCCAAGCTCGATCCAGATCTGCTCAAGGCCCTGCGCCGGGCGGCGAAGGCCGCCGCGGCCGACGGAGTCGAGTTCTACGTCAACAGCGGCTGGCGTTCAACGGCCTACCAGAATCAGCTGCTTCGCCAGGCCGTGGCCAAGTACGGATCCGAGAACGAGGCCGCCCGATGGGTGGCCACCGCGGCGACCTCTCCCCACGTGTCGGGGGACGCGGTGGACCTCGGGCGTTCCGTTGCGACGGCATGGCTGTCCCGGCACGGCGCCCGGTACGGGCTGTGCCAGAACTACCGGAACGAAACCTGGCACTACGAGTTGCGCCCCAGTGCGATCGATCGTGGCTGCCCGCCTGTGTATGCCGACCCCACCGAAGACCCGAGGATGCAGCGGTGACCGCCAGTGAGCGAGAACAGACGATGACGCAGGCGGACCCGGCGGAGACCGGACAGGACGGCGCCGGGCGCCGGGACACCGGCTCACGTGCGTGGAGCGCGCCCATCCGGCGGGCCCTCCGAAGGGGGTCTCGGCCTGAGCCCTGGAGGCGCGGCCCGGTCCTCACGGCTTTGGCGGTGCTGCTCGGTCTGCTCATGCTGCTGCACGCTGAGGTCCCGAACCGGGCCGGGAACCTCGGCAGCCTGGTGGAGACCTTTCTGCCGTGGTTCGCTGTGTTCATCCCGGTGCTGCTGGCCGGGGCGCTGTGGCGCCGCTCCGCCTCCGCGGTGGCCGCGCTGCTGCTTCCGGTGACGGTGTGGCTGCACCTCTTCGGCGGGATGCTCAGTGACAAGTCCCACCCGGGCAGCGACCTCACCGTGGCCGGCCACAACGTCGGCGCCGACAACCCCGACCCGGCCGGAACCGCCCGCGACCTGGTCGCCTCCGGCGCGGACGTGCTGGCGGTGGAGGAGATCACCCCGCAGGCGCGGGGCGCCTATGAGAAGGGGCTGGCGAAGGCGTACCCGTACCACACGGTGCTGGGCACGGTAGGGCTGTGGAGCAAGCTGCCCCTGTCGGACACACGGCCGGTGGACATCGAGATGGACTACGGGCCGCTGGGTGCCACCAAGCCGGCCGCCGTCAAGCTGTCCTACAACCGGGCGCTGCGCACCACGGTGGCGACGCACCACGGTCCGCTGGCGGTGTACGTGGCCCACCTGGGATCCGCACGAGTGAATCCCAGGGCGGGCTTCTGGACGGACTCGCGGGACAGGAACGCGCAGGCGCTCGCCAAGGCCGTCGCCACCGAGAAGAGCAAGCGGGTGGTGCTGCTCGGCGACCTCAACGGCACCACGGACGACCGGGCGTTCGCCGGCCTCACCTCACGACTGCGCTCCGCGCAGGACGTGGCCGGGGACGGCTTCGGCTTCACCTGGCCGGCGAAGTTCCCGGTGGCGCGGATCGACCAGATCCTGGTCCGCGGAGTGAGGCCGGAGAGCTCGTGGGTGCTGCCGGCCACGGGCAGCGACCACCTGCCGGTGGCGGCCGGAATCAGCTGGTGAACGCCGCGCAATAGGCTGGTCCTCGTTCCGAGTTCACCACAGGTGAGAGGACGTCCGACCATGCCATCGGCCCCGCAACACCCCTCAAGCGGGGGAAGGACTCAGGCAGCGATCGAGGAATTCCTGCGCGGCCACGGAGCCGACCACATACCTCATCCTGGCGGCACACTGCTCGAACACCTGCTGCGGGTGCAGCGGCTGCTGGCCGAGTGGGGAGCCGGCCCCGACCTGCAGACCGCTGGCCTCTGCCACGCGACATACGGGACCGACGGCTTCGCCACGAAACTCCTGTCCCTCACCGAACGGGCAACGCTCCAAGCCCTGATCGGTGAGTCGGCGGAGGCGTTGGTGTATCTGTACGCCGGCTGCGACCGCGCCGTCGTCTACCCACGCATCGACGGCACCCCGGCAGTCGCTTTCCGCGACCGCTTCACCGGCCAAGACCACCAACCCTCCCCCGAAGCCCTGAGGGCGTTCCTCGAAATCACGGCCGCCAACGAACTCGACGTACTGGCCCACAACGCGGATCTGGCCAAGCAGCACGGCCCCGGGCTGTACGGCCTCCTCAAACGCGCCGGTTCGCTGCTGTCCCCCGCCGCGCAGGACGCCGTCGCCCGGCAACTGGCCCACCTGCCGTAGGCCCCGCAGCCGTCGTCAGGAGTGGAGTCGCCTTGACAGACGCGCCATCCGTTCGTCCCAGGCAAGCTCCCCGAGCCCCTGGTGGTACCGCCGTCTGGCCAGGACGGCGGGATGCTGTGCGCTGTCCGACTCGGGGGCCTGGCGGAGGTCCACCACATGCGGGAATCCGGCGAGGGCCGGGGACTCTGGTGTGAGTTGCTCGCGTGACGTTCTGACCTGTGTCATCAGATCGTCCGCCAATGACCGGACCGCGTCGTGGTCGTCACTGTCCTGCCCGACGATCTGCTGCGCCAGGGCGAAAGCGATCGGGGCCCGTTGGGCGGGGTCGTCGTCCAGCTCCTCGATGAGGACGACCGCGTCCTGCATACGTCCTTGGGCGCGTACGGCAGCGATCTCCCGGGCGAGTGCCGGTGTCATGCCTTCGGCCCAGATGATGATGGTTTCGGCGAGGGTGATCAGGTGGGTCACCGTCTCGAACCAGCTGTCGTTCGAAAGGTACAGTTGGGCCTGGACGAGGGGCTCGCCGTGGAACCGCCAGGAGTCGAGCTCGAGCCCTGCGGATTCCGAGGTGGCCACCTGCACGATGGGGACCTCGCGTCCCAGTTCTCGCACCACATGATCACCACGGCGTTGATAGGTGAACGTCTGAACCTGGTGGACGCCGTCTCCACCCGCGCCCGCCCCCGGCTGACGGACCGTCCACTCCAACAGACCGAAGTTGCGCAGGAGCAGCGCAAAGGGCTGTCCGCAACAGCACCACGTCTTCACTTCGCCGACCGACCTCCGGTGCCGGTACTGCGCGGCGCGGACGAGTTCCTTCGCTTGACGCCGCTCGCGCCATCTCTCCCACCGGTTCGCGGCAGGCCTCATCAGCAGCTCTGCGATGAGGTTCGCCGCCTGGCCCGGAAGTTGTACGGCGCGAAGGACGCGGCGCGCGTACTCGCCCCGGGCGAAGTACTCCGTGTCGAGTTCCCCGGTCATACCGGGGTCGACGGCGAGGCCCTTCCACTGTGCTGCCGCGCTGGCGAACCTGTCGTCGGCCGACGCGTCCTCTCCCGACAGCAGGTGGGACAGGCCGATATGGAAGTGCGCCTGTGCCAGTCGCCAGCGCAGAATCAGGTCTTCGCTCCCCGACCAGCGGTCGAGGATCGTGTACCACGGCTCGGCCTGCTGCCTGATGCCCCGGTCGCCCTCGGCAACGTGGGCCGTGCCGATGAGGAAGGCTCCCTGGGCGAGCGCTCGGCACGCTGCTCGTTGAATCGTCACGTGAGCCTCGGGGGCAACCTGGTCCGCCGCCCGCTTCAGGAGCGCGACGGCATGGCCCGGGTCCTTGTCGTGCGCCGCCAGTGCCACGGCCGCGTCGGTCAGCGCCATGAGCGCGGGTACGGCCACCTCGGGATCGGTATGACCGGCGTACAACTCCGCTATCCACTCGAGGACGACAAGGCCGTCGCCGACGCGTTCCAGTTCTGCCAACCGCTGCACGATCAGAAACAGGAACTCTGCGCGCTCCTGGGGGGAGCCACCGCCCTGCGGAAACACGTAGTCCACGAGATAGTCGCGGACGGTGCGCTGTGCCGCCGTCTCGTCGGAGATACGTTCCAGCGCTTCGTCCCAGCGCGCGATCACAGCCTCGATGCCCTCGTGGACCTGGGCCCATGAGGGATCGCTCGGGTTTTCCACGGCCACTGGGCAACCTCCGGCTGCTGGTCCCTGAGACGACAACGAGCTCAGACGCATCAGTAAGTGTGCATGAACTCTGCTCTTCATCAGGAGAGTTGAGGTGGCGCAGACCTCTACGAGGAAAGTCGTGACGGGCCTGTGGGACCTGCCGGTTGCTCCGCCGGCCGAGGGGGCCGGCGGAGCAGTTTCATGCCTGCGTCGGCAGCGAGGGTCTCAGTGCGTGGCCCGTGCCGCCTTTTCGATGACATCGGCGACGAGACGGGGATGTGAGACGGCCACCGAGTGCGAAGCGGCGACTTCGACGGTGTGGGCGTGGGCGCGCCGGGCCATGAAGCGCTGCACAGCGGCAGGGATGTTGAGGTCCTGCGTGGTGACGATGTCCCAGGCGGGCTTGTCCTTCCAGGCGGCGGCGGTGGCCTTCTCCTCCAACGCCGCCTGAGCGATGGGCCGTTGCGCGGCCGCCATCAGGGCGGCCTGGTTCGCGGGGACGTCGGCGGCGAACTGGTGAGGGAACTTGTCCTGCTTGATGTAGAGGTCGGTTCCGGTGGTGCCGTCGGCATTGGTGCAGGGAACGGGGTCGAGGGCGTCGGGGAGGGTGGAGCCGGGGTACTCGTTCGTCAGAGCGAGGGCGTTCTCGCCGGGTGCCGGGAGGAACGCCGCGACGTAGACCAGGGCCTTCACCCGGGGGTCGTCGACGGCGGCGTCGCTGATGACCGAGCCGCCATAGGAGTGGCCGACGAGGACCTTGGGGCCCTTGATGTGGTCGAGGACGGTACGCAGGGCGGCGGCGTCGCTGTGCGGGCCGCGCAGCGGGTTGGCTGCCGCGACGACCGAGTAGCCGTCGGCGTGCAGTCTTTGGATCACGCCGTTCCAGCTGGAGCCGTCGGCGAAGGCGCCGTGTTCCAGAACGATGGTCGGCCTGGCCTGCCGGTCCTCCGCGGCAGGCCGGGACGCGCCGTTCGCGGTGACGGCGAGCGTGCCCATCACCACACCCGCCAGGACCGTCGCGGCGCCAACCCGCGCGAACTGCCGACCGCGCGCCTGCTTCGTACCCTTCTCGGTCTTCACTGCGAGTCGCCCTTCTCCGAGGTCGTGGCCACGTTGATCCTCACGGGGATGTTGTCGCGGGTCGCCTTGGAGTACGGGCAGATCTGGTGGGCGGCCTCGGCGAGTTCCCGGGCGGTGTGCTCGTCGACGCCGCCGAGGACGGGGTTGAGCGTGGCGGAGAGGGTGAACTCGCCGTCGTCGCCGTGCGTGAGCGTGATCTCGGAGGTGACGGCGGTGCTGGCGAGCCTGATCCTGCGGGTGGCGGCGGCACGGCGCAGGGCACCGAGGAAGCAGGCTGCCCAGCCGGCGGCGAAGAGTTGTTCCGGGTTGGTGGCGTTGCCCGCGCCGCCGAGTTCCTTGGGTATGGCCAGGCTGTGGTCGAGGAGGCCGTCCTGCGAACGGACGGTGCCGCCGTTGCGGCCCTCTCCGGTGACGTCTACGACTGCTGTGTAGCTGACTGCCATGACGGGTCCCCCATCTTGGGTCGGGATGTGTCGGGAAGGTGGGCTGAAAGGTGGCGCAGCGATGCCGGTCAGCGCCGGTACGGCGGGACGCAGTGGAAGTTGTCGGCGTCGGCCGGGTCGCCCTGGCCCTTGTAGCGGGAGATCAGGGGGTAGCGGCACAGATCGCGGGTGAGGGTCTGGCCGGAGGCGTTGGTGAGGGAGGCGGTGAGGGTCACGGGTGCCTTGCCCTGCTCGACCCACTTGGTCAGAGCCGCCAGGTCGTCCACCGAGCCCTTGAGTGCGCAGTGGGCGGTGCCCGGAGCGAGGAAGAGGCGGTAGAAGTCGTCGACCCGGTGAGAGCCGCCCAGCTTCCGCTCGACGCGCTCGCGGTAGTCGACAGTGCCCCGAGTGGGGATCAGTTGGTCCGCCTGACCGTGGTAGGTGAGGAGCTTGCCTCCGGCGTCACGGAAGGCGGACAGGTCCGGGTCGTCCGCGCCGATGACCTTGCCGTACTCCTCCTGGGACTGCCTGAACACCTGTGTGAACTGGTCGTATGTCAGCTTCGAGGTGTCGAAGGAGGGCTGCTTCTCCACCCATGACGCGACCCAGGCGGCCGGGACGGAGAACGGGGCGTCGCCCGCGAGATACGCGAAGTCGGCGCCGACCGGCAGGCCGTACCAGAGCCTCTTGCCCGAAGTGGTCCGCGGGCCGTCCCAGATCTTGCGCACCACGGCCGCGTCGGCTGCCGTGACGGTCTCCTCCTTGCCGGCGCAGACGACCTTGGTGCCGATCAGACGGCGGGGATCGTAGGTGCACCGCTCGGCGTCGGAGACCAGGCCGTCCTCGATGCCGTCGAGCTTGTCGCAGGCCTTGAGGGCGGCCTGGTTGAAGGCGTTGAACTTGCAGATGCCCGGGCGGGTCTTCGTCTCGTTCATCACCACCTGCGGCCACAGGGTGGCGACCTCGAACTCGTCCCAGTTGACGGCGGGTGCGTCGGCGAGGATGCCGTCGAAGTCCTCCGGGTGGCGCTGGGCCTCCATATAGCCCTGGCGTCCGCCCGTGGAGCAGCCGTTCCAGTAGGAGTAGGAGGCGGCCTGGCCGTAGACCTCGTCGACGACCTGCCTGCCGACGAGCGCCATCTCGTGCTGGGAGCGGTCGGCGAAGTTCTTCAGCAGCGCGGTGGCGACCTGCCCTTTGCCGTTCAGCGCCCAGCCGGTGTCCAGGACGTCGCCCACGCCTGCGTCGGTGGTGGCGGTGGCATATCCGTTCTTGACCGCTGTTGCCAGGCCCACTCCGTTGTCCCCGGCGGCGTAGGCACTGCCGCCGAGCGCCTGGAAGCGGCCGTTCCAGCCCTGCGCGGGCAGCCACGTCCGTACCTTGGCGTGGTCGCCGTCGCCGGGATGGGTGAGGGTGACGGTCACCTCGCAGTAGGCCGGCACGCCGGTGACCGAACCGCCCAGGATCCCGCTCCCGTTCACGGTGCCGCCCTCCTGGCGGGTCACCGTCACGGCCTCCACCTCGGTGCCGGCCGGGGCCTTTACGGAGACGGTCGAGCAGTTGAAGGGGGCGGCGGCGGAACTTCGGGTGTCCGCGGAAGCCCCGGTCGGCAGGTATAAGGCCGCAACCAGCGGTACTCCGGCCGCGAGAAAGGTCAGAAGTCGTCTCATTGGTCTTCCTGTCATGACGAACGGACGCCTACAGCCCCAGGTCAAGGGCGAGGCACGAGTAGTACTTCCAGGAGCCGTCGGGGTTGTACGAGGCAGTCACCCCACCGCTGCGGCCGGCTTCCACCTCTTCGGTCATGTCCTCGAAGCGGATGCGCTCGGGAAGCGTGCCGAACCGCGCGTGCCGTGCCGACGCGGCCGGGTCCGTCATCGATTCCTTGTTCATGGCCGAACTCCACTTCTTCATCGGTCGATGCGCTCGATCACGTAACCACTCTGACAGGTGACGACCGGCGCCACAAGATTCATCACCCTTCTAATCGGTTAGCAAGGTCACCCCGTAACCTCTTTGACAGGTGACGCATGCTGTGCCAGAGTCGCCCCGCCGTCGAACTCGCGGCAGCCGTGCGGAACTTGCCCCAATACGCGGGAGGCTTCAGATGATCAACAGGCGTACCTTCACCACGGCCATGGGCCTGGGCACGGGAGCGGCCGCCGCCTCGCTGGCCGGCCTGCAAGGCGTTTCGAGCGCCGCACCGGCCCTCTCGACCACTCCGGGCACCGATGCCTCGTTCCCCGCTCTGAAACAGGTCAAGGCCGGTCTGCTGGATGTCGGTTACGCCGAACTGGGCCCCGCCCACGGCCCGGTGGTCATCTGTCTGCACGGCTGGCCGTACGACATCCACAGCTATGTCGAGGTCGCTCCCCTGCTCGCGGAAGAGGGCTATCGCGTGATCGTGCCCTACCTCCGCGGTCACGGCACCACTCGGTTCCTGTCCTCCCGCACCTTCCGCAACGGGCAGCAGTCGGCGATCGCGCTGGACATCCTCGCGCTGCTGGACGCGCTCAAGATCCACAAGGCGGTGATCGCCGGCTTCGACTGGGGCTCACGGACCGGCGACATCCTCGCGGCGCTGTGGCCCGAGCGCGTCAAGGCCCTGGTCTCGGTGAGCGGTTACCTCATCACCGACCGCAAGGCCCAGCTCGAACCGCTCGCGGCGGCCGCTGAGCACACATGGTGGTACCAGTTCTACTTCGCCACCGAGCGCGGCAAGAAGGCCATGGAGGACCACGACCACCGCCTCCAGCTGACCCGGCTCGTCTGGGACCTCGTCTCGCCGACCTGGAACTTCGACGACGCCACCTTCGCCCGCACCGCGGCCGCCTTCGACAACCCCGACTACGCCGCGGTCGTCATCCACAACTACCGGTGGCGGCTCAGCGTGGCCGAGGGCGAACCCCGCTACGACCGCTACGAGGAGAAGCTGGCCACGACACCGCCCATCGCGGTGCCCACCATCACCCTCGACCCCGAGAAGGACCCCTTCACCCTCCCCGGCAACGGTTCCATGTACCGCGACAAGTTCATCGGCAAGTACGAGCACCGGACGCTGACCGGCATCGGCCACAACCTGCCGCAGGAGGCACCGGCGGCCTTCGCCCAGGCCGTGGTCGACGCGGACCGCCTCTGACGGGGAAGGTCGGCCCGTCGCCCGCTCCGCAAGGGAGTACGACACCGCCCGCTCCCGTTTGTGGCGACTGCGGTTCCATGTGCCCGATGCACCTGATGGAACGCCACAGTCCTCGGCGGCAACCGCAGGACGAGTTGACCGTTGGGGCCGTGTCAGCCCGCTGTGAGACTGACGCTACGGTGGTCGGCGAGCGCGACCAGGACTGCTCGTGCCCTGACTCGCCCTTCTGCACGGGCACTCCCCGACATCACCATCACCCGGACACCCACCACTGTTCCCGAGGAGAGAGGCGCACGCCCTTGCCCCACGAGAAGGAACTCCAGAGGGAGCATCTGAGAAGAGAGTCCCGGGTGCGCGGGATGATGCTCGGCCTGGCGCTCGGGGACACAGTGGGAGGGGCCAGGGGCAGGCTGCCGGCCGGCGGTCCGCTGCGAGCCGGCGTCAGCACACAACTGGCCTGCTTCACCGCCGAGGGCATCATCCGCGCACAGGTGCGCGGAAACCACAAAGGAATCTGTTACGCGCCGGGGGTGGTCCTGCACGCCTACAGCCGGTGGGCGTACCTGCAGGGCATTGAGAGGGAGACCATGCGGCTCCGCTGGGCTTCCCCCGGCAATGCGGCGTGGCCGGACGGCTGGCTCGCGGGCGTGCCCACGCTGGCCGAGCGGCGCGGTAGCGCCCCGGCGACCGTGGCAGCCCTGGCCCGGATCGGGGAAGGCCAGGAGCGAATGGCCACCACGAGCCGGGGCTGTCACGCACTGACCCGGACCCTTCCGGTCGCCGTCACCGGGATCGGAGGGATCGCCCAGGCCGGTGAGCTCGC